>NZ_VPFK02000003.1:0-143137 GCF_008634075.2 Saccharibacillus sp. WB 17 | reverse complement strand
CAAACTCTCCATTAAGTTGCGAACACTTTCGCAACCGCGACTTCAAAGCCGGAACCCTTAGGGCCAAGGCTTTGAACCAAGCGGTCACTTGATCTTCGCTTTTTAAAGAAAGCACCATGTGCTCGTTCTAGCTAGACGCTGGAACTGCAAATCGCTTTGCCCAAAGGGGTCAGCAATTTTCGTTCCGGCTGGCGGGAATTTGCATTCCCTATATTCACTCTAAACCGTGCTGAAGTTTCAGAGATTCAGATCCGAAGATCAAAACCCTTCGCTAAGCGCGGTTCCTCGAATCACTTGGCCCGACTGGGTTCCGTGATTCTCGTTACTCACTGTTCAGTTTTCAAAGAACAAACTTATCATCTACTGAGATCTTACTCTATCCAAATCACCGTCATGCCTTCTCGACATTCCGTCAAGCAAGCATTTGCTCGGCGACTAGATTTATATCTTATCACCTGCTTGCTAAGTGCGCAACCCCTTTTTCAAACTTTTCTCGTTTTTTTCTGCGTACCTTATCTTCGAACTCATTCGGCAAGTTTATCGCCAGTGAAGAAGTACAAAAAACGATCTTGAGTTATAATGATACACAAGGTGAGTTGAGCGCCACAAACAAAGTGTACATCTATTAATAAGCTTTAGATTCGTAAATGAAACGCTTTCTTTTCAAACTTATTACATAATTTTCAATTTAACGAAGGAGGCTTCCATGTTTAAGTCCGACCGCTTCGCTCGAATAAGCTTACATATTATTTTCGTTCTTGTCATCCTTTTTCTTTTAACGCAGATTCCGGGTATCCTCGCTCCTCTCAAAGCGGCTTTCAGCTTAATCTTCTTTCCTATAGTGATGTCTTTATTCCTCTACTATTTGTTCAGGCCGATTATCCGCAGGCTGAATAAATGGCATATCGTGCGTCCCTGGTCGATTCTGATGCTTTATGCGGCTGCCGTAGGCATCTTTGCCGGATTCGCGATTTGGGTATGGCCGATTCTGCGTTCGCAGTTTGTGAATTTCAACAGTAACCTGCCGCAGTTGGCCCAGAACTTCTCCGATCAACTTCAAAGACTGATGCTGCATTTGCAGGAACAGGAAATCTGGGGCACGCCGATCAACGATATCGATGTAGGGATCGATCTGCCGCAGCAGTTATCGGGTTATTTGGAAAACTTCATCAATTCCGCCACGAATTCGCTCAGCAGCGCTTTTTCCGTGGTCGCTTGGATCTTTCTCGTCGTCTCGGTCGTTCCGATGATTCTGTACTTCATGTTAAAAGACGATCGAAAAGGCTATGCCTTCCTGCTGAAAGCCGTTCCCTTCAAATATCGGCCCACTTTCCGCCAGATGGCGATGGCTATTGACGGCGCGCTGAGCGGTTTTATCGTAGGGAGAGTGATGTTGGCGGCGTGCGTCGGCGTATTCGACCTGATCGGCTTTTTGATTATCGGCATTCCGTATCCGCTGCTGCTCGTGCTGTTCATTATACTGACAGATATGATCCCTTATATCGGCGTGTACCTGGGTGCGATTCCGGTCGTGATCGTCGGCTTTATCGATTCTCCCGCTTCGGTGATCTGGATCATTCTCGTTATCGTATTGGGGCAAATGCTGCGCAACAACCTGCTGTCTCCGGTCATTTACGGATCGGCGCTCGATATTCATCCGTTGACTACCGTGTTCCTGCTGCTCAGCGGCGGAGCGATCGGAGGATTTATCGCCATTCTGATCGTGATTCCTTCTTATATGGTCGTCAAAATCATTACCGTTCACTTGTATCGATACTATCGCGGTACGAAGAAAGCACGTCCGGACTTGTCCTGATCCGCGGCTTTCCCACCGTCTTTCTTCTATAATAACTGAAAAAGTAACTGAAAAAGATAACGCATCCTACACAACAAAAAAAGCCCTTCTCGAACGCAACGTTCGAAAAGGGCTTTTCTGTATGCCTATATCCAAGCAGGACGTCGGCTTAGCTCTCGATCAGGAGCGATTCCGGATCTTCAAGCAGTTCTTTGACTTTGACGAGGAAGCGAACCGCTTCCGAACCGTCGATGATGCGGTGGTCGTAAGAAAGCGCCACGTACATCATCGGGCGATTCTCCATCCGTTCCGCGTCGATCGCAACCGGACGCAGCTGAATCTTGTGCATGCCCAGAATGCCGACCTGCGGCGCGTTGAGAATCGGCGTGGACAGCAGGGAGCCGAAGACGCCGCCGTTCGTAATCGTGAACGTACCGCCCTGCAGATCGGACAACGCAAGCTGGTTGTCACGAGCTTTGGTAGCCAGGCCCGCGATCGATTTCTCGATTTCGGCGAAGCCCAGTCGATCCGCGTCACGTACGACCGGCACAACAAGTCCTTCTTTGGCGGATACGGCAATGCCGATATCGTAAAATTTCTTGTATACCACTTCATCGCCGTCGATCTCTGCGTTCACGGCCGGGAACGCTTTGAGCGCGCCGACTACCGCTTTGGTGAAGAACGACATGAAGCCGAGGTTCACATCGAATTTTTGTTTGAACGCGTCTTTGCGACGTTTGCGCACGTCGAGGATCGCGGTCATATCCACTTCGTTGAACGTCGTCAACATCGCGGCGTTGTGCTGGGCTTCGACGAGGCGGGTAGCGATCGTCTGACGGCGGCGCGACATGCGCTGGCGCTCGATCGGCTTCAGCGGATCATTGGCCGCGGGTGCCGAGGCTGCTTTGGGCGCGGCGGCCGGTTTCGGGGCCGGCGCGCTCGGCGGCTGAGGCGCCGACGGATTCTGGGCGGCCGGGCCGCCTTCGGCGAACGATTTCACGTCGCCGGCATAGACACGGCCGATCGGGTCGGCGCTCGGCACGCTGCCGAGCTCGACGCCGCGTTCGCGCGCAAGCTTGCGCGCGCCCGGGGAAGCTTTGGCCGAGGCGTCGCCGCTTTCCGCAGGAGGCGGGCTGACCGCTTCCGCGGCTTTGGGGCTGGTCGCCAGCGAAGCGGACGGAGCGGCCGCTTCCGGCGTCGGCGCGGCGGAAGCTTTCTCTTCGCCGATCGGAGCCGAAGCGGTGCCCGTCGTCGACGAAGCGCCGTCGCCCGTACGGATACGGCCGATGACTTCGCCGACTTGAACGGTGTCGCCTTCTTGGCGCAGCAGCGTTTCGAGCAGGCCGCTCGATTCCGCGCTCACTTCCAGGTTAACCTTGTCTGTCTCGAGCTCCAGCAGTACGTCACCCTGCTGTACGGCATCTCCTTCAGCCACGGTCCAGCGCAAAATCGTGCCTTCGGTGACGGACTCTCCCATTTCCGGTACTTTAATGTCGCTCACAGCGCTACCTCCCCAAACTCATTTGATTTTTTTTGGATGAATTTTGGCCCAGGGCCGTTTGGATGATCTTTTGCTGTTCGAAAGTATGGATGTGCTGGTAGCCGCTTGCCGGACTGGAACGTTCCGGTCTTCCCGTGTACGTCACTTCGATTCCTTTTGGAGCGACGGCCCGGATATTCGGTTCGATATAGCGCCAGGCGCCCATGTTATGCGGTTCTTCCTGAACCCAGTAGATCTCTTCCAGATTCGGGAATCGCTCCAGGAAAGCGGACACTTCCCGTGCCGGGAACGGATACAGCTGCTCGACTCTGACGATGTGCAGCCAGCTCCAGTCGGCTTCCGGATCTTTCTCGATCGTGTCTTCGAGCTCGACTGCGATCTTGCCGCCCGTCAGCAGCACCCGCGTTACGCGATCGGGCGCTTCCCCGAGGCCGCGCTGTTCCACGGTCGCGCGGAAGGCTCCGTCCGTGAAATCGGCAGCCGGCGAAGCGACGCGCGGATTGCGGATGAGGCTCTTCGGCGACATCACGATCAGCGGCTTGGCGTCTTCGCGGTTCGTCATGGCCGCTTGTCTGCGCAGCAGGTGGAAATACTGCGCCGCGCTCGTCAGCGTCACGATGGTGCAGTTGTTCTCGCCGGCCAGCTGCAGATACCGTTCCAGTCTCGCGCTGGAGTGCTCCGGTCCCTGCCCTTCGTAACCGTGCGGGAGCAGCATGACCAGACTCGACTTCTGCGCCCACTTGGAACGTCCCGGCAGGACGAATTGGTCGATCAGGACCTGGCCCGCATTGGCGAAATCGCCGTATTGGGCTTCCCAGATTACCATCGTCTGCGGCGAATAGACGTTGTAGCCGTATTCGAAGCCGATAACCGAAGCTTCGGACAGCGGGCTGTTATGGATAGCGAACGAAGCGTTCGCTTCCGGCAGCACATGCAGCGGACAGAACGTCTCGCCGGTCTTGGCGTCGTGGAGCACGAGATTGCGATGCGCGAACGTCGCGCGTTCCACATCCTGGCCGCTTATGCGGATCGGCGTGCCGTCGGACAGAATCGTCGCGAACGCCAGCGTCTCGGCCTGGCCCCAGTCCACTTTCTCGCCTTCGTCGAGCGTGGTCAGACGGCGCTGGAGAATGCGTTCAAGCTTCGGATACGTGTTGAACGTGTCCGGGCGCTTGAGCAGATTCTCGTTGATCGAGCGCAGCTTGCCGAGTTCGACAGCCGTGCTGACGGATTCGAGCGGCGTCTCGTCGATGCTGGAAGCGAACGGGAACGGATGGCTCTCGCCCTGCTTGCCGCTCTTCATCTCTTCGTACTCGCGCTTGAACACGTCGTTGATCTTGCCGCGCAGCTCTGCCAGTCCGTCGGCCCCAATCACACCGCTTTCATGCAATTTTTTTGCAAAAACGGCCGCAGCCGTATCGTGTTCCCGAACCTTTTTGTATACGAGAGGTTGGGTCGTTTCGGGATCGTCCGTCTCGTTGTGACCGTATCGGCGGTAGCCGACCAGGTCGATCACGAAATCTTTTTTGAACGTCATGCGGTATTCGCACGCCAGGCGCGCTGCCGCGATGCACGCATCCGGATCATCCGCGTTCACGTGCACGATCGGGATTTCGTAGCCTTTGGCCAAGTCGCTTGCGTAATGCGTAGAACGGGAATCGCCGCTTTCGGTCGTGAAACCGAGCCGGTTGTTGGCGATAATATGTACCGTTCCGCCATTCTGGTAACCCGGGAGCTGGTTGAAGTTAAGCGTCTCCGCCACAACTCCTTCGCCCGGGAAAGCCGCATCGCCGTGCACGAGGATCGAAGCCGCGGCGTTCGTGTTCTGCTTCGGATAACCGGGTACGCTCCGGTCTTCCTGGGCCGCGCGAGCGAAGCCTTCGACAACCGGATCGACGTACTCCAGGTGACTCGGGTTGTTCGCAAGCGTCAGGCGCGTCTTGCCCTGATCGCCGATCGCTCTTTTCTCGCCCAAATGGTATTTGACGTCTCCGGTCCAACCGAAGTTGATGCCCATCGAGCCTTCCGACGGCATGACGTCCTTGTTCGGCGCATGATGGAATTCCGAGAAAATGCGCCCGTACGGCTTGCCGAGCACGTGCGCAAGCACGTTCAGGCGTCCGCGGTGGGCCATGCCCATCAGGACGTGTTCCGCTCCCGCTTCGGAGAAGCCGTGTACAAGCTCGTCCATAACCGGCACGAGCATGTCGATGCCTTCGATAGAAAACCGTTTCTGGCCGACGAACGTCTTATGCAGGAACTCTTCGAACTGTTCGACCTGCACGAGGCGCTCAAGCAGCGTCTTGCGTTCTTCCGGGGACAATTCCTTGGCGGAATGCTGGCGTTCTTCGGCCTGCTGATTCAGCCAATCGCGTTCTTTCTCGTCGTGCACATGCGAAAACTCATACGCGGTCGTACCGGTATAAATTTCCCGCAGCCTGCGGATCGCGTCCAGTCCGTTCGAAACGTCCTGCGGAGCGTCGTCCCAGATCAGCGAAGCCGGCAGCGAAGCCAGATCCTGTTCGGTGAGACCGACTTCCTGCGGTTCGAGGAACGATACTTTGGGTTTCTCGTCAAGTCCGATCGGATCGATATCCGCGGCCAAATGGCCGTAAGTGCGAATGTTCCATACCAGCTTGCTTGCTGCAACCGCTTTCTTTAATGATTGCGAATCAAAGCCCGTTTGACTGGTTTCGGCAGGGGCCGAAAGTCCCAAAGCGCGATGCTGAGGCGGTGCGCCGAAGCGTTCGAACAACTCCCGATAGGAAGGTTCCACCGATTCCGGATTCTCCTGATAACGTTCGTATTGCTCCTGTACGTATCCGAGATTCGGACCGTAATACTTTTCCCATGGCTCGTGCGTGCTCGAAAACTGTTTCGCCATCGCTGCCACCCTCCGTATTATGTTTGCAAAAGCCGATTCAAATGCCGGTACAATACTTTTTACAAATTAGTGAACAAAATGTTTACTCTTCGATTGTAACGCTTTTTGCTAGCAAGTTCAATTTGTTTGGCAAGTTCCTTGCTAAATTTTTAGCACATCTGACTCCGCCATGTAAGCGTTCGCTATTGAAGCGGCAATCGACGGTCCGGTCATCCGAAAAACCGCACGGTCAATCTTTCCGCACGGTATCGGCTGTCCGAACGCCGACGTCTGCGGTTTGGCTGCGGTCGTCATTGTCTTTTGCCTGAATTACTTGCTTTTGGAAGATTTCCCGTCTCTTTCCCGGTACAGTTCCGGCAGCAGGTTCTGAAGCTCCGGCACCGGCGGCGGGAATTCGAGGTCCAGATCTTCCAGCGTATCGACCGCGATTTGCAGCACCGCGAGATCCCGCATCGCCCGATCGTCGGCGGGAACGACGTGCCACGGCAGCTTTTTGCTCGCGCATTCCGTCAGCACGTCTTCGTAGCAGGCCTGGTACTTGTCCCAATGTTTGCGTTCGGAGAGGTCGCTGGGATCGAACTTCCAGTTTTTATGCGGATTTTCGATACGGGCGATCAATTTGTCGAGCTGGAATTTTTTCGAAATATGCAAAAAGATTTTTACGACGGTCACGCCGTTTTCCATCAGCATCTTCTCGAAGTTGTTGATCTGCCCGAACCGCTTGCGCGCGCGCTTGTCTTCGATCGTTCCGTGCACGCGGCTGATCAGCACGTCTTCGTAGTACGAACGGTTGAACGCTCCGATATAGCCGAGTTCCGGCACCTGGCGATGCGCTCTCCATAAGTAGTCGTGGCCCAGTTCCTCGTCGGTAGGCGCTTTGAAACTGTGCGAGAGCACGCCCTGCGGATTGACCTGGGAAAAAACGTGGTTGATCGTGCCGTCTTTGCCGCTGCAGTCCATGCCCTGAAACACGAACAGGACAGCTCTGCTGCGCGACGAAAACAATTTTTCCTGCAAATGTTCGAGGCGGCGGCTCAATTTTTTCTTTTTCGCTTCGATCTCGTCGTCGCCCGGACGTTCGTCCGCCCGGTAATCCGTATGAATGTGATCCAACCGTACCTGATCTCCGGTACATCGCTGCGTCTTCAGTTTCATCGCTCGCTGTCACTCCTTTGCCGGGCCTGTCGCCCATTTTTATAAGTACCCTTCAATTCCCCTGTTTAAATCTTCGGTCTGTTTTCCATACTTAGTTCCCCTATTATTTGTCTGTTTTTCGCGAGAAAGGTTTCAATGAAAAAACCCGTGGTAATATCTTGTCAAGTGTAAAATTGTACAGCACGTCGATCAAGTCCAAATCAAGCAAAATCAAGTCCAAATACACGCATGAAAGGAGACACGGTCATGTTCTTGAAAAAAGATTGCCTCTGCGGGCACTGCTTCCGGACTTTCCAGTGCACGGGCGCTTTCGGCCCGGACGGAGCGCGTTACATCAGTGGACCGGTCGCCTGGATGAAGCTGGTCTCCAAAGAGCCGGGCAAGCTGCTGCTGGAAGGCAGCACCGTATGTATGGCGTGCACGCATCCGCACCGGTTCCTGGTGGAATACGACTGCGCCGAAGACCGCTACGTCGAGATCGGCATGCCGGAAGAGCAGCCTGCTTTTGCGGCAGGGCTGTCGGCGGCGTGGAACGAACCTCCCTCGTACGGCGGCGGGTATGCGCGTTAGAGGCGGATAACCACGTTAAAATTGAAAGCCCAAGTTTTTACAAAAAGTTTTTACGAGCGGAATAAAGCGGGAAAAGCCCCGCTTTTTTTATCGACTGCGTTGCATATTTATTCTCATTGTTGTATATTTAGTTAAACATAAATTTGCAGAGTTCAGAACTCTTCATATATAGAAGGCAGCTCAAGGAGGGAATCGGCATGAAAGCCAGACTTATTTTGGAAGACGGTACGCTGTTCACGGGAAGTTCTTTTGGCAGCGACCAGCAAATGACGGGCGAGATCGTATTCAACACAGGCATTACCGGCTATCAGGAGGTGCTCTCCGATCCTTCCTACTGCGGCCAGATCGTGACGATGACCCAGCCGCTGATCGGCAATTACGGCATCAACCGTGAAGACTTCGAAGCGGTGCGTCCGTGGATTCACGGCTTTGTCGTTCGCCGCTACGAGAACGCGCCGAGCAACTGGCGTTCCGATTCGGATCTCGGCTCGCTGCTGAAGGAATACGATATTCCGGGCATCGCGGATATCGATACGCGGATGCTGACGCGCCGCCTGCGCAACCACGGTACGCTGCGCGGCTTGATCACGACGGGTACGGCAAGCCCCGAAGAGCTGCTGGAGCAGCTGCAGGCATCCGCCGTGACCCGCGATCAGGTGAGCCGGGTATCGACCCCGCGTCCGTACCGCGTTCCGGGCACCAAGCAGCGTATCGTCGTCATCGACTACGGCAGCAAAGCGGGCATCGTCCGCGAGCTGGGCGAACGCGGCTGCGACGTGGTCGTCGTGCCGCATGCGGCCGACGTGGCGGACATTCGCCGGTTCAACCCCGACGGCGTGCTGCTGTCGAACGGCCCCGGCGATCCCAAGGACGTGCCGGAAGCGATCGAGACGGTCCGTCAACTGATCGGCCAGCTGCCGCTGTTCGGCATCTGCCTCGGCCACCAGCTGTTCGCGCTCGCTTCCGGCGCCGATACGACCAAGCTGAAGTTCGGGCACCGCGGAGCGAACCATCCGGTCAAAGACCTGGCGGCGAACCGCTGCCTGATCACGTCGCAGAACCACAGCTATTCGGTGCTGGAAGACAGCCTTGCGCAGACGGACCTGGTTCTGACGCATATCAACAACAACGACGGCAGCGTGGAAGGGCTGAAACACAAAAGCGCGCCCGCGTTCTCCGTTCAGTTCCATCCGGAAGCCGCTCCGGGACCGACCGACAGCAATCTGCTGTTCGACCAGTTCCTCGACATGGTCGACGCGTTCAAAGCAGAGCGCGCTCCGTTCCGTTCTTCGGTCGCCCAGGCGAAAGAGAGCGCTGCCGGCGAAACGGCGGGCACGCCGGCTCCGAAGCGTACGGCAGGCACCGCGGCCGAACGTCATGCCAAACGCCAACAAGCGGACGGCGCCACTTCTCCGCTGGAGAAAGTGCTCACTCCGTCCGCTTACTGACGTCAGGCTATCCTTAGTCCGTCCTTAGTCCGTCATTCTTCGTCCATCCAGTTCCGGCTCCGCCGCTCTGTCCGATCCCGCTTGCCGCTTCCGGCCGAGCGGCCGGAGGAAGAGCGGCTTTTTTCTTTGCGTTCGAGGAACGCCAGTTCACGCTGCGTCTTGCCGTAGCCGATCAGGCGTCCAGCATCGAGTTCGCCGGACGCCGCGGCCGCCTGCACGGCGCAGCCTTCTTCGCGCTTGTGGGTACAATCGCGGAAACGGCAGCGCTGCGCCAGCACTTCGATATCGGCGAACGTGCCGGACAGGCCGTCTTCCTCGCCTTCCCACGGCTGCAGCTCGCGCATGCCCGGCGTGTCGATCAGCACGCCGCCTCCCGGCATCGGCACCATCTGCCGATGCGTCGTCGTATGCCGCCCGCGGCTGTCGTCTTCGCGGATGCCGCCTGTGCGCAGCCAGTCGCCTCCCGCCAGGCGGTTCGTCAGCGTCGATTTGCCGCAGCCGGACGTGCCGGTCAGCGCGCAGCTCCGGCCGCCCGCAAAATAAGCGGCGACTTCGGCTATCCCTTCGCCCGTTTGGGCGCTGACGACGTGGATCGGCACGCCGGGAGCGACCGCCGACACTTCGGCCAATGCGCGCGCCCGAAACTCGGCCGTGCACAAATCCGCTTTGCTCAGCAGGATCACTGGTTGCGTGCCCGAGTTCCAGGCCATGATCAAATAGCGTTCGAGCCGGCGCGCGTTCAGATCGAAATTGAGCGACGTGACAAGAAACAGCGTATCCACGTTCGCGGCGATCATCTGTTCCCGGACAGGAGCGCCGGCGGCTTTGCGGGAAATTTTGCCGCGTCTGGGCAGCACGCCGTGAATGCGTACCCGGCGCTCGCCGGGCAGCGGTTCGGCGGCGAGCCAGTCGCCGACGGCGGGCAGGTCGGCTTCGCCCTGCGTCATATGGCGCAGTCGGCCGCTGGTCTCGGCCGTCCATTCGCCGTCGGCGGTCGCGACCTTGAACTGCTGGCCGAAATCGGCCGTCATTCGGACGGGAATCCAGCCGGCCGCCTCGAATCCGGCGGACTTCCAGGCTTCGTTCCAATCGGCATCCCAGCCGTACGAGAACGGAAATCCGAAGTCGGCCGCTTCCGCCCTTTCTTCGGCTTGCGCCGCCGGATTGTTCAAACTTTCGAGCGTCGGTTCGTTCGTCGATTCGTTTATGGATTCGTTCATCGGTTTGTTGATTGATTCGTTTATTGATTCGTTCATCATCGGTTTGTTGATCGTTTTTTGCGTTTTTTTATGCATGGAAGCCTCCGGAAAATGGGATTTGGGTGGGTCTTGCGGCACCTCCGCCTCTCCCAAGCTCCGGTACGCCCCAAAAAAGGGCGCAAAAAAGCCGGGGAGAGTTCTCTCCCCGGCTGTCCGATTCGACCGTCCGGCGCAGCGTTGATAAGCCTCAACGTGCGTTCGACAGGTCGCATTGAAGCAGCATCCGCGGTCGAATACGCCGCGGACTGCCGTCTTCGGCTTTCTTTTGCAAGAAAACCTATAGACGGACTTCATCCGTTCGCATCGCCGGGCACAGGGAGAGACAACGACAAGTCGGTACAATCGAATAAGTTGTAGTCATGGTCTTCTCTCCCTTCACTGGCTATTTGCCCACATTCTAGCGGAACGGCCAAAACAATGTCAAGCTTTTTCCGAAAAAGAGTGTTATCTTGGCGCGGCGCGTTGGACGAAAAAGCCGCTTTGCGCGATAATGGAGAAGAACGCTGTTCACAGATAAGAACAGCCGCAAGTGTATCAAGCAAGCACATCTCAAGGGGGAACAACCAAAGACCATGGAAAAAGAAGACGTCCTGATTATCGGCGCGGGGCCGTGCGGATTATCGGCCGCGATCGAATGCGGCCGCCGCGGGCTGTCCGTCCGAATCATCGAAAAGCATAACGTGGTGCATTCCATCTACCTGTACCCGACGAACATGCAATTTTTCAGCACGGCCGAACTGCTCGAAATCGGCGAAGTGCCGTTCACCTCGCCGAACGAAAAGCCGTTCCGTCACGAAGCGCTCGCCTATTACCGCAAAGTCGCGAGCCATTACGACCTGCGTATCTCGTCTTACGAAGAAGCGACTTCGGTCCGTCCGCAATCGGACGGCACGTTCCGCGTCGAGACGCTCGACCGCGCAGGCCACAAGCACGAATACGAAGCGGGCAGCGTCGTCGTATCAACGGGGTATTTTGACCATCCGAACGAACTGGGCATTCCCGGCGAAGACAAAGACAAAGTGACGCATTATTTCCGCGAAGCCCATCCTTACGCGGGCATGAACGTGGCGATCGTCGGAGGCAGCAACTCGGCGGTCGATTCGGCGCTCGAGCTGATCCGGGTCGGCGCCAAAATCGACATGGTCTATCGCGGCACGGAAATTTCGCAGCATATCAAACCGTGGGTGCGTCCGCTGTTCGAAGGCATGATCGCCAAAGGCAAAATTACGCTGCACCTCGGTTCGAGCCTGAGCGAAATCGGCGAAGATTACGTCGTCGTGCAGGGACCGGAAGGCGCAGCGCGCATCGCCAACGACTTCGTGCTCGCCATGACCGGTTTCCGGCCGGATCGCAAGCTGTTGACCGAAGCCGGGGCGCAAATGTCGGACGATCTCGACAAACCGGTGTACGATCCCGATACGATGGAGACCGGCGTACCGGGACTATACGTGGCGGGCGTCATCGCTTCCGGACGCAACGCCAACGAAGTGTTTATCGAGAGCGGGCGCAAGCACGGCGGACAGATCGCCGAGCATATCGCGCGGCGTTCGCACGCGCGCGAAAAGTCCGCAAAAAGCTGATTTCGCCGTTTTGTTGTGCTATACTTCCCACTATAACAAGGATTTGGTCGAACCGATCGCAAGATCGCGAATCGGCCGCTAGGAGGACCGCTGCTTATGTCTCAACGTTTTGTCATTGAAGCCGTGATGGTCGCGATTTACGGGCAGCTGCTCGCGGCGAACCGTCCGGTCGAATATATCGTTCCGTACACGACCGTGCTGGAACTTTACGAATTCGAAGAAGGCTCGGAGCCGCTCATGAACGAGCCCGGCGACGACCGCCACGTCAAAGAAAAAGTCAAAGAATTGATCGCTTACTTCGAAGAACCGCTGAACAAGAAAAAGATCCAAAAAGCGTTATCGGTGCCGTGGGCCAAAAGCGCTCCGATCCTGCTCGGCGATCAGATCAAACTCAGCATCATCAATGCGGTGGATAACGCCCATTACGGAGAAGTATTCGATCCGATCGAAACGGAACTGCTGCTGTCTGCGCTCAAGGAAGAAGCTCCCGTGCTGACCGACCAGCTGGAGATGATCGAACGCATCATCGCGGCAGCCGTCCCGATTCAGGTGTTCGATATCGACGATTTCGATTTCGCGCTGGAAGGCACGGCGCAGCTGTAACGGCCTGAATAGACGGCGAGCGTTCCTGTCCGGACCGCCCGCTTCGAACGCACAAAAAAGACGAACGACCGGTTCATGCCGGTACGTTCGTCTTTTTTTGTTCGAATGATCGCTTCTTCGCTGTAGGGTTCTTTTGCAAACTTTCGCGCTATTCCCGTTCGTACGCGTACAAAATATCGTCGTGTTCCGGCAAATACGTCACATTAAGCCGATACCCTTCGAGATACCAGAGATCTTTTTCCTCCATGTAGAACGTGATGCCTTCCGAAGCCTGGGTCAAGCCCGGGTTGCTCGGATCTTCCGTGGCGATTCCGAGCGAAAAGCCCGGGTGGATCTCGCTCGTGTTGCTGTATCTCGCATAGAAGCGAATGTAATCGCCCGACTGCAGTCCGAGTTCCTTCTTGTACCAATCGGCCGCCTGCTGCGTAACGTTAAGAGTCATATCGGTTTCCCTCCTTGGTGCGTTGACGAAGACGTCCTTCCGGACGTTTCGGTGATGCTTTTATCATACCCCAGAATGGAGTCCGCGACAAACCGCAGCCCCGCCTCTTCTTCCCCCGTTCACATTTCGTTCACAATCGAAAACTTTTTCGTTGACTTTTTCAAAGAGACGGTGCTAAAATCGGGGCATACGAGATCATTTGCGATCATCAAACCCAGGAAGGAGTGAATTCGATGTTAACGTTCAAGGAAAGCTTTGGCCCCACTTTCGACGACGCCCATGGCCTGCAGTGCGCCCTTTCCGAACTTCATATCGATGAAGCTTCCGTCCGCCGTTTGCCGGCTTGCGTTTCCGCCTCCTGAGGAGTCCGGGATTCGCACCCGCCAGACGAGAAAATGCGACGAGCGGTTTTGTCCCCTCGTTCGCCATATGAATCGCTTTTTTAAGCATATCGCGCGCCGCGATATGCTTTTTTTGCGATTTTCGCACAAATGATTGGTAAATTTCTCATGCGAAGAAAGGAAGTGATGGAATGTTTTCCGTCCTTCAAAATTTAGGCTGGTTTTTCAAGCAAGAACAAAGACGCTACCTGATCGGGGTGTTCTTCCTCGTGCTGGTCGGCGTTATCGAGCTGCTGCCGCCCCGTCTGATCGGCATCGCCGTCGACGATATCGCCGGCGGATTGATCACGACCGAACGGCTGCTGATGTACATCGGCGGCATCCTGGCCCTGCTCGTCGTGATGTACGGCATTACGTACATATGGATGCGCCAGCTGTTCGGCGGCTCCAATCTCGTGGAAAGACTGCTGCGCAGCCGCTTTATGGCGCATCTGCTGCATATGACGCCGCCGTTCTTCGAGCGCAACCGGACCGGCGACCTGATGGCCCGGGCTACGAACGACCTGCGCGCCGTGGCGATGACTGCCGGATTCGGCATGCTGACGCTGACCGACTCCACCTTGTTCCTGCTGACGGTGCTGCTCGCCATGGGCTTTATCGTCAGCTGGAAGCTGACGCTCGCCGCCCTGATCCCGCTGCCGTTCATCGCGATCGGCATGAGCATCTACGGCAAAATCATTCACCAGCGCTACACGCTGGCCCAGGATTCGTTCGGCGACATGAACGACCAGGTGCTTGAATCGGTCGCGGGCATCCGCGTCATTCGCGCCTATGTCCAAGAACGCCATGACGAGAAACGTTTCTCCGACATTACGAACGACGTCTACAAAAAAAACCTGGCGGTTGCCCGGGTCGACGCGGTGTTCGAACCTTATATTCGCCTATGCGTCGGCCTCAGCTATCTGATCGGCCTCGCTTACGGGATCTACCTCGTCTTCCGCAGCGAATTGACGCTCGGCGACCTCGTAACGTTCAACATGTACCTCGGCATGATGATCTGGCCGATGTTCGCCATCGGCGAGTTGATCAACATCATGCAGCGCGGCGGCGCTTCGCTCGACCGGGTCAACGAAGTGCTGTTCACCAAAGCAGATATCGAAGAACCGCAGCAGCCGACCGATGTCGCCCTGCCGGAATCGATCGAATTCCGGAACGTCACGTTTCGTTATCCGACGTCCACGGTCGACAATCTGGAACAGGTCAGCCTGAAGCTGCTCGCCGGACAGACGCTTGGCGTCGTCGGCCGGACCGGCAGCGGCAAGTCGACGCTGCTCAAGCAGCTGCTGCACGAATATCCGACCGGTTCGGGCGAGATTCTGCTGTCCGATACCCCGATCGAATCGCTCAGCAAAGACCGGCTGCACGGCTGGATCGGTTACGTGCCGCAGGAACAGATCCTGTTCTCCAAAACGGTGCGCGAAAATATCCGGTACGGCAAGCAGGACGCGGACGAAGCCGACATCATGGAAGCGATCCGCACCGCCGCATTCGAAGGCGACCTGGAAACGCTGTCCGACGGGCTTGAGACCCGGGTCGGCGAACGGGGCGTCTCGCTCTCCGGCGGTCAGAAGCAGCGCGTCTCGCTGGCGCGCGCTTTTATCGCCGAGCCGCAGATCCTGATTCTCGACGATGCCTTGTCCGCCGTCGACGCGCGTACCGAAGCGCGCATCATTCATAATATCCGGGAGAAGCGCGCGGGCAAAACGACGCTGATCTCGACCCACCGCCTGTCCGCCGTCGAGCATGCCGACCATATCGTCGTGCTCGAAAAAGGCCGTATCGTCGAACAAGGTACCCATGCGCAGCTGATCGCGCAGGGCGGCTGGTATCGCGAGCAGTACGACCGGCAGCAGGTGGAATCCAATCTCTCCTCCGAGGAGGTGCATACCGACCATGACAACTAATACCGGACACCCCGAAGCAACGACGGCGGTGCCGAAGAAACAAACAACCCGCCGGCTGCTGCGCTACGCGCTCACGGCCAAAGGCACGTTTATCGCGGCTATCGTCGCGCTCTCGATCGGCGTCGGCGCCGAACTCGCAAGTCCGTTTATCGCCAAAACGATGATCGACGACCACGTGATGGGCATCGAAGATCCGTACTACGAAACGGACGCGGCCGGCGAAGGCACGGTCGCTTACCAGGACGGCCATTACAAGCGCGGCAATCGCTTTGCCGAAGGCGAGACGCGCGGCGAAGAAGTCCATGTGCTGCAGGTCGGCCGGGGCTTCGTGTTCGTCGACGAGGCGATTCCGGTCGTCGAAGGCGATCGCAGCTTCGAAAGCGGAACGCTCACGATCCAAACGGCCGGCGGAACGGTCTCGTACCCGGCCGAGCGTCTGTCCAAGGAAGAGCTGTTCCGCTTCTACGAACCGGAAATTCCGGGCATCATGAAGTTGATCCTGCTCTATCTGCTGTTCCTCGCCATCTCGATCGCGATGGAATTCGGCAAGACCTACTGGCTGCAATCTTCGGCCAACCGGGTTATCCAGCGGCTGCGGCTTGATCTGTATGCGCATATCCAGCGGCTGCCGGTCAACTTCTTCGACAATCTGCCGGCCGGCAAAGTCGTCTCCCGCATTACGAACGACACGGAAGCGGTCAAAGAATTGTTTATCGCGGTCTTGTCCAATTTTACGACCGGCATTGTGTACATCACCGGCATTTATATCGCTTTGTTCATTCTCGATCCCCGTCTGGCGGCGGTCTCGCTCTTCGTCGTGCCGCTGATCATCCTGTGGATCTACCTGTACCGCAAAATCGCGACCCAATACAACACCGTCATCCGCTCGCGCCTCAGCGAATTGAACGCGATTATCAACGAGTCTATTCAGGGCATGTCGATCATTCGGGTGTTCCGCCGCGAGAAGCAGACGCGCGACGAATTCGAGGAACTGAACGGCGATTACATGAAGCACCAGAATAAAATGCTCAACTTGAACTCGCTCACTTCCCATAACCTGGTCAACGTGCTGCGCAATCTGTCGTTCACGGTCGTCATCTGGTTCTTCGGCACCTCCACGATCGACGGAGCGGCTTCCATCATCTCGCTCGGCGCGCTGTACGCGTTCGTCGACATTCTGGGACGCTTGTTCCAGCCGATTACCGGCATGATGAACCAACTGGCTGCGCTGGACTCGGCCATGGTGTCGGCGGGACGCGTGTTCGAACTGCTCGACGAACCGGGCGAGAACGTCACCGACGGCGGCATGAAGCGTTATCGGGGCGACGTGGCATTCAAGGACGTATCGTTCGCCTATAAAAAAGATTACGTGCTCAAAAACATCTCGTTCGAAGCGAAGCAGGGCCAGACGGTCGCTTTGGTCGGACATACGGGTTCGGGCAAAAGTTCGATCATCAACCTGCTGTTCCGCTTCTACGATCCGCAAAAAGGCACGATCACGATCGACGGCCAAAGCGTGCTCGATCTGCCCAAGCAGCATATTCGCCAGCATATGGGCATCGTGCTGCAGGACCCTTACCTGTTCACCGGCACGATCGCGTCCAACGTCAGTCTCGGCGACGAGCGAATCAGCCGCGAACGCGTGAACGAAGCGCTGCGCGAAGTCGGCGCCGACAAGATTCTGGCCGATCTGCCCGGTGGATTCGATGAACCGGTCGTGGAAAAAGGCAGCACGCTGTCCGCGGGACAGCGCCAGCTGATCTCGTTCGCCCGGGCGCTGGCATTCGATCCGGCTATTCTGATCCTCGATGAAGCGACGGCCAATATCGATACCGAGACGGAATCGTTGATCCAAACAGCTCTGAACGTGCTCAAAAAAGGCCGCACGACGTTCGTCATCGCGCACCGTCTGTCGACGATCCGCAGCGCGGACCAGATTCTCGTGCTGCACCGCGGCGAGATCGTCGAACGCGGCGATCACGACGAGTTGATGGCTTACGGCGGCCGCTACTTCCAGATGTATCAGCTGCAGCAGGGCGGCGGCGATTCGATCACGCCGGTCACCGGCAAGCCGGAATCGGGCTTTGACGCGCGTCCCGCTTTCGGCGGCGCGAACGCCGACTAAAAGATTCCCCGACCGCTTCACTTCACTTAACTTCTAACTTCTAACTTCGCTTCAGGCGCTCCGCCCGAAAAGCGTCAAAACCCCCGACCCTCCATATGGAGAGTCGGGGGTTTTTGGCGTAGTTTGAGCTGCGCCTGAACAGCTTGATGCTCTCGAAGCCGGCATCCGCGGCTTGCCAAGCTCAGGCTGCTTCCTATTCCAGCAGCTTCGCATCCGGTCGGCCGGGCGTCCGGCCGATCTGTTCGGCTGTTACTTCGGCAGGCGCGCCGGTCAGATACACGAAAGCTTCCGCTTCGGTGATGACGTGCGGATACAGCAAGCCGGGCCGCGGTGAATCGACGGCATACCGGATGACCGCTTTGCCGTCCGCGTAGATCACTTCGCGAATATGCAGTTCGTATCCCGGATTCGGGAGCGACACTTTGAGCGTCGCTTTGATTCTTCCGTCCGCTTCGGTCGTCGTCATGATGGCCATTCTGCGTCCTCTCCATTCTCTCGCCGAGGAGGTCCGCGGCGTGTGTCATGAGCTTAACGGCCATTATACACCATTTCGGCCTATAGAGACGATTCTCGGCGATCCGGCATACAAAAAGGCTCTTCCCGCGTACGGGAAGAGCCCTGCAGCCGGGATAAATCTTCGATCCATCCCAGCCGTTTTCGATTTCATGCTGATCTATACTTATTTTCTCTACTAATTTGTGCTTGTCTCTGCTTATTTCAACGATTTAGCATCCGCCACGGGCGCAGCGCCGCCGGTCTGCTCGGTCGTCACTTCGGTATAAGTGCCGGTCAGGTACGTCGAAGCTTCGACGTCGGTAATGACCTGCGGATACATCATGTCCGGATCGGGATTGGTGACCGAGTATTGAACGATCGCTTTGCCGCCGTCATACTTCACGCCTTCGATCTTCAATCCGTAACCCGGATTCGGCAGGGAAGCTTTCAGCGTCGCTTTGACGCGTCCGTCCGCTTCTTTGGACGTTACGACGCTCACGCTGTTCGTCTCCGAACCTTCGTCGCTGCCGCCTGTGACGTTCTGGATAAACTCGACCGCGTTATAGACCATTTGCGCCGCTTCCATACGGGTGATCGGCTCCTGAGGACGGAACTCGCCGCTTGCCGGGGACAGAATGCGCATATTGCCGAGCGTCTGGATTGCGTTCATATGCTCTTTTGTGAACTCGTTCTCATCTTCGAACACGATGAACATTTTCGTCGTCGGATATTGGCCCGTCGTGTTGATGCCTTCGAGCAGCAGGCTGGCGAACGCTTCGCGGGTCATTTTGCCGTTTGCGGAGTCGCTTTTCGTAACCGTCTTGATCTGGTTGTGCAGGGCAGCTTCATAAGCCGGCGCATACCAGGCGTCGTTGTTGAATTTAGGGTCCGGCATATAGTCGACGCCGGGGTCGGTCTC
The DNA here is from genome assembly GCF_008634075.2 of Saccharibacillus sp. WB 17. Classification (NCBI taxonomy): domain Bacteria; kingdom Bacillati; phylum Bacillota; class Bacilli; order Caryophanales; family Paenibacillaceae; genus Saccharibacillus; species Saccharibacillus sp. WB 17. Next base: position 124,056 of record NZ_VPFK02000003.1, on the reverse strand, counting down.
AAGACCGAACGCGTTGACGATCAGCTGCACCGCCTGGGCGTTGGTCAGGTCGACAGACGGGGCGAACCGGTCGGAACCGATCCCTTTCATGATGCTTTTTTGCTGCAGCGATTCGACGACTTTGGCGTTTGCGGAATCGGATACGTCACTGAATGCGGATGCCGATGCGGCGAAAGCGAACGATCCTGCCATAACGAGGGCTGCACAAGCTTTGACTGTTTTTTTCATAAGGGCCACCTCTTTTTAGTTTGGGTTTGATTTTCTTATTCTCACTCTCCCAGACGGCACGTCTTCGAAAAAGGTTGCAGCCCACGGACATTATTCGTCAAAATCCTTCCTGCGCGCACGCCGAGCTTAAATTTCTTCCGGCGAACCGATTCCGAGCAGCTCAAGCGTCCAGCGCAGCCGCTGCGCCGTCAACCGCGTCAGTTCCAGACGGATCTGCCGCTCCTGCGAAACTTCGGTCAGCACTTTGTTGTGGTGATAGAACCGGTTGAACAGCTTGGCCAGATCCAGCGCGTAGCGCGCGATCGCCGACGGTTCGTGCCGCTGCAGCCCGCGCCGAAGCTCGGTCTCGTAATCGCACAGCCGCTTGAGCAGTTCCCAGGAAGCGTCGTCCCACGCATAAGCCTGTTCGCCTGACGGCTCCGACGCCGCCGATGAGGCTTCATGCCCGGGAACGCCGGCTTCCGACTCTGCCGCATCCCCGGAACCGTGCGGCGCCAGGCCTGCCGCTTGCGCTTTGCGGATCACGCTGCGCGCCCGCGCATGCGTGTACTGCACGTAAGGTCCGGTCTCGCCTTCGAACTGCACCGCTTCTTCGAGCGAGAAATCGATCTCGCCGATCCGGTTGTTCTTCAGGTCGCCGAACACGATCGCTCCGATTCCGACCGCTTCCGCGACCGCTTCGCGATTGTGCAGCAGCGGATTTTTGGCTGCCATGATCTCGGACGCGCGCGCGACCGCTTCATCCAGCACTTCTTCGAGAAATACGACTTTGCCGCGGCGCGTGGACATTTTCTTGCCTTCGAACTTCATGAGTCCGAACGGGATATGCCGGCACTCTTCCGCCCAGGTCCGGCCCATTTTGCGCAGCACCGCGAACACTTGGCGGAAATGCAGCGACTGCTCGGCGCCGACGACGTACAGCAGTTTCTCCGCGCCGAGCACGTCGTGCCGGTACAGCGCCGTCGCCAGATCCCGCGTCGGATAGATCGTCGTTCCGTCGGACTTCAAGATCAGGCACGGCGGCATGTCTTCCTCGTCGAGCCGGACGACCTGGGCGCCGTCGCTTTCTTCAAGCAGTCCGCCCGCGCGCAGCTCTTCGACGACCGCGCCCATTTTATCGTTGTAGAAGCTCTCGCCCAGCACTTTGTCGAACGAGACGCCGAGCCGGTCGTACATCCGGTTGAATTCGGTCAGGCTGACGTCGACGAAATAGGTCCACAGCCGAAGCGCTTCTTCGTCCCCGCTCTCCAACCGGCGGAACCAGTCGCGCGCTTCGATATCGAGGCTGGGGTCCTGCTCCGCTTCGTCGTGAAAACGTACGTACAGATCCAGCGATTCGCGTATGGGCGACGCGTTCAGCCGTTCTTCGCTGCCCCAGCGCTTGTACGCCGTAATCTGCTTGCCGAACTGCGTGCCCCAGTCCCCCAGGTGATTGACGCTGATCGGGCGCTCGCCGGCCGCTTCATACATGCGGTATAGCGCCGCCCCGATCACGGTCGAACGCAGATGGCCGACGCCGAACGGCTTGGCGATATTCGGCGACGACAGATCGATCACGATCGTCCGGCCTTCCCCTTGAACGGCATGAAGTTCGGCCCGTTCCAGCAGCGCCTGCGCGTGCAGGCCGCGATCCAGCGCGAAGTTCACGTACGCGCCGGCCGCCGATGCCTGCACGCCGGCAAGGGCAAAACGCTGCGCCAGTTCGGCCGCGATCAACTGCGGATTTTTGCGCAGCGTTTTGGACAGCGCGAAGCACGGAAACGCCGCGTCTCCCAATTTCATGTCGGGCGGCTGCTCAAGCAGCGGTTCCGCCGTCCCTTTTTCCCAATCCAACAGCCTGTCCAGCTCTGCTCCGATGTTCGATACTATCATCTCTTTGGCCTCCTGCAAGTTATTGTGATCCAGGTTATCCTCCGAAAAAGCATGCAAAAAAGCTCTCGTCTCTGTAGAAGAGACGAGAGCTTTTGCTCCCGCGGTACCACTCTTATAGCCCAAGCATCGTTTGGCGAACAAACGGGCTTGAACCTCTTGAGCGGCGGTAACGGTGCCGTGACCGGGCTATTCTACGCGGAATACCGGCGGCGCCAGGCCGCAGGCATTCGTTCGAATCGCCGTCTCCCGGGTGCGCTTCTCCGATCGGTGCGGCGCCGGCTTTCACCGTCCCGGCTCGCTGCTTCCGCTGTGTCGATCGGATACTGTCCCGTTCATGGACATTCCTCGATAAGTCTTTTCGCCATTATAGAAGGTTGCCTCGCAAGAAGCAAGCGATATCGCTCAAAACGAATATTCGGACGGGGACGCTTTAGTCGGTTTAAGCGCGGAACTTCGGTTTAATTTATAAAGCATGATATTTGGCATTTTGAATGCCTGTACCCTTTTAACCCATATTAGAGGAGGATTATCAATTTGAGAGCGAGACCTATTTGGCATGCCGCCTGGCTCACGATGTTGTCCTGCATGCTGCTGCTGACGGCGTGCACGCCGGAGTCGAGATCTTCGTCCGGAGCGCCGACGACCGGCACGTCCGGCGACGGAGCGGCCCAGCAAAAAGTGACGATCGATTTCTGGACTTTCTGGGGTTCCGAGACGCGCCGTCCCATCATCGAGAAAATCATCGGAGATTTTAACAGTTCGCAGGACCGCATCGTCGTGAAGCATACTTATTTGCCTTTCGGCGACATTTGGACCAAAAATCTGGCTTCGATCGCGGCCGGCAATCCCGCCGACGTCATCGTCAACGATTATGCCGACGTCAACCTGCGGGCCAGCAAAAACCAAAATACCAACCTGACAGCGTATTTGCAGCAGGATGATATCCAAAGCCGGTTCTACCCGGAACTTTGGAACAACGTGCTGTACAACGACGAAGCGTACGCGCTTCCGTTCAACACCGATACGCGTCTGCTCTACTATAACAAGGAAGCGTTCCGCGAAGCCGGGCTCGACCCGGAGCAGCCGCCGCAGACTTGGGCCCAGCTCGAAGAGTACGCGCAGAAGCTGGACAAGAAAACCGGCAGCACGTACGAACGCGTCGGTTTCTACCCGCTGTGGGGCGACTTCGGCGTCGACAACTGGCTGATCAACGGCGACGGCGGCAGCGGATACTTCGACGACAATGCCGGCACGACGATCGACACGCCGGGCAAAGTCGCCACGCTGGAATGGCTGAAATCGTGGCAGGACCGTCTGGGCCGCCAAACGGTCGACGCGATCAAAGCCGACTTCGGCAGCGGCGTCAGCGATCCGTTTATCTCCGGCAAAGTCGCGATGTATATCCAGACCGGCACGTATAATACGCAGATCGAGGAATTCGGTCAGGATCTCGATATCGGCGTGGCGCCGATCCCGGAACGCGAAGACGGTTCGGGCCATTGGAGCAGCGGCGGCGGCTTCGTCGTCGAAATTCCGCAGGGCGCCGACCATCCGGACGAAGCGTGGGCATTTATCAAATATTTGACCGACGTCGACGCGCAAAAATATTGGGCGATGGAAAACTTCGACAACGTCGCCAATATCGAAGCGGCCGAAGACCCGGAAGCGAACAAAAACGCGGTCTACAAAGCTTCGGTCGAAAATCTGGAGAACACCAAAGTATTCCAGGTTCCGCTGAGCGCTTCGGGCTACAAAGACCTGATCAATCCGCATATGGACGCCGTGTTCCTGGACAAAGAGACGCCGCAGCAGGCACTGCAGCAGGCGCAGCAGGATGTCCAATCGCTAATGAACAAAAACAAGTAACGGATCAAAACAAGTCATAAATTTCCGCTTCGCACGCACCTGACGGGAGCCGCTCCGGATTCGACCGGACAACGGCTCCTTTACCCTTTTTTGCGCAAAGGAGGCCTGTATGAAAAACACCACGAGCACGCTCACCCCTACTCCAACGAAAAAGAAACGATCCCGACTCGCACGCCGCGAAGAACTGCAGGGCTACCTGTTCATCTCCCCGTGGCTGATCGGCCTGTTCGGCATCACGCTGTTCCCGATGCTGTTCTCGCTGTACGGCAGCTTCACCAATTACGACGTGACGTCGCGCATGGACTTTATCGGAGTCGGCAATTACATGCGCATGTTCACGGAAGATCCGCTGTTCTGGAAATCGCTGTATAATACGCTGTATTATGTTGCCTTTATGGTGCCGCTGACGACGATCGGATCGATTCTGCTGGCGCTGATGCTCAACGAGCGAATCGTCGGCATGCGCTTTTTCCGCACGATCTATTATCTGCCGGCCGTCCTGTCGGGTGTCGGCGTCTATTTCCTCTGGATTCAACTGCTGAACCCTTCGACGGGCCTGATCAACACGATGCTCGGTTGGGTCGGCATTCCCGGTCCGGCCTGGCTGAGCGATCCGATGTGGACCAAGCCGGCCATTATCCTGATGAAAATGTGGAGCGTGGGCGGCGGCATGCTGCTGTATCTGGCGAGCTTGCAGGGCGTTCCGGCACAGCTGTACGAATCGGCCAAGCTCGACGGCGCGTCCGCGTTCCGGCGCTTTATCCACATTACGCTGCCGATGATCTCGCCGGTCATCTTTTTCGACGTCGTGACGAGCTTTATCGGCGGATTCCAGATTTTCCAGGAAGGCTATGTCATGACCGACAGCGGCAGCGGAGGACCGATGGGCTCGCTGCTGTTCTATAACCTGTACATGTGGAATCAGGCGTTCCAGCTGTTCGATATGGGCTACGCGATGGCGATGGCCTGGGTGCTGTTCGTGATCGTGCTGATCCTGACGCTGATCAATCTTCGCATGTCCAAACGCTGGGTGTACTACGAAGGAGGCGAAGATTGATGAAAAAGCGCTCGGCGCGCGATACGCTGCTGTTCATCGTCTTGTCTGTCGGAAGCCTGCTGTTCCTGCTGCCGCTGTGGTGGATGATCGCCACGTCGCTGAAGTCGCCGCAGGAAATCGCGCAGTATCCGCCGACTTTTATCCCGAATCAATTCCATTTCGAGAACTATGTCCATACGTGGCAGGCGGCTCCGTTCACCCTGTATGCGTTCAATACGCTGATGCTGGCCGCTTTTGCGGTAGCCGGCAATGTGCTGGTCAATTCGTTTATCGCCTACGGGTTTGCGCGTATCGCTTTTCGGGGCAAAAAGTTCTGGTTCTCGGTCCTGCTCGCCACGATGATGATTCCCGGGTTCGTGACGCTTATTCCGCAGTACGTGCTGTTCTCCAAGCTGCATCTGGTCGGCACGTATTACCCGCTGATCATTCCGCAGTTTCTCGGCAGCGCCTTCTACATTTTCATGCTGCGGCAGTTCTATTTGAGCATCCCGCGGGAACTGAGCGAAGCGGCCAAGATCGACGGGGCGAACCATCTGTACATCTGGGCGCGCATCGTTCTGCCATTGTCGAAGCCGGCGTTGGCCGCGATCGCGGTATTCGCTTTTAACGGTGCATGGAACGATTTCCTCGGCCCGCTGCTGTATGTCAACGACGAGGTGCTGTACACGCTGCAGATCGGTCTCCAGTCGTTCCGGGGCAGCGTGCAGACGCAGTGGAATTACCTTATGGCCGGTTCGGTTATCGTCCTGCTGCCGGTCATCGTCCTGTTCTTCCTGTTCCAGAAATATTTTATCGAAGGCATGAATCTGACGGCCGGCACCAAAGGCTGAACCTATTGCATGTTATACGTAAAAAAACTCCGGCGGAACAAAGTTCGTCGGGTTTTTTTGGGCTGCTTTCAAGTCGGCCGGCTGGAAAAGAGAATGAAAATAACGAAGAAATGCAAAAATGCAAAATAATGAAGAAATGCAAAAAGACCGCCTCCGCAAGGAGACGGTCTTCGGTGAACTTCGGGTTCCGGTTGAAATTCGGTTGGCGATTCGGTTCGCGGCTTAAGCGGCGACCAGAATGCCCCGGCAGATGCTCGCACATTCGCGGCAGACCCGAACGCATTCCTGGCAGTGCTCGTGCGGATGCTTCATGCACTCTTCGGCGCACGCATCGCACGCTTTGGCGACCAGTTCGCAAATTTCGGCGACGAACGGGCTGTTGCGTGTCATCGCTTGAATCGCGACCCCGCACAGATCCGCGCATTCGCGGTCGAGGCGCAGACATTCGCGAAGTTCGAAAATATCGAGCCCTTTGAGGCTCGAAACGTAGCTGACGTTGCAGACGTTCATGCAGCGGATGCAGGCGTCGATACACTCTTTGTATGTAGTCACGGTCATGTGGGTCATGTTGGGTTCCTCCCGGAATATGGTTAAGGCCTGCTGGCCTTTGATAGGTACCATTACCCGAGAAGTGACAAAAATGAAACCCTTTCATCGCGCTTACTCGCTAACTTCCGCCTGCTCGCTTTCGAGTTCCAGCCGCTCCAGTTTTTGGCGCAGTTCCGCTGCCGAAAAATGCTCGCCGATAAAGACGGCCATATCGTTAAGCTGCCCCTGCGGCGTCACTTTGATAAAATCGAGTTCGCGAAAAGCATATTGGAACAAAAACCGGCTCGCCGTATCGGAAAAAGTGAGCAGCCCTTTGGCCCGATAAATTTCGCGAGGCAGTTCGCCGATCATCGCCTCGAACTTCTCGCTGTCGACCGGACGGGCGAAGCGGTGGGTGTACGACGTCACATGGCCGTGACTTGATCCGAGCATGTTCAAGCCGCCGCCCGGCGTGCGGCGCAGCGGTCTGTCCGCCGCCCGTTCCGGCGTGAAGCCCGTCTCCAGCAGCGGTCCGAGATCCGTGTCGCAGCGCACGGTGCGGACGATCGGGGCATAAGCGTTCCAGCCTGCGATCGCCTGCTCCAGCTGCTCCGCTTCTTGTTCGCTGACGCGGTCGATCTTGTTCAGCACGACGATCGAAGCGCTGCGGATCTGGTCCTGCATCAGCGCGTAAGTGCGGCCGCCGCGGCTGCGGTGCATCTCCAGCAGATGCGCGGCATCCGCCACGGCGATCAGGCCTTTGATCTCGATGCCGGCGTACATCGCCGTTTCGGTCGCCGAATCGAGCAGGTCGATCGGATTGGCGGCTCCGGTCGCTTCGATCAGGACGACGTCCGGCCGATCGCGCTCGACCAGTCCGGCCAGTTCGCCCGCCAGGTCTTCGCGCACGGTGCAGCAGATACAGCCGCCGAGCAGCTCGGACGTCGGCACTTCCGCTTCGACGAGCAGGCCGTCCAGATTGACGTCGCCCAATTCGTTGATGATGACGCCGGGCTTGAGTCCCTGCTGCTGCCAATAGGACACCAGGCGCTGAAGTAGCGTCGTCTTGCCGCTGCCGAGAAATCCGGTCAGCAGATAGACGGGTACGTCTTGAGCCATGTTTGCAGCCTCCTCTTTATATATGGGCAATATTTATTCTGCCGAGATCCGAATCAGCTGCCGCCCGACCGCTTCCCCGTTGAGGATGCGCGCAAGCGCTCCGCCCACCTCTTCGAGCGGCAGTTCGTGCACGCCGTGCTCGAAGATCGCTTCCGGCTTCCAGTCCGCCGCCAGCTTGTTCCAGACGTCCAGCCGCAGCGGCAGCGGGCACTGCACCGAATCGATTCCGGCCAGCGTTACGCCGCGCAGAATAAAAGGATGCACGCTCGTGGCGAAATCGCCGCCGCCCGTCAAGCCCGACAAGGCCAGTACGCCGCGATAACGCACGCTTTTGAGCCGTTCGCCCGTGCCCGCCCCGCCCACCGGGTCGACGATCGCCGCCCAGCGGCTTTTGCCGAGCGGGCCTTTGGACGGCTCCTGCGCTTCCTCGCGCGAGATCGTATGGGCAGCGCCGAGCCGCTTGAGCCAATCCCATTCGGCTTCTTTGCCGCTGCTGGCCGTCACGTCAAAGCCCAATTTCGCCAGAATCGCCACCGCTACGCTGCCGACTCCGCCGGAAGCGCCGGTCACGAGCACCGGACCGCTCTCCGGCGTCAGGCCGGCGCTGACAATCGCATCCACCGACAGACCGGCCGTGAAGCCCGCCGTGCCGAGAATCATCGCTTCCCGCAGCGTCAGCCCTTCCGGCAGCTTGATCAGCCAATCGGCCGGCAACCGGGCCTGCTCGCTGTATCCGCCGAAGTGCGAGACGCCCAGCCCGTAGCCGGTGCAGAGCACCCGGTCGCCTGCGGCGAAGCGTTCGTCTTCCGAAACCATCACTTCGCCCGCCAAGTCGATGCCCGGCACGAACGGATACTGCCGCACGACCTGCCCTTCCTTGATGCTGGCCAAGCCGTCTTTGTAATTCACGCCGGAATACCGGACGCGAACGAGCACTTCGCCCGGCGGCAGATCCGCCGTTTCAAGCTCCTGCACGGAACCGGTGACCCGCCCTTCCGATTCTTCCAACCAAAACGCACGAAATTTCTCTGTCATGTCGCTCTCCTCCTATACGATTGCCATACGGCCGGACTCCGCCGGACCGCTTCCCTTATTATCTTACTCCAATGCGGAGCCCGGTTCCAGCGAGGGAAGAGGCTGCGGGCGGCCGACGCAAAAAAGCGGAATCCCTGCGATTGTTGGCCCGTGATCAGGTCCACGCCGCTAAATACTTCCTGGATGCCTTTGAGCGTGCCGACGAACGGCGTGGCGTCCGCGGCAAAGCTCAGTCCGGTCTCCCACCACGTCGCGCCGTCCGCGCTCAGGCCGAACGGGTCGATGTACGACACCGGATTGCCGTTGACGTAGGCATACCGGTTCAGGGTCAACCCGTCCCCGATGCTGCCGCTCAGTACGTCCCGATTCACAAACCGCTTGATCGCCGGATTATAGTAACGGGCACGCATCTGGTACAAGCCGTTAACATCCGTCTGCACGCCGCCCGCGTCCATTGTACTGGAACGGCTGCGAGCTTGCACCTTCGTGGCTCAAGCGCTCGCCGTACGTGTCGTAACTGTACGTATCGGTCACTTGGCCCTGCTCATCGGTCCTTGCATTCGTTAGCTTAGCTGCTTATCCACAACTTTACCAAACTGAATTCAGCTTATAGAGTTCCTCACTTGAAAAATGTTGTCTAAAAAACTAAATAGCCTTTCTCCGAATTCCTCCGGAAAAAGGCCGCTTCTATTATTTATTTACATGAAAGGGTTAGCATGAAATTCAAAATGTTTTCGAGAAATTTATTCTAATTGATCAAAAGACTACTTCATAGATATCAAGCTTGATCCTCTTAAAGTTGAAATTATATGTGGACTCAAAAATCACTTCTTGCGGCACAAGAGAATTAAAAGCATCTTTCTCAAAAATCATTTCTTTTCGGCTTAAATTTATCCATCCTCTATTCATTCCTTTCGAGTGTTTGAAAACACCTGGTATCCAAAAACTTTTGACTAGCTCTATCTCGCTTTCTTTTAAAAAATGTAGAAACCTACTGAATGAAAATTCACTAACAACGGCATCAGATTTTTCTAGCCTAAATATTTCATTTACTTTTGCATCAGTTGCTTCTTCTCCTAGCGTAGCTGGATGCACATTAATTACATCATAGACTGCTCTCAAATGGGGAGCCGCGTTTACAAACCCACCCTCATTAATTAAAGAAACTTTAAGATTTGAATTCACACCAACGTATTGGCCTAAAGGTAACTCATCTTTATCTAGTGTACTAATTAAAGAAGGAATCACTTTTTTACCTTTCAGTTTCAATGGTTTTTGCTCATGTTCGATCAAGATAAAAATATTTTATCCCTCCCTAATTATTGTACGTATTCTCTAGCTAACACTCTTCGGATATCATTTAACAATTCTTTTCGTAATTCAATCTTTAAATTATAATTATTCATAATAGCTCTTTTTGCCATCAGTTCTAGTGCTTCTGGAGAGTAGCCTGCTTTTTGTAGGCCGTTCTTATACTGTTGCCAATGATTTACCTCTTCAAGCATATCAACAATTCTAACTTTTTCTGGGTTCCATCTAAACCATACGCCTTCTTCTATGGAAGAACCTCCAAATACGCGGCATAGGTTCCTTCCATGACATCTGCTCCCCGGTGATCAGATCCACGCCGCTGAACACTTCCTGGATGCCTTTGAGTGTGCCGACGAACGGCGTCGCGTCCGCGGCGAAGCTTAGTCCGTTCTCCCACCACGTCGCACCATCTGCGCTCAAGCCGAACGGGTCGATGTACGACACCGGGTTGCCGTTGACGTAGCCATACCGGTTCAGGGTCTGGCCGTTCTCGATGCTTCCGCTCAGCACGCCCCGGTTCACAAACCGCTTGATCGCGGGGTTGTAGTAGCGAGCTCTCATCTGGTACAGGCCGTTAGCGTCGGTCTGCACGCCGTCGCGTCCATTGTATCCGGTAGCGTCGTAGCCGAGAGTATAGACTTCGCCAGTCGATTGGGTCACGGTGGTCAGGCGGCTTCCTTCGTAACCGTATTGGGTCTTTCCACCTAGAGGATTAGTCCCTTATTTAAAGATGAACTCTTGATCGCTTTTCACTACAAAAAGAAACCTTGAGAGGCATAGAGCCAATCAAGGTTATAACCAATATATTAACTGTCGGTTAAACTAAACATTGTCTGATTTTTCACTCTTAATTGCTACTCTTCCTGAACCAAAATGCTTTTGAAAAAAAGCGAAATCAAATAGTTTTCCAGAAGATTTTAATTCACATTGCTTCTTGTTGAATGAAGCTTGCTCAATGCTGATACCCTTCGTAAAATCAAAAGGAACAGTTTCTGATGTGTCGAATGTTAACGTCACCTTGGGATTTTGCTCAGTAACAACCATTAATGATGCATAAAAATCATGAAAAAAAGGCATCTTCCCACCGCACTTGCAAACAGTATCACCCTCATCAATAGTATAAGGCCAACTATAGTAATGTTCATTAATCTCAGGTGCACTACTATTAATTACTTTAAATTCTGCTCCTTTAACTTTTTCGATACGTACTTTTGTTTTACCAAATACAAAAACTGAATCCTCTTCCAAAAAGAAACCTTGTTGTTCCACTTGATTTTTAAAATCATAAACATTTACAACAGTATTAATAAGTTCAAATTCATATACACCTCTAATATCGCTCGGGAAATTCAAAAAAATAGTCGCATCAAAATTCCCTGTATCATCTACGATTTCGTCAAATTCTTTATGACTAATATCAAGCGTCAACTGCAATTATATCCCCTCACTTTCGCATAAAAATAAATCGATCTAACATAGGTGATTTGATAGTTTCACCGTCTGTAGTCAAATAACTGCCATCGTTCGGAACCTCTAGCAACTCACCTTTTATTTTTAATCCTCTATTATCTAGTTGCTTCAACAGCTTTTTCATGTTAGAACGAGAGCCAGTAATTGATATTTCACCATCCATTGATAAGACCCTGAGAACTTCGGAGTTTAATGGATCGTAGCCAAATGGATTTTCAAAGATAATTTTGCTTTGGCTACCTGTTTTGATACTCGTTAAGTTTGTTGCATCTCCGTAATGAACATCAGGTGACTTAGGATCTATATCAATATTATATGCCCCTTTTATAGCTTTGCCTCGTGCGCCAATGTTTAGAGTACCATTTTCTGTAGCAGCAATATTCAAATAATGATTTGGAGTTTTCGTGCTAGCTTTAGCTGTCATTTTAGAATCTATCTTTCTAGCTAACCAAGCCCCGCCTTCAATCCCTTCCTTCGCCAGATACTGCCCGACAAACTTCCCGAACGGAATCAAGCTCGCCGCCGTTCCCACGCCGGTCGCGACGCGATCCNCCTGGATGCCTTTGAGCGTGCCGACGAACGGCGTGGCGTCCGCGGCGAAGCTCAGTCCGGTCTCCCACCACGTCGCGCCGTCTGCGCTTAGGCCGAACGGGTCGATGTATGACACGGGATTGCCGTTCACGTACGCATACCGGTTCATTNTGTCATACGTGTACGTATCGGTCACTTGCCCTTGCTCGTCGGTCAGGGCGACGGTGCTGCCGCGCAGGTCGTAGTGATACGTCTGGTACTTCCCGGCCGCATCTTCGCGGCCGATCAGGCCCAGGCCGTAGACGNTAGCGGGCTTGCGGCGTTCCGGCCGTGTCGGTCTCCATCAGCACCTGGGACAGCACGGCGTGCGGATTGATGATCTGCTTGGTCGTCACGCCGTTCACGGTGATGGAATTGCGGTTGTTTTCGTTGTCGTAGCCGTAGCTAACGCCAGCCTGGATCAAATAACTCGCTATAAAAAGAACCTTGAATGGCATAAAGCCAATCAAGGTTGAAAGATATATTCAAAAATTACTCCATCACATCAGTCGGCTGTAAAATTTTACATTTTTTCTCCAACATCGCTTTTGTTATATCCTCTGAATTAGCATCGTCTCAATCTTGTCGTTATTAAAAATAACTCCAAATCTTTTTCTCCGTATAACTTTTGTTACTTAATCAATGATAACGATGAGGTATCCCATTATGATCTAGAACATGATCTACAATACCTTTTTCATCACAAATAACAAAAGTAATTTCATCCTCACCTTCATATGTTTTCGGTGTTACATCCGCTAAAACGAGCCATGCATTTCCTTTAATTCTATAAAAGCTGCTGTAAAACCTAACGGATCTTTCTACATCTTCATGTATGAATCCGTGTATATCATGCTTTTTCTGATAATCTTTTGCAATTTGAATAGCTTGAGTGGCAGTCACTTTCGTTTTTTCTTCCTCCACTAATCACTCAAACCCTTTCCATTTAGACATCGGCCATTGCCCATTTCTGAGGAAGAAAATATATCTTTGAGCTTCGTATATTTCTTCAGAACTAAATTTCGCTTTATTTCTCATGATTTCATTATATACATATTCCTCCCTTTGTAATCTCGATTGTTTGAGATAAACTTCTTGTCCAAGTTCTCTGAACTGTTTAGCATGGTAGGATTCATGAAGAGCACTTAAAAACGATGCGTTAGGTCGCAAAACTACTTGTCCTGTGAGAGGTCTAAAAGCTCCCTCAACATTTTTAGGAATGTATTTCCCCTTTTTATCGATGATAACCTTCGTACCAAAACTACTCATTTCATTTTTAAATTTCTTTAAATCTCGAATGCTCATAGTTCTTAATCCGTCATTAGTTAGACGAGTTTGACCACTTACAGGCATGTCTGCCCATTCCTTGTAATCAAGCCTTTCATTTGCTTTAGTAGATGACCGCAAGTCCAACTTCCCAGCCAGCCTAGCCCCGCCTTCGATCCCTTCCTTCGCCAGATACTTCCCAATATGCTTCCCAAACGGAATCAAACTCGCCGCCGTTCCTACACCGGTTGCGACGCGGTCGNTAGCGGGCTTGCGGCGTTCCGGCCGTGTCGGTCTCCATCAGCACCTGGGACAGCACGGCGTGCGGATTGATGATCTGCTTGGTCGTCACGCCGTTCACGGTGATGGAATTGCGGTTGTTTTCGTTGTTGTAGCCGTAGCTAACGCCGCCGGCTTCGATCAGGCGATTGCGGGCATCGTACCGATAGCTTTGCAGGCTGCCGTTCAGCGGACCGGTCAGCATGTTGCCTTCGCCGTCGTAGGTGACGGCTGCGCCGTTGACGGTCACCAGACGGTTATCCGCGCCATACGTCATCTGCATGCCGTACACATCCTGCATGACGGTCGGGTTGCCATAGACATCCCGAGTCACGCCCGGATTGCCGTACACGTCCCAGGTCACGGTCGGATGGCCATACACATCCCGGGTTACACTCGGGTTCCCGTATACGTCCCGGGTCACAGGCACGCCGTAGACGCTGTCGCCTACCGTTCCCGTGCCGCCCTGTCCGTTCGGACCCGTGGCTTCTCCCGGATTTGGCGATAATCCCGGCCCATTTTCGGCATAGACGACATCGGGAACCGCCTTTTCGAACGTGCCGCTGTTTTCCCGCACGAGGTTGCCGACCGCATCGTATACATACGTCGTCTCGACGCGAAGGCGGCCGTCGGCGTGCAGCTCGGATACGTTCGTCACCTGGCCGGCCGCCTCGTACAACCGCGTCTCTCTCGTCCCGTTCGGACGATTCGTGGCGATCAGGCGGCCGTTGGCGTCGTAGTCATAGCGCGTCACCCGGCCGTTCCAATCCGTCACGGTGGACAGACTGCCGATCGCGTTGTACGCGTAGTTGACTTGTTTCCCGTCCGGATACGTCAGCGTCTTGAGCTGGCCGGCCGCGTCATACGCGTAGCCGATCGTGTTCCCGTCGCCGTCCGTATACGTCTCGACCCGATCCAGCGCGTCGAATGTCCGCTTGAGGACCTTGCCGTCACTTCCGGTCACGGACAGGATGTTCCCGTTGGCGTCGTATTGGTATGAGACGCGGCCGGCTTCGTCCGTGAACTGGCTGAGCTGGCCGGCGGCATCGTAGGCGTACGCCGTGCTGCGGCCGTTTTTGTCCGTGTCCGCACTGAGCAGGCCAAGCGCGTTGTACGTGTACGTCCGGCTGCCGCCCGCCGCATCGGTCTCGTTCGTCAATCGCCCGAGCCGGTCGTATTGCGACTTCGCGGAATGGCCGTTGGCATCCGTCCGCTGCGTGATCTGGCCGAACGCGTCCGCGGTCTGCGACGTTTGGCCTTGCATGGCGTCGGTCACGCTCGTCAGCAGGCTGCGCTTGTCATAGCCGTAGCGGGTCGCGCGGCCCAGCGGATCGACCGATTCCGTCAACTGATTCAGCTGGTTGTACGTACTGGTGTACGCATTGCCCCGCGCATCGGTCCGTTTGACCGGGTTGCCGGCGCTATCGTATTGCACCGTGTAGACCTTGTTATTCAGCGCGTCGTACGCTTCCGTCGGACGGCCGAGCGCATCGTATACGTAGCGGACGCTTGCGCCCAGCGCGTTCGTCTCGCTCAGCAGGTGGCCGGCTTCGTCGTACGCGAACTTCGTCTCGCGCTTCAAGGCGTCTGTTACGCCGGTCATACGACCTTCCGCGTCATATTGAATCGTGCTTTTGCCGCCGAGTGCATCGGTGAAGCTCGTCAACTGCGCATTATTGTCGTACGTATAACGGGTAATATTGCCCATCGCATCCGTTACGCTCGTCAGGTTGCTCTGATCGTCGTACGCATAGCTACTCTGGTGACCCAATGCGTTGATGACCGCCGTCAATTGGTCCCCGTCGCTGTACACGATTTTGGACGTGTTGCCGTCGGCGTCGGTCTGAGTGGTCATTCGTCCGGCTGCGTCGTAACCGATACGATCCACTTCGCCCGTCGATTGGGTGACTTGGGTCAGTCGGTTGTTTTCGTACGCATACTTCGTCGTTCCGCCTTGCGGATCGATTGCCGACCGGAGTTGTCCTTTCTCGTTATACGCGTAGGTAACGGTGTTCCCTTCGGTATCCGTCGTGCTGAGCAGCCGTCCCTTCTCGTCGTACGTATGCGTGACGCTGCTGCCGTCCGGTCCGACCGCAGTCAGCAGGTCACCGCGGGCGTCGTACGTCATCGTGATCGACTGCCCCGACGGATCGGTCGCTTGGGTCACATTGCCTTGGTCGTCATGTGCGAAGGTGGTCGTCTGGCCCAGCGCATTCGTGAGGCCGGTCCGGTGGCCTTGGGCGTCATACGTATACGTCGTTTTGCCGGCCCGCGTGTCCTGCACTTCGACCAGCTGGTAGCGGGTATCATGGACGCGTTCTTGGACATTCCCGCTGCGGTCGTTGATCGTGGTCGTCAGCCGCCCTTCCGACCGGCTGTACACCAAGGTCGTCGAATGAGCGGCCACGCCGTCGGTCTGCTTCACGACTCGGCCCTGTTCGTCGTAAGTGTTGGCGAAGCGTTCCTGACCGGCCAACGATCCGGTGACGATCCGGTCTTGCCCGTCATACGTGTAGGCGGTCTTCTGCCCGGAAGGATCGGTGAGCGTCAGCAAACGTCCGGCCGGATCGTATACGAAGCTCGCCGTCCGGTCGGCGTGATCGCTGACCGAAACGACCCGACCCGCGGCGTCATAGGTCAGCCGCAGCTTCGCGCCGGTCGCCGCTTCGGTGACCGCTGCCAGCTTGCCGTCCGCGCCGTACTGCAGCGTCAGTTCGAAGCCGCCGGCCGTGTGCATCGATTGGAGCACACCGGCCGCGTTGAATTGATACGTCGTGCCTTCGTAACGGTTCAACGTGTAACGGCCGTCGGCGTTCTTTTGCAAAACATCATGGCGTGCCGCTTTGTCGGTCGATACATACGTACCGTCCGCTTGACGAGCAAACGTATGGTAGCGGAACGCACTCCAGTGAACGCGTACGGCTGGATCGCCGGGCATTGCCTTGAGGCGGATCTCGTAGTTATGCGTCCACCCTTTGCCGAGTGCCCCGTCGCCCTGCAGCAGGGAATAGTATTGAGCCTGGAAAGGCATGTCCACGCTGCCGTGCGCGACCAGCATCGTTTTGTTGATGATCTGCGCGCCGGTCGACGTATCGATCGGATCGGCGTAGAACGTCGCTTCGTCGTAATCGGACGGACTGAGCGAAGCGACCGGTGTAACCGCGGTCGGCGCCGTCGGTTCGGTCGTCTCTTCCCAGCGGAACAGGCCGTACGGGCTGTATACTTCCGCTGCGCTGCCGCTGGTATTGTGCAGCGTGGCGGTGTTGCCGCCGCCGATCGCCAGCGGACCGCTGCCGGGCTGCTCGGCCTGCTGCTCGATCCGATACGCGAAGCTGCCGCTTACCTGCAGCGTGCGGCTCCGATCGGTCACGTTCACCGATTTGAGCCATTTGTCTGCGGCCAGGCTGTAGATCGACAGCGCATCGCGGTCGTGCGCGGCCAAAGTAAACGATTCTTTACCGGCGGTCACAGTCGTGGCGGCACTCTGGCGGCCGGTCAGGATGGCGTAGCCGCCGGCCGGAACGGCAACGGGAATTCCCGTGCGCAGCCGCTCATAGTTGCCGGTTGGCTGCCCGGAGGCGTCGTAGACAGCCAGGTCGTACTTGCCGCTCAGGGTCAGCAGGGCCGGATCGCCCGAACCGTTGACGGCTTTCAGGCTCTCGCCGTCCGCCAGCGAGCGGAGAAGCAGATCGTCGCCCTGCGTGACGCGGATCGCTTCCGTAGGCGCCAGGACGGTGATCGGAACGGCGTCGACGTTGCCGATATTGATCCGTTCGGAAGCTTCGAAGCCTTGCGTGTTCCGCGTGCGGTCGCTGGAACCGATCAACGTCCCCGACCGGTCATACCGCTGGTACGCGTGGGCCCCGTTGATTTTGAGGGCGAAATAGCCCGGCGTAAGATTGCGCAGCGAATACGTCTCGCCGACGGCCAGCACTTTGGCCGTTACCGCCTTGCCTTTTGCCGCATCCGGCTTGAAAGCATCATAGGAACCGGAAAGCGTAACCGGCGCGGTCGACGCTCCGGTGAAGACGATTCGATCGCCTTGGTCCGCCATTCGGGTCGAATCCGCGTTGACGTCATATGCTTTGACTTTGCCTTCGGCATCGAACAGGGCATAATCGTAGACGCCCTGCGTTTGGATGAACCTATTGGAACGTTCGTTTTGAACATAAGCCGCGCTCTCGCCGGGGCTCAGCGTTTTCTTGAACGTGACGGGCGCGGCGCGATCCGTGATCCGGAACGATTCGTAAGGCCCGTACACCACATACGCTTTTTGATCGCTATTTTGGACGGCCAGTTTCCCGCCTGCCGCCACTGTTTGCGCGGACGTGAAGTTCCGGGCGTACTGCTTCAAGCGGCCGTCGGCTTCGAACTCGGCCAGATCATACAGCCCGCCCATATGCAGCTCCGAAGAGGTGGTCTCCAGATGAGTCGTTTCGATCGTGTCGCCGACTTGCAGCGTGCGTTTGATTAACGCCGGATGGGCTCTGGCCGTTATCCGGAAAGCGTCGAACGCGCCTTCGATGATCGTCGGCGCCGCGGACACGCCGGTGATCGCGATCTTCTCGTTGGCCTGCTGCACGGTTGTCGACGGGTTGGCGCCCAGCCCGATCCGGCCAACCGCACCGCTGGCCAAGCGGCTCGCATAATCGAACGGCCCTCCCGCCGTGTACAACCGGTACGCTTTGCCCTGCGTATTCGTAAAGTCGAAGCTTTCATTCGAATTCAACACGTGCCGGAACGTGACGGGATGGAGCCGGTTCTCCGCCGTATACCGCTCGTAAGCGCCGTACGCCTCGATCGGCGCTTCGCTCGTGTTCATGACCGCTACCTTTTGCGCAGGCGCAACCGAACGGACGCCGGTTATCGTCTGTCTCACGTAGCTGTCCGGTTTGCCCGCGGTATCGTAATCCATCAGGTCGTGCCGACCCGTCACATAGAGCGATTGGGTCGTCGCGGCGGTGCTGACGAACTCCGCACTCTGATGGATCGCCAGCGTCTTGATCAGCAGGGCCGGATTCGGACTGTCTTGCACGGTGGTTACGTCGTACGGCGCCAGCAGCACGACCTGCGACGCTCCGGCGTTGGTGATCGTCGTCCGCTCGCCGGGATAGAGCGCCAGCGAGCTTTGTTTGCTTTTATGGTCCAGCGATCGCAAAGACTGGTCCGCTTTGTAACTGGCCTGGTCATAGACGCCTTCGGTCTGCAGGCTGAAGTTCGCCGGACTGGTGTTGAACAGCTTGCGGCTTTGCCCCGAATCCAGATAGCCTTTGTAGAGCGCCGGTTCCGTGCGCCGGGTCACGTCGAACGCGTCGATCGGACCCGACACGCTCAGCGTGCCCGTCCCGCTGTTGGTCACGATCAGCTTTTCGTTTGGGGCTACCGGATACGTATCGGCTTGGATCCGATTGTCGAAGCGGCCGACCTCATTGTTCGCCTGATTGTACAAAGCGTAATGGTGCGCCTGATCCGCGGTGATCCCGAACGCATGGCGCGACGTATTGACGGCTTTGAGCGTTTGTCCCGGTTCGATCGTCCGTTTGAACGTGACCGGCTGCGTCCGGGCGGAGAAGCGGAACGCTTCGTACGGCGCGTAGACGTCTTGCGCCGCGCTGCCTACGTTGGTCAAAGCGACACGCTCCCCGACATTCAAACGGAAACTGGCGTGCAGCTGGGAAGCGCTGTAGTTCGTAAGGCCGATCCCGTCATAAAAAGCGGCGTCGTACCGGCCTTCCCCCCTGAACGTGGCGTCGCTGCGGGTTACGTTGTTCGCTTCGAGCGACTGGCCGGGCGCCAAGGAACTGCGGAACAAAGCAGGATGGGCCGAATCCGAATATTGGGCCTTTTCTTTGGGTACCTTGATCGTGATCGAAGCCGTGGCGCTGGGATTCGTGAACACGGCGAAGTGATCCGCAGGCAGGGAGTAAGTCGATAACAGGCTGCTTTTGGCATACGCGGCGACTTTGCCGGTCGAATCGTATTCGGCATGTTCGTACGCGCCGTCCAGCAGCAGTTTCATGCGGTCGTTCGACACGTTTTTGACTTTGAAACTGGCTTTCGGAGCCAACGTCCGGGTGATCATCGGTGGTTCGACCTGTGTCGTGGTGGAGAATGCAGGGTACGCGCCCGACACGACCATGGAAGTCGCAGACACGTTCGTGATGATGAATCGCTGCCCCGGTTTGACTAATCGGCTGCCGGAAGACGTTCTGCCCGTAAAAGCAAGGGTGCCGTCTTTGTTGTACGTGGAATATTCATAAATCCCGGTTCCATCCACATAGATGTAATAACTGCTGTCGGAAATATTGGTGGCCTGAAAAGAGCCGTTGGCGGCAAGCGAATGCCGAAAATCGGCAGGTCGATTCGAATCGTTCGCGAACCGGAAAGCCCGACCGGGACCGAATACGTAAATATCTCCGCGATCCCGGTTCGTCAAAGCGATGCTCCCGCCCGCAAGGATGTTTTCTGTACCGCCGGAAGAATTGCGTTCAAAGCTGCTCGCTCGGTAAGCTCCGCCCTTATATTCGATACTGGCGTTTTTGCCGCTGGCTTTGATGCTGTTTTCGTGCACTCCGTCCGTATTTTCTGCCCAGACGCTTTGGCCGGGCTGCAGTCGCACTTTTGCAAGGGCCCTCGAAGATCGGGGAGTCACGTGGATCACTTTGCTTTTCGTCTCGATTCTGAGGTTGGAAAAAGAGGTGTTGGTAATGTCCAAGTCATTATTTTTGTACAGGATGAAAGACCTTTTGCCTGAATCTTCGCCGTATGAGCCCGTGTTGCCGCTCGTGGTATAACGGGCATAGTCATATTGCGCTCCGTCGACGTATACATAGACCCCGGCTATCGATGTATACGAATGATTGACCGTTACGCTTTGTCCAGGAGCAAGCGTATAAGCATTCACCCCGGCCGATAGCGCCTGAGGCATTCTAATCAGCAGCAGCGAAGACAGAAGCAGAACGGCAAGCATAAATACCGGGAGAACGATTTTTTTCTTCATGGCCTAACCTCCGCTGCCGCCGGCTCGAACGTGCGATCCACAAAGCCGGCTTTGGCCTGCCCGTTAGCCCGAAGCAGCACCACCTGCAGATGCACCCGGGCCGTGACGGCATCCGAAGGCGCCATCCGCTTCTCTTGATACGCCTGCCAATCAGTGTCCTGCTTCAGGCCAAGAATCTGATCGTATCGGATCATCCGGTTGGCGCGGTCGTAATAATTGACGACGACCTGCACCACGGCGTCTTTCATCTGCTCGGACTTGACCTGCCCTTGGTACGTATAAGCGGTACCGCCCTGCACGGCCAGATCCCTGTAAATATTCGCTCCGCCCGGGCGCGGGCCGTTCAACACAAGAACCTGCGACGCGGAAAGGAGATACGTCTGTTCGGTAACGGTCGCGGTCGCGGAACCGGGAGCCGTCACGCCGCTGCCGTCCGGAGCCGCAATTGCGTACCGCGGCTGCATGCCGGACGTCCGATACGGCGTCCAGCCCGCAAGGACCGACGACGGTCCGGCCGATGAAGCGGGAGCGGAAGTCGCGCTGAGCAGATTGCCGCCTTGATCATAGGTATAACTCGTGATCCGGCCTTCTTTTTCGACCGAGGCGACCCGATCCAGACCGTCGTACCGATACTCGGCCGCATATATCGTAGACCCTACCAGAGTGAGCATACATAACGTGAGCACGACTGCCATGGACTTTTTCCCTTTGAATTTCATCGGTTCCGTTCCCCCTTGGATTGGCTTTTCTTACTGCTTTACCTACTCAGCCTCAGACTATAGCTTCTTCCTAAGGGTAACCATAGTTTATTTGTCACATTTAACCACTCATAAATACCTAATTTATTTTTTCATACAAAAAAAGCGCGCTCCCCTGTTCGGAGAAGCGCGCTTTTGGATCCTTTACAAGAAAATCAATAACCAAATCTGTCGCATATGTTCCTTGGCCTCATTCTTCAATCCTGTTCTTCAGCCTCGTCCCTCAGCTTTCTTCCGGCACTTCCGTCTCTTCCATGTACCGGTCGATCAGTCCCTGCTTGAGCTTCCATGCTTTTTCGCTGATATTGACGCGGTAGATTTCCGGGTTCAGCTTGCGCAGATACTGCGGCCAGAACTGGTTCAGCTGGGAGACATGATACTCGCGCACCTGCTCCAGCGCAGGAAGCTCGTAGACCAGTCGTCCTTCTTCGAACACCGGCACCAGCATGCTTTGCGCTTCGTAATCTTTGACGTAGCGGCGAATATACGTGTGCAGCGGATTGAACAGCTTCAGCTGCTTGCCTTTGCGCGGTTCGTCTTCTTCCGGGAAACAGATATAGTCCGCTACCGCTTTGCCCGTTCCGCGGTCGATAATCCGGTACACGTCTTTTTTGCCCGGCGTCGTCACCTTTTCCGGATTGGCCGAGATTTTGATCGTCGGCTGCATCGTTCCGTCCACTTCGCGTTCGACCAGCTTGTAGACGCCGCCCAGCGAAGGCTGGTCGTGCGCCGTAATCAACTGCGTACCGACACCCCAAACGTCGATACGCGCATCCTGCGTCTTGAGTTCGGTAATCGTATGTTCGTCGAGGTCGTTCGAAGCGACGATCTTGACGTAATCGAGTCCCGCTTCGTCCAGCATTTTGCGGGCTTCGATCGAGAGATACGCCAAGTCGCCGCTGTCCAACCGGATCGAATTCAGCCGCTTGCCGCGTTCTTCGAGCTTCTTCGCGGTACGGATCGCATTCGGCACGCCGCTGCGGAGCGTATCGAACGTATCGACGAGCAGCGTCGAACCGTCCGGCAGCACCTGGGCGTACTTGTCGAACGCTTCCTGTTCGCTCGTGAAACTTTGCACCCAGGAATGCGCGTGTGTGCCTTTGGTCGGGATGCCGAAACGCTTGCCCGCCATCATGTTCGACGTCGCGTGGAAACCGGCTACGTAAGCGGCTCTGGCGCCCCATACGGCCGCATCCGCTTCCTGCGCCCGGCGTGTCCCGAATTCAAGCAGCGTGTCGCCGTCGGCGGCCTGCTTGATCCGTGCGGCCTTGGTCGCGATCAGCGTCTGGAAATTCATGAAGTTGAGCAGCGCCGTCTCGACCAGCTGCGCTTCGAAGATGCTGCCTTCCACGCGGACGAGCGGTTCGTTCGGAAAAACGACCGCGCCTTCGCGCATCGAATGGATATTGCCGTTAAAACGGAACGTACGCAGTTCTTCCAGAAAACGCGTATCGTAATTTTCTTCCTGTTCGGACAGGTAGCGGATATCGTCTTCGTGGAAACGAAGATTCGATACGTAATGAACAATCCGTTCCAGTCCGGCGAATACCGCATAGCCATTGCCGAACGGCAGCGTGCGGAAGTATGCTTCGAACACCGCTTTGTGCTTGTGCGTCCCGTTCATCCAGTGTGCGTACATCATGTTGATCTGGTATTTGTCCGTATGTAAAGCCATGCCTGTCGTATCCATACCGTCTCCTCCTTCAATCCCGAATCAAAAAAAGGCTATCCGCGCCCGGTCGATCAAGACCGGAAACGTGCGCGGATGCAAGTCATGCGTAAAAGCGCGAAGCGGCTGCAAGTGAACAGGCGGCACTCAGGCCGAGATGACTTTCGCGCCGAGGCTGCCCGTAAAATGGCCCAACGCCCATTCGTGGCCGGCCGCATTGAAGCTTGCCACGGCGTCCGCGTGGACGACGATGTCAAAACCGAGGTTGTACGCATCGACCGCGGTATGCAGCACGCAGATGTCCGTGCACACGCCGATCAGATGCACTTCGGTAATGCCTCTCGCTCGCAGCCGCAGGTCCAGGTCCGTTCCCGCAAAAGCGCTGTATCTCGTCTTGTCCATCCAGTGGATCGCCGATTCGTACCGCTCGTAGACGGCCTTGAGCGTGCCGTACAGTTCCCGGCCGGCCGTTCCGCGAATATTGTGCGGCGGGAACAGCGTGCTCTCGGGATGATACGGATCGTTCTCTTCATGCAGATCGACCGCCATGACCGTGTACTCGCCGGCGGCGGCAAACTGCTCGGTCAGTTCGGCGATACGTTCCTGGATCGCGATCCCGGGTTCTCCTACCGGCAGGCTGCCGTCCACGAAATCGTTCGTATAATCGATTACGATCAGAGCTTTCATCGCAATTCCTCCTTGTCGTCGGCCGCGCCGATCAGGAATAGATCGACAGTCGGGGCACGTTGTCCAGAAAACGGTACAGCTGGGCCGGACGCTGCGAATACTGGTTCGAGCTGATCGGCGCCCCGTTTTCGTCGCGCACTTCTTCGAGAATGCCTTTGCGGCTGCGCGTGGACGTGATTTTGCGAATAAAATTCGGTTCTTCGAAGTCCGGCACGACAGCCTTGATCACCTGATACAATTCGCTGAGCGTAAAAGCCTGCGGCAAAAACTTGCGGGCGATCGTCGTCTGCAGCATTTTCTCCTGAATCCGCCGGTACGCGTCCGCGATAATATCCCGGTGGTCGAACCCGAGGTCCAGCTCGTCCAGCGCTTCTTCGACCGTGAACAAGCCCACTTCCTCGGCGTCATCCGCCGCCTGGCGCTTCTCCAGCACTTCTTCTTCCACGAGCGCGAAGAACGCGTGCGAGATGATCCAACCTCTCGGATCGCGGCCCGGATCGCTGTAGACGCTCAAATATTCCAAATGCCGGCCGACGACTCCGGTCTCTTCCTTCAGTTCGCGCATCGCCGTTTCGTACAGCGATTCGTCATCCCGGGAAAACCCGCCCGGCAGCGCCCATTTGCCCGCATACGGCCAAGCCCTGCGCCGAATAAGCATCACGCGCAGTTCGCGCAGCGGAAGCGTCTTGGTCACCGTCTTGCGTTCGCGCTTGGTCAGCGTGAACATCACGATATCGGCGGGCGCTCCGTCGGGTGTCCGATACTTTTTCGCATCGTAATTCGTTTGTTCTTCACGGTTGTTAGATTCGTTCTGTCCGTTCATCAGCATCACCATCGCAGCATTTGATAAAAGCGGTCCATACAAGTTTCGAATATGATATTATCATTATGACACACTCGAATTATTTGTCAACCCTGCACCGCTGAATCGTACGCAGGTCCAATCCCATCTGATACAGGTCGACCGGCTCGCCTTCGATGATCAGTGCTCCGCGCATGATGCCTTCCAGCTTGAACCCGATCGAACGGTAGAGCCGGTAAGCGCGCTGGTTGGACGCCTGAACGGTCAACTCGGCGCGAACAATATGGCGGCGCGCCGTCCATTCCAGCATTTCCGCGAACAGCTGCCGCCCGAGCCCATACCCGGTATGAGCTTCCAGAATACCGATCACGATATAGATCGTATGCTGGTTCCGCCGGACTTTGCCGCCGGTCGCTTCCAGATAGCCGACGATGCAGCCGTCGCTTTCGGCGACGAGCATCAGCGAGTTGGAACTGCGCAGCAGACCGCGAATCTGCTCCAGCTGATCGCCGTCGGTCATGCGCCGCTCGCCCGGTTCGTACAGCATGGAAGTCGTCTCGCGGTCGAGCTGCTTTTTCATTGCGAGCAGTCCCTGGCTGTCGCGCAGCTCGACCCGGCGTACGATCGGAGGCGCGGCGTGGACGACGCCGCTCCCGCGAGCGGACGAGCCGGCTTCGCTCTCCGGCAGCTTCTCCAGCATGAGCCGGTCCAGACGCCGGATGCCGTTCGTGCTGGCGCCTTCGGCCCAACAGCAGGCGTAATAGTCGGACTCGACCGCTGCGACGCGAAAGCCGGCCTGCTGGTACGCCGTCAAGCGGTCGGTCTGCCAGCTGCCGACATAAGCCATTACCCGGCGCACGCCGCCTTGCCGCAGTTCGCCGCATACGGCGTTCAGCAGGCGGACGAATCGCTGCGCTTCTTCTTCGCCGTGGACGGCTCCCGCCGCGTTGGCGATCTCCGCTTCTTCCGCGCCGATCCTCAGGCAACCGACCGCCGCCCGGAGCTCTCCGCCGAGACTCAGCGTCCACCACTGCGCTTCGTGCAGATACGTTTCGATCCGCCACGTCAAAAGGTCTCCGCTGTCCAACAGTTCCCGCGGCAGCTCGCCTGGCTGCGGCTCGGCTTGAATGATTTCGTTCCCGCTGATTCGATCACGTTCCATAGGGTCCGCTCCTCTGCAATCGTCGCTTTTTGGTGCAAAAACAAAAGACGCGGAGAAGATCGCCCGCGCCTGCTTGGCTTACGCCCCGAAGTTCAGCTCAACCGCAGGAAGAAGGCGGGCTGTCCGCCCCCCGTTCCACGGCAATCTTCTCGGATACGGTATCGTGGATAGCCGACACGATCATCTGCAGCAGATCGTTGATCTCGACCTGTCCCTGCTGGTAATCGCCCACGATCGGAATTCCGTCGAGTTCGTCTTGCAGCTCGCGCAGCTCCGCTTCGATCATGGCCGCCATCGTTTTATTTTTCATCGCTTCGAACGCGACAACTTCCTTTTGTTTCTTTTTAATCGTCTGGATCAGGGTTTGAATCCGTTCGTGACCTTGAATTTGCCGTTCGGCCTGCTGGAACACCCGGACTTCTTCGCTGGAAGAGACCAATCCGGCCAATTCCCGGGCTTTGCCCAAAATGTCTTCCCGGTTCCACAACGCGGCGGAATTTCCGGCTTCGGTGCGCGGCGGGACGTTTCCCTGGCTTGCGCTGCCTTGTATCGTCATGCGGTTCGCTCCCTTTCTCTGCTTCGGCGGCTTCTGCTGCATGCGCGCCATTTATCGTATGGACCCCGGATTCGGCGAATGCCGGGCTTGATCTCGACAGGTACGGTTCGGCTTCGATCGCTTGACCTGCGTCGCTGCCAACTTTTGATCGTTACGGTAAAAAATTATATCATACTGCCATGCGTCATTCCATTCGTTTCGCGCGGGCCAAGCTTTGAAATTCGCTTTTTGCTTTTTTGCAACTTTGGGGCCCTTTATGCAGTATACTTGAAAAACGACTGAAAAGCCTGCTTGATCGACAAGCATAACCCGGTTTCAGCCTTTAGGAGGAACATTGTTGAAAAAGAAACGTATCGCCTTGACGCTCGCAGCGGCGCTGGTCGGCTCGGCCGCCGTGCTGCCGTCTTTGCCGTATGCCGCATCCGCCGCGACGTCCGACCCTTCGGTCATCGCCACGATCTCGGCCGCGCTGGAACAGAAAAAAACGACGTTCACCGTTAACATGAGCAGCGCCCAATACTCGCGCCTGAGCAGCCTGCTCGACGGCGCTTCCGTCAAAGCCGAACCGTATACCCGCTATACGCTCGATCGGATCGATACGCGGGCCAGCGTGACCGGCTCCGGCGCTTCGGTCCGGTTCACGGTATCGTACCTGGAGAACAAGCAGCAGACCGACTACGTCACGGCCCAGGCCAAAGCCACGCTCAAAACGATCATCAAGCCGGGCATGACCGCGGAAGACAAAGTCAAAGTCATTCACGACTATATCGTCAAGCGCTTCGCCTACGACGACTCGATGACCCGCTACTCCGCCTACGAAGGCTTGACCAAAGGTACGACGGTCTGCCAGGGCTATACGCTGCTCGGCTACCGGATGCTGACGCTGGCCGGCATTCCGACCCGCATCGTGGAAGGCGAAGCCGGCGGGCAAAACCATGTATGGAACAAGGTCAAGCTCGACGGCAGCTGGTATAACCTCGACATGACCTGGGACGACCCGACGCCCGACCGCAAAGACGAAATCTCCTACACGTATTATCTGGTCACCGACAAGC
This sequence comes from Saccharibacillus sp. WB 17, assembly GCF_008634075.2. NCBI lineage: Bacteria > Bacillati > Bacillota > Bacilli > Caryophanales > Paenibacillaceae > Saccharibacillus > Saccharibacillus sp. WB 17. The sequence continues at coordinate 96,936 of NZ_VPFK02000003.1, read as the reverse complement.
TGCTCGCCCGCGATCATGCGTGGACGCGCACACATGTGCCGGCGGCCACTACCGATTATCGCGCGAAGCTGACCGAAAAAGCGAAAACGAGCGCCAAGTCCCGCAATCTGCTGGCTTCCATAGGCGGCGAGATGACCTCGACGACGGCCGCGCTGCAGCAAAAGGTGCTCAAAGCGATCGAACGCCGCTCGGGCGACTTGAGCGTCACGCACGATTTCGGTTCCGCTTCGCCCCGCGGCGAGCTGGATCGGATCATGAAAGCCTGCCTCGCCACGGCTGCCGAGCAGGTCGGTTACGCGTTCAAAGTCGCCGACAACGGCACGGCCGTCGTCATCTTCACGTTCGATTATTGAGGCCGCGGATCTGCCTGCCAATCAATAAAAGGGATCGCCCGAGGGCGATCCCTTTTTGTATGACCGGGTATGCACTTGTATGATTTCGAAACGGAAACGGCCGTGAAGCTGTTATCCGATGATTTCGGCCGTGTCGCCCGTTTTCGCCAGAACGGCGTTCGCTTCGTCGGTATCGATATGCATATCGAGCGCGAACGAATCGGAGACGCGCGCCACGACGTTTTCGAATACGACGCCGCGGTCTCCGCCGAAGCGTACTTTCAGCATTTGCTGATCCTGAATGTCCCATTTGGCGGCATCGGACGTATGGAAGTGGATATGGCGGGCAGCCACGATTACACCTTCTTCGATCTGCACTTCGCCGGCCGGTCCTTTGATCAGGATGCCCGGCGTGCCGGACGTTTTACCCGATTCGCGCACCGGAGCTTTGACGCCCAGCGCGAACGAATCCGTCTGCGAGATTTCCAACTGGGTCGACGGACGGGCCGGTCCCAGAATGCGGACTTTCGGGAACGTGCCTTTGGAGCCCACGACTTCCACCGTTTCGTTGGCGGCGTATTGGCCGGGCTGCGACAAAGCTTTCATTTCCGTCAGTTGATATCCTTGTCCAAACAATTTCTCGACATGTTCCTGGCTGAGATGGATGTGACGTGCGGACACGCCTACAGGTACGATTTTACTCATTGCGAGTCACTCCTTTTGTTTTCTCTATTTTATGCGTCGATCGGTAGGGCATACTTAAAAATACCCGCGCAGGCTCTATTATACACCTTCCCCGGCAAAAGAAAAAGTCGGATGGCAAGGGAGATCCGCGCCAAAAAGACGTCTTCCGCCTGCCCGGCGAAAGCCCGTCTCTTCGGTCTACCCTCTGTATGCGGTCGTGCTTTACCTCGGTTCTACGATCAATTTGATAGCCGTCCGTTCTTCTCCGTCGATGATGACGTCGGTAAAGGCCGGAATACAAATCAGATCGACCCCGCCGGGCGCTACGAAGCCCCGCGCGATGGCTACTGCTTTAACCGCTTGGTTGATGGCTCCCGCCCCGATCGCCTGAAGTTCGGCGGCTCCTTGCTCGCGCAGCACGCCCGCAAGCGCACCGGCAACAGAATTGGGATTGGACTTGGCAGAAACTTTTAATACATCCATGAGCAGGTACCTCCTCTGGGAAGAAGTGATAAACAGTAGTGTGACATCCAGTGACGGAAAGCAGCGGATACGGCTTGAATGGCTACTTCGTAACAACTATTCGCGACACGTACTTAAAATCCTTCTTTTTCGAGGCAGAACGACAAAATATTGCGAAATTTTGAAAGGTTTCGAGTCTTTATTCCATACGGAACTGGTCTTCCATCTGGCGGATTTTTTCGATTTTGCGCGCCTGCCCGGTTTCTTCGTCGATATCGACGTAGACGGCGTGGAAATGCCATTTGCCGTCTTCATCGACGTTGAAGCGCGAAGGCATCTGCGTCTTGAAGCGGTACAGCACGCCTTCCTGCTGCATGCCGAGAATGCCGTCGCGCGGACCGACCATGCCGGCATCGGTCAAATAAGCGGTTCCGCCCGGCAGGATACGGTCGTCGTTGCTCTGCACATGCGTATGCGTGCCGACGACGAGCGAAGCGCGGCCGTCAAGATGCCAGCCCATCGCGATTTTCTCCGACGTGGCTTCGGCATGAAAATCGACCAGGATGCATTTATGGTTCCGGCGCAGCTCGTCCACGATCTCGTCGGAAGCGCGGAACGGGCAGTCGATAGCCGGCAGAAACGTGCGCCCCTGCAGATTCACCATCGCGAGTTCTTTGCCGTTCGCTTTGATGACCGTATACCCCCGGCCCGGCGTACCCGGCGGAAAGTTGGCCGGACGAATCAGGCGCGGTTCGTCGTCGATGAACTCCAAAATTTCTTTGTTGTCCCACGTATGGTTGCCCATCGTAATTCCATGCACGCCGAGTTCGAACAGCTGTCTGACGATGGCATGGGTAATGCCGCGTCCCGAAGCCGCGTTTTCGCCGTTGGCGATAATGATATGCGGGTTATATTTCGATTTGAGGTAAGGCAGCATTTCCTTGACCGCGCGGCGGCCCGGACTTCCGACGATATCGCCGATAAAAATCAATTTCATTTCTGTCTTCCTTTCTGTCTCCCGTCCGATTCCTTCGGACAAGAAGAAACGGCTGCTCCGTCCCGTGAAGGAAAAGCAGCCGTTTGCTTGGGTGTAAGTGGATTGCTGCGAACGGCAGGTCGCGCCTTACGACGCGGCAGCCGTTCTATTTGGCATATTCGACCGCCCGCGTCTCGCGGATAACGGTTACTTTGATATGCCCCGGATAATCGAGTTCGCTCTCGATTTTCTTCGTGATATCGCGTGCCAGCTTGAAGCTTTCGGCATCGCCGATCCGATCCGGTTGGACCATGACGCGAACTTCGCGGCCCGCTTGGATCGCGAAAGACTTCTCGACTCCATCGAACGACTCGGAAATCTCTTCCAGCTTTTCGAGTCTGCGGATGTAAGTCTCGAGCGTCTCGCGCCGTGCTCCCGGTCTTGCCGCGGACAAAGCGTCCGCCGCTCCAACGAGCATGGCAATGATCGAAGTCGCTTCGGTATCGCCGTGGTGCGAAGCGATACTGTTGATAACGACGGCGTGCTCTTTGTACTTTTTGGCCAATTCGACGCCGATTTCGACGTGCGAGCCTTCGACTTCGTGATCAAGCGCTTTGCCGATGTCGTGCAGCAGGCCGGCGCGTCTTGCGAGCGTCACGTCCTGACCCAGTTCTCCGGCCATCAGGCCGGCCAGGTAAGCCACTTCCATCGAGTGCTTGAGCACGTTCTGCCCGTAGCTCGTACGGAAGCGCAGACGGCCCAAAATCTTGATCAGGTCCGGGTGCAGGCCGTGCGCGCCGACTTCGAACGTCGCTTGTTCGCCGTATTCGCGAATGCGCTCGTCCACTTCCTTGCGCGACTTCTCGACCATTTCTTCGATCCGGGCCGGGTGAATCCGTCCGTCGGCCACAAGCTTCTCAAGTGCCGTACGGGCGATTTCGCGGCGGATCGGGTCAAAGCCCGACAAAATAACGGCTTCCGGCGTATCGTCGATGATCAGGTCGATGCCTGTCAGCGTCTCGAGCGCACGGATATTCCGTCCTTCGCGGCCGATGATCCGGCCTTTCATTTCTTCGTTTGGCAGCGAAACGACAGACACCGTCGTCTCGGCCACGTGGTCGGCGGCGCAGCGCTGAATCGAGAGCGAGATGATCTCCCGGGCTTTGCGGTCCGCTTCTTCCTTGGCCTGCATTTCGATGTCTTTCATCATTTGGGCGGCTTCGTGTCTCGTTTCCTGTTCGACACTGCTCAAGATGATGCTTCTTGCGTCGTCCGTAGTCAAGTTGGAGATCCGTTCCAATTCGGCCAACTGCTGCGCAAGCGTTCTTTCGATCTGCTGCTTGGTTTCTTCGATGCGTTTCTCTTTGTTAGCCACTTGTTCTTCTTTACGTTCAAGCGATTCCAATTTTTTATCCAGCGACTCTTCTTTCTGCAACAATCGTCTCTCTAGTCGTTGATTTTCATTCCGACGTTCACGAATGTCTTTTTCAGCTTCGGTTCTGATTCGATGCACTTCGTCTTTCGCTTCGAGAACCGTTTCTTTCTTCAGTGCTTCCGCATCTTTTTTCGCGTTTTCCACGATTTGTTCAGCGGCCTGCTCCGCACTGGAAATCTTAGCTTCAGCAAGAGATTTGCGAATAAAATATCCGATCACGAACCCAAAGAATAATGCGGCTGCAACGAGAATCGCGACCCAGAAATTTGGCATTTCTGCTCACCTCCTCGTTCGTTCCTCCAAGGTATTCCTCGGGATAAAGCTTTTTTGGTTTTCATACCCTCATTCATCCATTCAAGGCTCGGTCCCAAGACCGTTCCCATAAGGCAAGACGACCGAAAAAAAGTCGCTGCCGATCCCGCTTTGGCAAGCGGGGGAGAGTCAATTAGGCAGAACTCAGGGATGCGCAGCGCATTTTTGGAAGGAAAAAGGCTTCTCACTCCACTGACGTTCCTCATTTATTGTAGTCTTCGTCAAAAGTTGTTGTCAAGCTATTGCCAAATTTGTGCGCGGATAATAAGCCGGATCAATCGAATTCCGTTCCGAGTTCTTCCGCATCTTCGCCTTCGCGGCTCAAAGCGAGGTCCAGCGCCCGGCGCGCAATATCGCTGGAAAAGCCTCTGCGCATAATGAAAGCGGCCGTTTTGCGCTTGCGATCCCACAGGTCTCCCTTGGTCGTACGCCACTTTTTGGCCGCCAGTTCTTCCGCGCTGCGCAGTTCGTCGTCTTCACCCAGCGCATCCAGCGCGTCGTCGATCAGCTCCTGATCGATGCCTTTGCGCTTCAGTTCCTGCTTCACGAGCACTTTGCCTTTTTTGCGCCCCGTCACCCGCTGCTGCGCCCATTCCTGGGCGTAGGAAGCATCGTCGATCAGATTCTCTTCCTGCAGCCTGTGCACCGTGTCCGCTGCCGCTTCCGGATCGATCTCTTTCTCCAGCAGCTTCTGCTCGATCTCGCCCGACGTGCGCGCCTTAAAGCTCAAAAAATTGATGGCGTGCGCATAGGCAATCTGCCGTTCGTTGTCACGCACGATATTATCGAGCGCTTCTTTGTCAAAAAAGCTGCCTTTGGTCATGCCATAACGAACCATCGTCGATTCGTGCACGGTGATATAATGCGGACCGAAATAGATCCGGTAACTTTGGCGCGGACGCCGCAGCAGTTCGACCAGCGTCACTTCCTGCGTTTCTTCTTCGGGAAAATCGCCCAGATTGTTCAGCCGTTCTTCGTACGATCTTTCATTTTTGCTTTCGCTATCGCCCTCGTCGGAGTTTGTGCGCCGGTTTGAATTTCGACTGCTTCCGTACGGTTTTCTTCCAAAGCTCATACAATCCCTCTTTTCTTCGATCCTGTGCCAAATTCGATTTTTCAAAAAAGCTGGTTAAAAGAAAAAACTCCAGCCGCATACGGGCCGGAGCTCTTCATCTTATTCGAAAGATTTATTCGAACGACTTATTCAACCGGATCATTCAAACGACTTTGCAGCCGTTGTTACTCGATTTCGAGCAGTTCTTGTTCTTCGTCCGCTTCGGCCTTTTTCTGAGCTTCGGTCGGCTCTTCGACAAGCGTAATCAGATTGCTGGCCTGGCGAATCTTCGTTTCGATCGCGAGCGAAATTTCCTTGTGGTCTTTAAGGAATTGTTTCGCGTTCTCGCGGCCTTGCCCCAGACGCTCGCCCGAGTAGGAATACCACGCACCGCTTTTTTCGACGATGTCCATCTCGGTTCCCATATCGATCAGGCTACCTTCTTTGGAAATGCCTTCTCCGTACATGATATCCACTTCCGCTTGTTTGAACGGAGGTGCGACTTTGTTCTTCACGACTTTGATACGTGTCCGGTTGCCGACGATATCGTTGCCCATTTTGATGGACTCGATGCGGCGCACGTCAAGACGTACGGTCGAATAGAATTTCAGTGCGCGTCCGCCCGGCGTTGTCTCCGGGTTACCGAACATAACGCCGATTTTTTCGCGAAGCTGGTTGATGAAGATCGCGATCGTGTTCGACTTGCTGATGGCTCCGGACAGTTTGCGAAGCGCCTGAGACATCAGGCGGGCTTGCAGACCGACGTGGGAGTCGCCCATTTCGCCTTCGATTTCGGCTTTTGGCACGAGAGCCGCTACGGAGTCGATAACGATGATATCGACCGCGCCGCTGCGTACGAGTGCTTCGGCGATTTCAAGGCCTTGTTCGCCGGTATCCGGCTGCGAGAGCAGAAGCTCGTCAACGTTAACGCCCAGGTTATACGCGTACTTCGGATCGAGCGCGTGCTCGGCGTCGATGAAAGCGGCTTGTCCGCCTGCTTTTTGCACTTCGGCTACCGCGTGCAGGGCAACGGTCGTTTTACCCGAAGATTCCGGTCCGTAAATTTCGATAATCCGTCCGCGAGGCATTCCGCCCGTTCCCAATGCCACGTCCAGAGCGATGGAACCGCTCGGTACGACCTCGACGTTCATGTGTGTCGATTCTCCAAGCTTCATGATGGAACCTTTTCCGAATTGTTTCTCTATTTGGCGAAGCGCCATATCCAGCGCAGCACGACGATCTGACAATATATCCACACCCTTATCTAATTGGTTTTGTACGTCTTCTGTACCTCTATCATAACGCTTTTGGACGGGTTTGCCAAGCTTTTTTTCGAACATACATTCGTATTTTTCCCGAACGGCTTTTTCCCTCTCCGACGCGGTCTGCAAAGCTAAAAAAACCCCTAAGTCGCAAAAAGAACCGCAGGCGAGTCTGAGGTATCGCCGCGGTTCTTCCGTATGTTTATTATACCAAAAAAGTCAGGTGCGGTCAATGTAAAAGCGCTTTGCTGCGCGGTCTGCGGCAGATTTCCGCACCTTTTTTCGCCTGCTGTTTTCCTGTGAAATCAGTCCTGCTTCTCCGCCTGCAAAAGCCGAAGCCACAGCCGGTACAGCAGCGTCTTCGTGGACCGCTTGCGCACGGTGTCGCGGTTGCCCTTGATAAGCAGTTCGAACACTTCCGTCTCGCCGCCCCGTTCGGAGATGCCGATATAGACGAGCCCGGCCGGCTTGCGCTCGGAGTAGCCCGGTCCGGCCACTCCGGTGACCGACAGCCCGTAGTCCGTATCCGTGATCATGCGGATCTGTTCGGCGAGCACCTCCGCCACTTCGCGGCTCACCGCGCCGGGCGCGTTCTCGCCTTCGAGGTAATCGTGCGGCACGTTCAGCAGCTTCTCCTTCATCTCGTTGGAGTAGCAGACGATGCCGCCTCTGAGCATGGCCGCGCTGCCGGGCACGGTAGTCAGGCTTTCCATGACCATGCCGCCCGTGCAGCTCTCGGCCGCGCTTACGTTCAGTCCAAGATCCGCCATCATCTTCACGATCGTCTCTTCGATCGCCACGTCGTCGCTCGCATACATATGCTGCGGCAGCCGGCTCTGGATCTGCACTTCGAGCGCGGTCAGCTTTTTGTCGGCTTCCTGAATGTCGTGCGCCTTCGTGGACAACCGGATCGCCACTTCGCCTTCTTTGGCATAAGGCGCGATCGTCGGGTCCGTCTGCGCGTCGATCAGGTCCAGCAGCTTGTCTTCGAGCGCCGATTCGCCGATACCGGCAAACTTCAGGATGCGCGAATACAGCGGCATCTCGTCGGTCAGCACCTGATGCAGCAGCCATGGCTTCGCTTCGGCCTCGAACATCGGCTTGAGCTCGCTCGGCGGGCCCGGCAGCACGATGTAATGATGGCCGGTCTCGTCGCTGATCGCGACGCCCACCGCAAGTCCCGTCGCGTTCGGCAGCGGGGTGCAGCCGTCGATCACGAGCGCCTGACGCTTGTTGTTGTCGGTCATCGGCACGCCGCGGTCCGCGAAAAACTCCGCGATCTTGTCCATGGCCGGACGATCGTTCCGTAGTTCCCGGCCGAGCACTTCGGCGATCGCGTCCTTCGTCAGATCGTCCTGCGTCGGTCCGATGCCGCCCGAAAAGACGAGTACGTCCGCACGTCCCTGCGCCTGGCGAATCGCTTCCTTGAGGCGTTCCTTGTTGTCTCCGACGACGGTCTGGAAATAGACGTCGATACCGAGCGCGGCCAGCTCCTGCGACAAATACTGGGCATTGGTGTTGACGATCTGGCCGAGCAGAAGCTCGGTCCCTACTGCGATGATTTCGGCTTTCACTACGCGTCACGCTCCTTATGAAGATGTGGGAATGGGGAAACAGCTTACGCATTCGACTGTTTCAGCAAATGACGGTTCGTCATTTACTGAAAGTCTCGCTTACGCATTCGACTGTTTCAGCAAATGACGGTTCGTCATTTACTGAAAGTCTCGCTTACGCGTTCGACTGTTTCAGCAAATGACGGTTACGTACAAAGTAATCGACGCCGGTGTAGACGGTGACAATGACGGCGGCCCAGATCAGGATCGTATCGGCCGGGAAAGACCAGATCTCGAACGGGAGGTTGTTCAGCAGCAGCACGACGATGGCCGCAATCTGGAGAACGGTTTTGATCTTGCCTCCGGAGCCGGCGGCCATGACGGCGCCGTCGAGCAGCGCGATCTGGCGCAGGCCGGTGACGGCGAATTCGCGGCTGATGATAACGATCGCCATCCAGGCGGCCAGTTTGTCCATCTGCACGAGCGAGATGAACGCCGCGGATACGAGCAGCTTGTCGGCGAGCGGGTCCATCAGCTTGCCCAGATTGGTCACCAGGTTGCGGCTGCGCGCGATATAGCCGTCGATGCCGTCGGTACACGAAGCGACGATGAAGATGATGCACGCGATCAGCTGGCCCCAGCCCAGCTCCACTCCGTGCCAGACGATAGGCTCCGGCAGAAAAGGCAGTTCCGCGAGGAGGAAGACCATCATGACCGGAATCATGAAAATTCGGCTGAGCGTAATACGATTGGGAAGATTCATTTGTGCATCCATTCCTTCCGATCGAGCCTTCGCCCGATTTCTCTTTTCAACCTTACAAGTATAATATCCGAATGTTAGGGTGTCAAAACGTCGACGGCTTCTCTCCGCGCCTGCAAAAATGCCCTCCGTTTCCTTGGGGAAACGAAGGGCATGCTTCGTGCGACGGTCTTATTTGAAGTTGGTGAATTGCAGTTCGATCGGCAGTTCGGCTTCGCGCAGAAGCTTCATGACGGCCTGGAGATCGTCCCGGCTTTTGGACGTGACTCTAATCTGATCGCCCTGAATCTGGCTTTTGACTTTGAGCTTGGAATCGCGGATCAGCGTATTGATTTTTTTGGAGCTGTCCGATTCGATGCCCGACTTCAGTCCCAGCTTTTGACGGACCGTATTCAGCGAAGCGGTCTCGATTTTGCCGAAATCCAGGTTTTTGAACGGGACGCCGCGCTTGATCATCTTCGATTGCAAAATGTCGATGACCGCGCCGAGTTTGTACTCGTCGTCGGAGATGATCGTCAGCGAGTCTTTGTCCAGTTCGAAGCTGGTCTTGGTTCCCTTGAAATCGAAGCGGCTCGTAATTTCGCGTTCCGCCTGATCGATTGCGTTTTTCAGTTCCTGCATATCCATTTTGGATACGATATCCATTGAATTTTCAGAAGCCACGGATCCTCTTCCTTTCGGGTGGAATTAATTAGTTATTGAAATTAGTTATTGAAATCAGTTCTTCAAATTAACCTGCAGGCGGGAAGTCGTCTTGCCGTCAACAATCGGCTGTCCGTCGACTCTGATATCCGTTACGGGCGAGTAGCCAGATTTGATATACAGACCCTGCGCGTCGAGATCGAACGACATCGATTCGCCTTCCTTCGTGTTCTGGTAGTAGAGCTTCTCGCCGCTCGTGCTGCCGCGATACACTTCCAGCCAGCTCATGCCGCTTGCGTTGATCGTGACTTTGACCGGCGTTCCCGCAGCGGCAGGCTGCGCGTCGAAGATCGTCGTCTTGCCCTGTTGGCCGGCCGGCGTGACAAGCGTTGCCCCGGTCGTGTTCGGAGTGCCCGTCTCCGCAGGCGTTTCTTCGCCGGTCGTGCCGGCTTCGTCCGGAGCTGCCGGATCTTCCGTCGGCGTTCCTTCGGTTCCTTCGGTCGGTTCCGCGCCTGTTCCGCCTTCTGCGGTACCCGTGTCGGCCGGAGGCGTCTCCGTCGTAGGAGGCGTCTCTTCCGCCGGCGTCTCTTCCGCTGCCGGAGCTGCCGGATCGGTTGTGGCCGGAGCCTGCGTGCCGCCGCCCGTCGTATCCGTTGGCGTCGTGTCCGCAGGGGCAGGCGTCGTCGTCGCGCTGTCCGCAGGCTTCGTCGTCGCCGCCGTATCCGGCGTCGTATCGTCGCTGGCCTGCGTATCGTCTTTGTTGCTGTTGACGTATACGATGGCCACGATGATCAGGATCAGGATCGGGAACGTCCACATCAGCGCCGTCGACAGCCCTTTGCTGCCTTCGCCGCGTCCGCCCGGACGTCCGCTTCCTCCGCCCGAACCCGCCGCTGCGGCCGTACGGGCCGAACGTTTGGTCAGCACCGGTTCCATGACGTTCTCCGGCTCGGCGGCCGGCACGTCCTTCGGATGGTTTTGCAGCAGCGCTTCCGGATCGAGTCCTACCGCTTCCGCATACGTCTTAATAAAAGCACGGACGTAAAAACTTCCCGGCAGAACCTTGAAATCCCCCTGCTCGATCGCTTCCAGATAACGTTTGCGGATTTTGGTCATTTCCTGCACGTCTTCAAGTGACAGCCCTTTTTGTAAACGGGCTTCTTTTAACTGCTGTCCCAGATCGGACATTCCGTTCATCCCTCCTTGTTGTATGCAAAGCCTGTGGAAACGCTATTCCAAGCAAGGCTTCATTTCCCTAGATGTCGTCGGTATAACTCGTGGCGAACGTGTCGTAAATGATCTCTTCGTCCGGCGTGCTGCGCAGCTCGATAATCATATCGAACTGCGAATGGTCGTATTCCGACTCGCGCATGAAAATATCCGGATGCTCGATCACTTTGGTGCAAGGCATCGCCATGATTTCTTTCAACAGCTGGTAATGTTTCTCGTTCGAGCGGATCGTGCTGACGATGCCGTCGATAATAAATACGTTGTTCGGGTTCATCTCTTCTTCCGACATTTGGCTCCGCACCGTCTGGCGCAGCAGCGTCGACGAAACGAACGTCCAGTGCTTCATCGCGCATACGCTGCCGGCAATGATGGACTCCGTCTTGCCGACCCGCGGCATGCCGCGCAGCCCGATCACCTGGTTGCCTTCGCGCTTGAACAGTTCCCCCAGAAAATCGACCAGCAGGCCGAGTTCGTCGCGCGTAAACCGGAACGTTTTGCGGTCGTCCGAGTCGCGCTCGATGTACCGGCCGTGGCGCACCGCCAAAATGTCGACCAGCTTCGGCGGGCGCAGGGCCGTCACCGTGACGCTGTCGACTTTTTTGAGCATGGCGCCCAGCAGTTGAATTTTCTCGTCGTCCGTCGTCTCCAGCAGCATGCCCCGGGTCCGTCCTTCGACGCCGTTGATCGTGATGATATTGACTTCCAGCATGCCCAGAATCGACGCGATGTCCCCGAGCAGGCCCGGCCGATTCTTATGTATGCGATATTCCATATACCATTGTTTGGTTTCCATGATCCATCCCACTTCCGTGTCGCGCGCAATTTTAAAGGCTGAAGCCGGTCCGAGCCCATGACTCCAACCTTTGTCTAATGATATTAAAAATGCCGTTTAAACGCAAGAAACAGATTCTTCATCTTTGAGCGGGGCGTCGGGCTTCGCGCCGGGCCTCAGGTGACCCATCCGCCGTTCGGGCTGAGAATCTGTCCGGTCATGTACGCCGACTCGGGCAGCGACAGGAAACGGACCGTCTCCGCGATCTCGCGCGGTTCGGCCAGTCGTCCGACCGGAATTTCTTCCGCCAGCGCGGCCAATTCTTCCGTAGACAGCGCATCGAGCATCGCCGTGCGCACGGCTCCGGGAGCCACCGCATTTACCGAAACGCCCGACAGGGCAAGTTCTTTGGCAAGCGCCTTGGTAAAGGCGTTGATTCCTCCTTTTGCCGCCGAATAGACGACTTCGCAGGAAGCGCCGGCCAACCCCCAAACGGAAGAGATATTAATAATCCTTCCGTATTTGCGGGAGACCATTTCTTCCATGAACGCCTGGCTGCACAAAAAAGTGCCTTTGAGATTGACTTCCATCACGCGGTCCCATTCTTCGTCCGTCACGTCGCACAGCATGCCGTAATGCGAGACGCCGGCGTTGTTGACGAGCACGTCGGGCACGAAGCCCGCCGATTTGAGCTCGTCGCGCATGCGCAGCACTTCGGCCCGGCTGCGCACGTCGGCGCGCGCGGTCAGCACTTCGGCCGCTCCGAGCGACGCGCAGCGGTCCGCGGCCGCGCGCACCGCTTCCGCCGAAGACGAATAATGCAGCGCCACCCGGCATCCGTCCGCGGCAAAACGTTCGGCGATTGCCGAACCGATCCCGCCGGACGCGCCGGTCACGAGGACGGCCGTGCCGGACGGCTTGCGCCGCCCGGCCTTTTTTTCCCCGTCCGGCATCACGCCCCGCGTACCACGGATACGGCGCGGCGATCCCAGCGGACATGCTGACGCAGCCGCGTATTGACGTCTTCGAGCGTCATGTCCTCGTAAATCTTCAGAATCGCGAACAGGTCGCCGCCGCGGAACTTGTAGCGGGTAAACTCGTGCGCGATACTCTCGGGCGAGTTCAGCATGCGCAGATAACCGCCGATTTTCTTTTTGCGCGCGCGTTCGAACGCTGTCGCTTCGAAGCCGCTTGCCGCCAACCGCTCCGATTCTTCGCGAATGCGTTCCATCAGCAGTTCGGGATCGCGCGTGTCGCCGCCGATGACGGAAAAGGCGTATTCGGGCGTAGCGCGGAAATCGCCGCCGAAACCGTCGGTGATCAGCGCTTCGTCGTACAGCTTCTCGTACAGCGGCGTACTGCTTCCGAGCAGCAGGTCGAGCATCACTTCCGTCGTCAGGTCAAGCTTGACCAGCTCCGGTCCGTCCACGTTCGGCGCCGATTCCTTGAATCCGAACAGGCACTTGGGCAGCGATACCGGCAGGTTCAGCTCTTTGCGCTCCTGCGCCACTTCTTCCGGTTCCGGGTCGAAGAAACGTTCGATCTCCGCCTGCGGGCCGTAGTTTTTGGACGCCTGATTGGCTTTGACCTGCTCGATGACCTGCTGCGGATCCACGCCGCCCACGACGAACAGCAGCATGTTGCTCGGATGGTAGAACGTGTTGTAGCACGCGTACAGCGTTTCTTTGGTAATCTCGCCGATCGATTCGATCGTGCCCGCGATATCGATATGCACCGGATGCACTTTGTAGAGCGCTTCGATCAATCCGTAATACACGCGCCAGTCCGGATTGTCCTGGTACATCTGGATTTCCTGTCCGATGATCCCTTTTTCTTTTTCAACATTCTCGTCGGTAAAATACGGATTTTGCACGAAATCGATCAGCGTCTCCAGATTCTCCGAAATTTTCTCGGTCGCGGAGAACAGGTAGGTCGTCTGGTCGAAGCTCGTGAACGCGTTGGACGAAGCGCCCTGCGTCGAAAATTTCAGGAACACGTCGCCTTCCGGCTCTTCGAACACTTTGTGCTCCAGAAAATGGGCGATGCCGTCCGGTACCCGGTGTTCTTCCTGACCGGCAACCCGAAAACGGTTATCGACCGAACCGTAATTCGTCGAGAACGTCGCGTACGTTTTCTGGAATCCTTCTTTGGGCAGGACGTAGACGCTGAGCCCGTTATCCAGCTTTTCGTAATACAGCGTTTCCTGCAAATGCTCGTAGACAATGCGCTCCATCGTTATTCCCCCTCTTTTCCGGTCAAAAAGTAAATGGTGTCCAGACGGAAGTTTTGCGCGGCGACCGCAACCTGCTCCGCCGTCATGCTCTCGACCTGTTCGATCAGCTCGGTCACCGCGCGCTCGCGGCCCGACAGCCTTCCGCCGAAATCGTGCTGGATCATCTGGAACGCCGAATCGCGCACTTCGCGCAGATCGTTGCCGAGCATCGCTTTCGTCTGGCCGAGTTCGGTGTCCGTGATCTCGCCCGCTTTCATCGCGTCGAGCTGTACCCGGATAATGTCCAGCGCCCGTTCGTAGTTGCCGATCTCGATGCCCGACTGGATCGTGCCAAACGCTTTGTGCGGTTCGTACTGCGACGACGCGTAATAGGCCAGGCTCGCTTTTTCGCGCACGTTCTGGAACAGCTTGGAATGCGGATACCCGCCCAGCACGCCGTTGTACACGAGCGCCGAAGCGTAACGGTCGTCCGCGTAGTCGATCGACGTTTTGAACCCGATATTGAGCTTGCCCTGCGACACGTCCATCGTTTCTTTGACGACGTGCGGATTGCCCGCCCCTTCGCTTTTGGCGCTTCTGGCGTATTCGTGCGGTTCGTGGCCGGGTCCGGCGACGTCGAAATACCGGTGCACGATACCGCGCACTTCGTCAAGCGTCGTATCGCCGACCACGTACAGGTCAAGCGTCGCTTCGGACAGCCATTTGCGGTACGATTCGTGCAGCGCAGGCGCGTCCAGATGTTCCAGCGCCTCGCGTTTGCCGAGCGCGTTCAACCGGTAAGCTTCTCCGGCAAACATCTCTTCCACGCAGCGCGAACCGGCATAGCGGGCTTTGTTGTTAATGATCGAGTCGAGCTTCTTGCGCACGTTGTCGCGTTCGGCGTCGACGAATTTATGCTTGAACACACCGCTTTCCAGCGCGGGCCGGGTGAGCGCTTCGCCGAGAAAAGACAGCGAATTCTCAAGCAGCGACTCGTCCGTGCTCACGAAAGCGTCGTTGATCGTGTCCATGCGAAACTGGACGATCTGGCTGCCGTCGCGCTTGTATACGTCAAAGCCGAAGCCGGCTCCGTACAATTCTTCGAGCCGCTCGCGAAACAGCATCGTCTCCGGGTAGGAGGCGCTGCCGCGGCGCAGCACGAACGGCGTCAGCGCGATCGGCGTCACGGTCTCTTCGCGGAGCGGGGCTCCGGCATATAGGGAAACGGCAAACGTCTTGAACCGCTTGGTCGGCATTACGTGAATGCGAATCCGGCCTTCCGCTGCCCGTTCAAATCCGGTCGTACTCATTGACATCACTCCTTAGGCTTTCGGCGGATTCCGCTCGATGATGGGGTTGCTCTAATTCTCTAACCATTCTTGACTATTCTAACTCACCGCCGAGAGCGGAATCAACTCGAAGCAGGGTCGGATCGGGCTCACGGCGGGAAAACAAAAAAAGATTCCTTCGTCCGCAGCGCGCGGGAAGCGCGGATGCGAACGAAGGAATCCGGGGTCGGGGCGGCAGCCAATCAAGAATTGGCTGCCGCCCGGCTTGCCTGCAGCTGCTCGATCGAGATCAGCACCTCGCGCGGCTTGCTGCCCTCGTAAGGGCCGACGATGCCGCGGGCCTCCATAGCATCCACCAGACGTCCGGCGCGCGTGTAGCCCACTCTCATGCGCCGCTGAAGCAGCGATACCGAAGCCTGCTTGGCTTCGACGACGATCTGCACGGCTTGATCGTACAATTCGTCCATCGCTTCTTCGGGGTCCGGCGCGTTGTCGTCGATCTCCGGCACGAGCGCCGTATCGTACTCCGCTTCCGCCTGGCCGCTGCAGTAGGCGACGATCTCCTCGACTTCGTTGTCGCTGAGGAAAGCGCCCTGCACGCGGACCGGCTTGGACGCGCCCATCGGCATGAACAGCATGTCGCCGCGGCCGAGCAGCTTCTCCGCTCCGCCCATGTCGAGAATCGTCCGCGAATCGACCTGCGACGAGACGCCGAACGCGATCCGCGACGGGATATTCGCTTTGATGACGCCGGTAATGACGTCGACCGACGGGCGCTGCGTGGCGATGATCAGGTGGATCCCGGCGGCGCGCGCCATTTGCGCGAGACGCGCGATCGCGTCTTCCACGTCGCCGGCCGCGACCATCATGAGATCGGCCAGCTCGTCGACGATGACGACGATGTACGGCAGAATGGCGGACGGATTGTCCTTCATCAGCGTATTGTAGCCTTCGATATTGCGCGTCGACGATTTGGAAAACAATTCGTAGCGCTTTTCCATCTCGACCACGATCTTCTTGAGCGCAAGCGAGGCGCGGCGCGGATCGGTGACGACCGGCGCAAGCAGATGCGGAATGCCGTTATAGACGTTCAGTTCGACCATCTTCGGATCGACCATAAGGAACTTGACTTCGTCGGGCTTCGCTTTGTACAAAATGCTGGCGATGATGCCGTTGATACAGACCGACTTGCCCGAACCGGTCGCTCCGGCCACGAGCAGATGGGGCATCCGGGCCAGGTTGCCGACGATCGTCTGGCCGGAAATGTCCCGGCCGAACGCGACAGTCAGCTTGGACGGCGCTTCTTCGAAGACGGGCGAATCCATCACCTCGCGCATCGTGACCATGGACACCTCGTTGTTCGGCACTTCGATGCCGATCGCGGACTTGCCCGGAATCGGCGCTTCCATCCGGATGTCCTTGGCCGCAAGCGCCAGCGCGATATCGTCGGTCAGTCCGACGATCCGGCTAACCTTGACGCCGACGTCGGGCTGGATCTCGTAGCGGGTTACGGCCGGGCCGCGGACGACTTCAAGCACCCGGGCGCGCACGCCGAAGCTTTCGAGCGTCGTCTCCAGCTTGCGCGCCGTCTGCATGTAATCGGCCTGGTTCGCCGCCGACGAAGTATCTTCCTTCGGCATGGCCAACAGACTCAGCGGAGGCAGCTTGTACGGCTTGGGCGGCGGCTTGATCCGCTCGCCTTCGGCGACTTCCAGCAGTTGGCCCGCCGCGGCCGGAATAGAAGGGTCGCCGCCTGGCAGCGGGAACAATCCGCCGTCCGAAGGCGACTCCGCCATTCCGGCTGCGGCCGCGCCTTCGGCCGAAGTCAATTCGGTCGGGGCAATACCGACCGCAAGAGCCGCTCCCGGCAGCGGGACTGCCGCTTCTTCGAAATCTTCGTCGTCATCCGCGGGCGCCGCATTCGGCGCGGCGGATGGAACGTCGATTTTTTTCTCCGCGCGGATATGCTCGAAGAAATCGCGGATGATCGGCGCGTGACGTTCCGGTTCCGGCGAACTCTTCGCGCCACTTGCCGGCGCCGCCGCCTCGGGGTACGTAGTGTCCGGCAGCACTGCGCCGATCGGCGCGGCGCCTGCGGCATCATGCGGGTGGGCAGGCCGGCCCGGTTCGGCCGGCACCCGGTAGGCGCCGATCCGGTCGGCTTGCTCCGGCGGCGATTGCGCACCTTCCGGCTCCGGTTCTTCGACCGCTTTGCGCCGGCGGCCCGGCAGCGACAGCGGTCCCCGGCGCGGCTCGATCTCTTCGCCGGGCTCAAGCTCGGGCTCCGGCCGCGCCGCGCGTCTGCGCTCGGCGGCTTCCGCTTTGTCCAGCGCCCGAATCTCGGCCTGCCGCTCGGCTTCGAGCCTGCGCTCTTCCGACGCGGCGCGCTCTTCCTTGAGCCGCGCTCCGGCCGAACGCGCCGCTTCGCCCGCCTTGCGGCGAACTCCGTTCATCAGGTCCACGTAGGACCGCTGCGTCACCAGCATCAGGCCGATGATCAGCAGCACGGCGGCAGCGAGAATCGCTCCCGGCATGCCCACCATCAGAAACAGCAGCGACAGCAGCAGCGCTCCGAAGTAGCCGCCTCCGATCGGACGGAGAAACGGCGTCGTCTCGCTCATCGGCCCGTCCGGGGCGATCAGCGAACGCTGCAGGTCGCTTTGGGCGGCGGCCAAAATACCATTGGCGCTCATCTGCCCTTCCAGCTCCGTGTGCGACTGCGCTTCCACGATCGACAGCGTCAGCACGCCGGCCAGCGCGATCAGCACAAGGCCCGACTTGCGGGAGCTCCATCCGTAAGGAATGCCCCGCCGAATCATCAGATACAGGCCGATATAGACGCCGAGCAGCGGGATGATCGCATACGCTTTGCCCAGCACGAGTCCGAAGCCGGCCGACAACAGCTGACCGATAAAGGCTTGTCCGGACAAGCCGATGACCGACAGCGTAATAAGAACGATGCCGTAGATTTCATATTTGAGGGCGCTGCCGAGCGCACTGCTCTTTTTTTTGCTGTTTTTGGTCGAGGCCGCACGGCTGCCGTTCGCGCGGGGCTTGCCGGCGGCACGCGTTCCCGTCCCTTTTTTCTGAGCCAATCCCAATCCCTCCTGCCGTTGACACGCTCTCCCCATAATAGCACATAAGTTCGCCAAAAGGCAGGGAAAACCGCGGCCTTCGCACGCTCTCTCACGTTTCCTTTTCGGCGGCAAAAAAGAAAAAACAAAAGCAAACACAAAGCAAAACAAAAAGCCCTTTCCGGCGGGAACGTTCTGTTCCCGGGCCGAAAAGGGCGATCACGCAGCCTGTCGATCGTCGATCGACGGCGCGGCTTGTTACACTTCCATGATGATCGGCAGGATCATCGGACGACGGCGGGTCTGGTCGAACAGGAAACGTCCGAGCGAATCTTTGACGCCCGATTTGAGCGAAGCCCATTCGTTGACGTTCTCGCTCATGAGGCGCTGCAGCGTGCTCGTAACGACGCGGTTCGCTTCGTCGAGCAGACCTTCCGATTCGCGCACGTAGACGAAACCGCGCGAAATGATGTCCGGACCGGATACGATGCGTCCGTCCTGCTTGCTGAGCGTCACGACGACGACCAGGATGCCGTCCTGGGACAGCAGCTTGCGGTCGCGCAGAACGATGTTGCCTACGTCGCCGACGCCGAGGCCGTCGATCAGCACGTTGCCGGAAGGTACCTTGCCGGCTTTGCGCGCTTCGCCGTTCTGGATCTCGACCGTATCGCCGATGTCGATCAGGAAGATGTTGTTCGGGTCGATGCCGACGCCTTCGCCGAGTTGGGCGTGCTTGCGCAGCATACGGTATTCGCCGTGGATCGGAATAAAGAATTTCGGACGCATCAAGTTGAGCATGAGCTTCAGCTCTTCCTGCGAACCGTGACCCGATACGTGAACGCCTTTGTTCGAACCGCTGTAGATGACTTCCGCTCCGAGGCGGAACAGCGCATCGATCGTGCGGCCGACGTATTTCTCGTTACCCGGTACCGGCGTAGCCGCGATGATGACGGTGTCGCCCGGCAGGATATCGACTTTGCGGTGCGTCGAGCGCGCCATGCGGCTGAGCGCCGACATCGGCTCGCCCTGGCTGCCTGTGCACAGGATCGCGACGCGGTCGGCGCCGATCCGGTTGATCTCTTCCGGCTCGATGATCATGCCTTCCGGAATTTCCAGGTAGCCGAGTTCCGACGCGATGGCTACGACATTGACCATGCTGCGTCCGATGACGACGATCTTACGGTCGGTAGCGATCGCCGCGTTGACGACCTGCTGAATCCGGTGCACATTGGACGCGAACGTCGCAACGACTACGCGCTGGCGCGCTTTGCGGAAAATGTCTTCCAGCACGATGCCGACGCTGCGCTCCGAAGGCGTGAAGCCCGGCTTCTCGGCATTGGTGCTGTCGGACAGCAGGGCGAGAACGCCTTTTTGACCGATTTCGGCCATGCGCTGCAGATCCGCGAATTGATCGTTGACCGGCGTGTGGTCGAACTTGAAGTCGCCCGTGTGCACGACGTTGCCTTCCGGCGTCTCGATCGCGACTCCGACAGAGTCGGGAATGCTATGGTTCGTCCGGAAGAACGTAGCCGTCAGCGTGCTGCCGAGTTTCAGTTCGGAATCGGCGTCGATCAGGATACGCTTCGTCTCGCCCAACAGGTTCGCTTCGCGCAGCTTGTTCTCGATCAGGCCGAGTGTCAGCTTTGTCGCGTACAGCGGAACGTTCAGGTGCTTGAGGACGTACGGCAGACCGCCGATATGGTCTTCGTGGCCGTGGGTGACGATGATGGCTCTGACTTTATCGCGATTCTCGGTCAGATAGCTGATGTCGGGAATGACCAGGTCGATTCCGAGCATGTCTTCTTCCGGGAATTTCAGGCCTGCATCGATGACGACGATATCGTCGTCATACTGTACGACATACATGTTCTTACCAATTTCGCCAACGCCGCCCAGAGCGAAAATCGTCAGCTTCTCCGTAGTATTGTTTTTCTTTACCAAGATGGATAGACCTCCTAATTATTAGTGTTTTGTTTGTTTTATAAGAGTTGGACGTTTGCTATTTTTCCGGTTTTTGGCATAGCTCGAACAAGGACTTGCACCGTTATGGATTCGAGAGGGCTTTTGGTACACAAAAGCCGCCCGATGCCAACTGATCAAGCCGATGCACGAACCTCCGTCAAATATGGTTCGTGTTGTTTTTCTATAACCCGCACCCAGTCACTTGCGTCCATTATACATGAATGAAAACCCAAAATACAAGTCGAAAGCCCTCTCATTCCCTGCCGGAACCGTTCAAAAGGCCTGTTTTGGCCCGATTTCATCGTGTTTCGGACACGCAAAAAAGCGCCGTTTCCTGTAATGGAAACGGCGCTGGAACCTTCAAAAAAATCTGTTTTCAGGAAAATTCGGCCATAAAGCGTTCGATATAACGTTTCTCTTCGTCCGTCGCGTCGAGCAGCGGCAGCCGTACCCCGCCCACGGCGTACCCGCGCAGCGTCAGCGCGTATTTGACCGCGACCGGATTGGGTACCGGATGCGGACAGGCGAACAGTCCTTTGAATACCGGCAGCAGCAAATGGTATACGCGGGTCGCGCCGGCCGCGTCGCCGCCGGCGTGCGCGGCGAGCATATGGCTCATGCGCTCGCCGACGACGTGGCTTGCCACGCTGACGATGCCGTACGCCCCGACGGACAGCGCCGGCAGCGAAGCGGCATCGTCGCCCGAATAGACGCGGAAGCCTGCTGGGGCGTTGGCGGCGATATAAGCGACCTGGTCAACCGGCCCGCATTCCTTGACGGCCACCACGTTCGGCAGCTGCGCCAGGCGCAGCGTCGTCGCGCCTTCGAGGTTCGAAGCCGTCCGGCTCGGCACATTGTAGAGCATGACCGGAAGACTCGTCGCCTGCGCGATCGCCGCGAAATGCGCATACAATCCGGCCTGGTTCGGCCGGTTATAATACGGCACGACGAGCAGCACGCCGTCGGCGCCGGCTTGTTCCGCTTCGCGGGTCAGCTCGACGCTGTGCTGCGTATCGTTGCTGCCCGTTCCGGCAATGATCTTGCAGCGTCCGGCCGCATGCCGCACCGCAATCTCAAGCAGCTTGATTTTCTCTTCGTCGCTCAGCGTCGGCGATTCGCCCGTCGTGCCGAACACGACGATCGACTGCGTCCGCTGCCGCTCGATCAGCATATCGATCAAAGCGGGAATATGCTCCCATGCCACTTCTCCGTGCTCGTCGAAAGGAGTGACCATGGCGGTGATCAATCGTCCGAAATCCATTTTTCATTCGCTCCCTCTGCGTGCTCTATGGTGGGTGTGCTTATCGCTTAACGATGCAGTTCGAATCTGGCGTGCAGCGCTTTGAGCGCTTTGACCATATCGTCTTTTTTGACCAGAACCCAGATCGTCGTATTGGAGTCGGCCGACTGCAAAATTTGCACGTTTTGCATCGTCAGCGCTTCGACGATATGCGACATGATGCCCGGAACGCCGTTGATGCCTCCGCCGATAACCGAGACTTTGGCGCATCCGCTGAGCGCGCGCGGCTCGTAGCCGATCTCCCGCAGCGCGGCCAAAGCCCGCTCCGCTTCCGTGTCGAACACCGTGTAGACGGCGCCGACCGGCGTCACGTTGATAAAGTCGACGCTGATCGCGTTCTCGGCCATTGCCTTGAACACGTTCAGCGACAGCTGGCCGCTCGGGTCCGGCTGTTCGACCGTAATTTGTGTAACGCTGCTCACGTAGGCGATGCCGGTCACGAAACGGTCGATCACGCCGGCCGATACGTCCGCGAAATTCTCCGGATGCGTGACGAGCGTGCCTTCTTCTTCGGAAAAGGTCGAACGGACCCGCACCGGAATTTGCGCCTGCATGGCGATCTCGACGGCACGCGGATGAATGACTTTGGCGCCTTGGTAAGCCATGTTGCAAATCTCGGTGTAGCTGACCACTTCGAGCGGCTTGGCATCTTCCACCAGGCGCGGATCGGCGGTCAGAATACCGTTCACGTCCGTATAGATGTCCACGATCTCCGCATGCAGCGCGGCGCCGAGCGCCGTCGCCGACGTGTCGCTGCCGCCCCGGCCGAGCGTCGTGAGATCGCCGTATTCGTTCTGTCCCTGGAACCCGGTCACGATGACGACACTGTGGTCCTGCAGTTCGCGCAAAATACGCTCGGGGCGCATCTCCAAAATCCGCGCGTTGCCGAAATGGCTGTCGGTCATGAAGCCGGCCTGCGCTCCGGTCAGTACGGTCGCGTCAATGCCTTCCTGATGCAAAATGCCGCAAAGCGTAGCCGCGGAGATGATCTCTCCGCAGCCCATCAACAAATCTTTTTCTTTGGCCGGCAGCGATTTGCCGCTCGTGCCTGCCGCCCAGCCGAGCAGCGTGTCGGTCGCGTACGGATCGCCGCTGCGTCCCATTGCGGACACGACGACGACCAGTTGATAACCGGCAGCCAGCTCCCGCTGAACGTGGCGAACGACGTGCGCTCTCGCTTCTTCCGAAGACAGCGACGTCCCGCCGAATTTTTGAACCCGAATAGCCATGGTCTCTTCCTTTCGTTTAGGCCTGCTGCGAACGAGCCGCAATGATTTCCGCGATTTGCACGGCGTTCCACGCCGCGCCCTTGAGCAGATTGTCGGAGACGATCCACAGATTCAGCCCGGTCGGCGAATCGAGGTCGCGGCGCAAACGGCCCACGAACACGTCGTTTTTGCCCGCGGCGTCGGTCGCCAGCGGATACGCCTGGTTGGCCGGATCGTCGATCACGGTCAAGCCCGGCGCGTTTTCGAGCAGCGAACGCACTTCGGCCAGATCGTATTCCGAACCGAGTTCCACGTACACCGATTCCGAATGGCCGTACACGACCGGGATACGCACGCAGGTCGCGGTTACCTGAATCGACTCGTCGCCCATAATTTTTTTGGTTTCGTTGATCATCTTCATCTCTTCGTACGTAAAGCCGTTGTCCGTGAACTTGTCGATCTGCGGCACGGCGTTGAACGCGATCTGATGCTTCACCGGCAGCGAAGCGACAGGAAGCACGTCCGGGTTGACCGGCTCGCCGTTCACGATCGCTTTCGTCTGGCGGTTCAGCTCGGCAATCGCTTTGGCGCCCGAACCAGATACCGCCTGATACGTCGATACGATGATCCGTTTAAGGCCGTAGCGGTCCTGCAGCGGCTTCAGCGCGGCCACCATCTGGATGGTCGAACAGTTCGGGTTGGCGATTACGCCGTTATGCTCGAAAATTTTCTCCGCGTTCACTTCGGGCACGACCAACGGAGCGGTCGGATCCATCCGGAAAGCGCTCGTGTTATCGATGCAGACCGTGCCGCGCTTGATCGCTTCCGGTACGAGCGCCTTGCTGACGTCCCCGCCCGCGCTGAACAGCGCGATCTGCACGCCTTCGAAGCTCTCCGGCTTCGCTTCTTCGACCGTCACGTCCTCGCCCTTGAACTTCAGCTTGCTGCCCGCGCTTCTCGCGGACGAAAGCAGTTTCAAGGTCTTGATCGGGAAGTTGCGCTCTTCGAGCAATCTCAGGATTTGTTCGCCGACCGCACCGGTCGAGCCGACTACGGCTACGTTAAACGTTTCATTCGACATCTGGCTTGTCTCTCCTTTATATGGGGCAAAATCGCTAAACATCAAGGTTTGCATTGTGAATATCATAGTGGGTCTCGAAATAAAAAGCAAGACGTTCGCACGCTATGAAAACGGCCCGCAAGCCAAAAAAGCCCGCGGCTTTCTTCGCTGCGAAGAAGCCGCGGCTGCCCGCAAAACATCGTTTATTTGCCGGTGTGCCCGAATCCGCCGCTGCCGCGAACGGTGTCGGACAGCTCTTCCACTTCGGCCAGTTCCGTCTCCGGCACTTCCTGGAATACCATCTGCGCGATCCGCTCCCCGCGTGCGATCGTAAACGGCTCCTCGCCCAGATTGATCAGCAGCACCTTGATCTCCCCGCGGTAATCCGCATCGATCGTACCCGGCGTATTCAGGCATGTGATGCCGTGCTTGAACGCCAATCCGCTGCGTGGACGAATCTGCGCTTCGAGCCCGCCCGGCATCGCGATAGCGATGCCCGTCGGCACGAGCGTCCGCTGCATCGGCTCAAGCACGATCGGCGCGAGCACGGCGGCCTGCAGGTCGTAACCTGCGGCAAGTTCGGTCATTTTGCGCGGAATCGCCAGATCTTCATTCCCGGCGAACCGTTTAATTTGTATCAGATGGGACAAGTTCATCTCTCCTCAATGCGTTAATCGCCCGGTCCGAGCCGCCGACCATCGCCACGGCGAACGGTTTGGCGAACAAGTGGTCGAGCGCGAGCCGGACGTCGGCTTCGGTCACCGCTTCGACTTTGGCGATCGTCTCGTCGATCGTCTCGTGGCGGCCGAGCATCAGTTCGTTTTTGCCGAGACGGTTCATCCGGCTTCCGCTGCCTTCGAGGCCCATGATCAGGCTGCCTTTGAGCTGCTGCTTGCCTTTGCGGATCTCGTCTTCGGTCAGTCCCCGGCTTTGCACTTCATGCAGCACCTGCTGCGTCAGCTTCAGCACGTCGGCCGTCTGCTTCGGCGCGGTTCCGGCATAGATCGTAAAGTAGCCGCTGTCGGCATGCGCGCTGTGGTACGAATAGACGGAATAGGCCAAGCCGCGCTTTTCCCGGATTTCCTGGAACAGCTTCGAGCTCATGCCTCCGCCGATCGAATTGTTGAGCAGCGCCATGGCGTACTGCCGGGGATCGTCATACCCGAACCCCTGGAACGACAGACAGATATGGTTCTGTTCCGTTTTCTTCTTGCGGTACACGAGTCCGCCGTCGAAGGACGGTTCGACGATCGGAGACGGCGTTCCCTTGCGGCCGAACGAGCCGAAATGCTGTTCGAGCAGCTCTTCGAGATCATCTCCGAGATTACCGGCGATCGCCACGATCGTATTGTCGACCGTGTAGCGCTCGTGCAGAAACCGCTGCAGGTCTTCCGAAGTCATCGGAGCGAGATGCTCCTGCGTGCCGAGTATCGGCATCGCCAACGGATGGCCTTCGTAAGCCGCTTCCACGATCAGGTCGTGCACCAGATCATCGGGATCGTCCAGATACATAGAAATCTCTTCGAAAATGACGTTCTTTTCCCGCGATAATTCTTCGGGATCGAACTTCGAATTGAAAAACATGTCCGACAAAATATCCATGGCAATCGGCAGATGTTCGTCCAGCACTTTCGCGTAATAGCTCGTATATTCTTTCGACGTAAAAGCGTTGACGTTGCCGCCGATCGCATCGAATTGTTCGGCGATGGCTCTGGCGTCGTAGCGTTCCGTTCCTTTGAACAGCATGTGCTCGATAAAGTGCGAAATGCCGTTATCGGCTTGCGTTTCGTTACGCGATCCGTTTTTGACCCAGATGCCGAACGAAACCGAACGCGAACCCGGAATATGCTCGGCGACTACCCGAAGACCACTGCTTAATGTATATTTTTTCAAAGCGTTATTCCCCTCCCGTGCGCTCAGCCGATACGTATCGGTCCAGATAAGCGTGCAAACTCTATCCTAACAAACTTTCGCTCAGCACTCAACCGTACGCGTTCCGGTCCTTTTAGTCCGCTCTGGGCGGACATTGATCCGATTTAACGTCTTACGCACGCGGCCCGCGCCGCCAAACACCGCCGCGGGGTCAAACGCAAAAAAAAGAGCCAGAAGCAAGTTCTGTCTCTTTCCTGTCTTTTGCACGCGCCGAAAGTCTTACAGTTTGGCCGAAGTTTCCGTGTTCAACAGCACTTTATGCGACAGGTTGACCCGTCCTTGTGCGTCGATCTCGGTAACTTTGACCTGCAGTTTGTCGCCAAGCGCGACGACGTCCTCGACTTTGACGACGCGCTCCGCAGCCAGCTGCGAAATGTGTACAAGCCCGTCTTTGCCCGGAAGCAGTTCGACGAAAGCGCCGAATTTCTCGATCCGTCGGACGGTTCCTTCGTAAACTTCGCCGACGACCACTTCACGCACGATACCCTGAATGATATCGGAAGCGCGGTTGATCATATCTTCGTCGGTCGAGGCGATAAACACGCGTCCGTCCTGCTCGATATCGATCTTGACGCCGGTCTCTTCGATGATCTTGTTAATAATCTTGCCGCCCGCTCCGATAACGTCGCGAATTTTCTCCGGCTTGATATTGATGATCGTGATCTTCGGCGCGTATTTCGACATTTTGGTTCTCGGTTCCTGGATCGCCTGCAGCATTTGCTCAAGGATGTGCATGCGGCCTTCACGGGCCTGCGTCAGCGCTTCGGCCAAAATCTCGCGGCTGATGCCGTCGATTTTGATATCCATCTGGATTGCCGTTACGCCGTCTTTGGTTCCCGCAACTTTGAAGTCCATATCGCCGAGGTGATCTTCCATGCCCTGGATGTCGGACAAGATGGAGATATGGTCTCCGTCTTTGATCAGGCCCATTGCCACGCCGGCAACCGGCGCTTTCAGCGGCACGCCCGCGTCCATCATCGCCAGCGTGCTGGCACAGATGCTGGCCTGCGACGTGGAGCCGTTCGATTCCAGCACTTCGGACACGAGGCGGATCGTATACGGGAATTCCGTCTCGGAAGGAAGCACCTTCATCAGCGCGCGCTCGCCGAGCGCTCCGTGTCCGATTTCGCGGCGTCCCGGCGCTCTCAGCGGACGGGCTTCGCCGACGCTGAACGGAGGGAAGTTGTAATGGTGCATAAAGCGCTTCGTGTCTTCCGGCGAGACGCCGTCGAGCATTTGCGCATCGCCCAGCACGCCCAGCGTACAGATGCTCAGCGCCTGCGTTTGTCCGCGGGTAAACAGACCCGAACCGTGCACGCGCGGCAGCAGCGCCACGTCGGAACTGATCGGACGAATCTCGGCCAGGCCGCGTCCGTCCGGACGCACTTTGTCGTGCGTGATCAGGCGGCGCACTTCTTCCTTGACGATATCGTGCAAAATTTCTTTGACGTCGTCCATTTTGCCCGGCGTCTCCAGATACTGCTCGATAAAGTGGGCGACCGTCTCGTCGTTCACCGCGTCGATCGCGTCTTGACGGGCATGCTTCTCGGCGATCCGGACCGCGTCTTTGAGACGTTCGCCCGCGAAAGCGCGAACGGCCGTATTCACGTCGGCGTCTACCGCATGCAGCTTGACGGCCATTTTCGGCTTGCCGGATTTCTCCACGAGCTGTTCGATAGCGGCGACGATCTCTTTGACGGCGTCGTGGCCAAACATGATCGCTTCGAGCATGATTTCTTCCGGTACTTCGTTGCCTTCGGCTTCGACCATCATGATGGCGTCTTTGGTGCCGGCGACGACGAGGTACAATTCGCTGACTTCCTGCTGCGCAAGCGTCGGATTGACGATGAATTGACCGTCTACGCGTCCGACAGCCACGCCGCCGATCGGTCCGTCAAACGGCACGTCGGAAATACTCAGCGCCGCGGAGGTGCCGATCATGGCCGCGATTTGCGGTTCGTTGTCGTGATCGACGCTCATGACGATATTTTGAATCTGAACGTCGTTGCGGAAGCCTTCGGGGAACAGCGGGCGAATCGGACGGTCGGTCAAGCGGGAAGACAGAATCGCTTTTTCGCTCGGACGGCCTTCGCGCTTAATGAATCCGCCGGGAATTTTGCCTACCGCGTACATTCTTTCTTCATAGTTCACGGTCAGCGGGAAAAAGTCGAGGTCTTTCGGCTGCGTGGACGCCGTAACGGTACACAGAACGACCGTTTCTCCGTAATGGACCATGACCGCGGCGTTCGCCTGTTTGGCCAAACGGCCTGTTTTGAGCGTGAGGGTTCGTCCCCCCAGCTGCATTTCTACTTGCTGTTCCATCAAATTCCTCCTCGGGCATCTATCATTCGGTTATTTTATATAAAATATCGAAAATCGTCAGTACAAAAACAACCCGGCTGCTGCCGTCGGCTCCAAAAAAGACCATACGGTTCACAACCAGGCTGCTTGTGCAATGCTTTTTAATTTTAGCGACGCAGGCCGAGCTTTTCGATCAGTGCGCTATAACGTCTAACGTCGTTATTTTTCAGGTAAGCCAGCAGTCTACGACGCCGTCCGACCATCTTCAGAAGACCGCGACGCGAGTGGTGGTCTTTCTTGTGCGTACGCAGGTGATCCGTCAGGCTCAAAATGTTGGCCGTCAGGACAGCAACTTGAACTTCAGGAGATCCGGTATCGGATTCGTGAGTTCTGTGCTCCTCGATCAGTTGGTTCTTGCGTTCTTGTGTCAATGCCATCCTAATTCACCTCCTAATTTCGTTAAAAGTATCCCCGTTCGCCTCGTAACGGCCGGTGAAAGCCAGAAACCAAGCGAGGGTTAAGTCACTTGCACGCGTGCGAGCAACATAAATCAGTATAGCAAACCTTCGGTCAAATGTAAACCGTCAGCTTCTTAAAATGCTGCGCGCCTGCTCCGCGTCTTTGGCGATCTGCGCCACCAGTTCGTCGATGCCGGAAAATTTGCGTTCGGGACGGATGAAACGAATCAGTTCGATCCACACTTCCTCGCCGTAAATACTCCGATCGAAATCGAACAGATGCGTCTCGTAGGTCGGCTTGACGATGCCGTCGGTGAACGTCGGCTTGACGCCCACGTTCATGACTCCTTCCAGCACTTCGTCTCCGAGGCCGAACCGAACGGCATAGACGCCTTTGACCGGCGTGACGTAATGTCCGGAAGGCTCGACGTTGGCAGTCGGAAATCCGATCGTGCGGCCGCGTTTGTCGCCGCCGACCACTTTGCCGGCGACCCGGTACGGACGGCCCAGCCAGCGCGCGGCTTTCTCGGCATCGCCCGCTTTGAGCGCGGCCCGGATACCCGAACTGCCGACTTTTTCGCCATCAAGCAAAAACGGCTGCACCGTCTCTACCCGAATAGCGCCTCCGCTCAGCGGAGCGAGCGCTTCGGCCGTTCCCTGTCCCATATGGCCGAACCGGAAATCGAATCCCACGACCGCGGTATCGACCTGCAGAGGCATCAGCATACCGGAAACGAACTCGGCCGGCGACACTTTGGAAAATTCGGACGTGAATTCCCCGACGTACATATAGTCGATGCCCATCGAAGCCAAGATCGCTTCTTTGTCGGACAGCGGGGTCAGGTACCCTTCGTAGTCGCCTTTGCCCATCACGTCTTTGGGATGCGGATGGAACGTCAGGACGGATACCGGCAGTCCCAGATTCTGCCCGAGATCGAGCGCGCGCCGAATGACGCTGACATGCCCCAGATGCAGACCGTCGAACTGGCCGATCGCCAGCACCTGGCGCTGCACGGGGATAAGACTTTCTTGTATCGTTAAAGGATAAGTTAACGTTATCGTCTTCACTTTGCGATCACCTGCATTTTCCGCCCGTCGTCTTCCGGCCGGTCCCTTCCGCTTGAATCTCTAGGGAAGGAACACTTTGACCGGAACGACTTTCCCGGCTTCTTCATTCCATTCATAGATTCCGATGAAACGATCGTCCGGCGTATACAGTCTGAACTCGCGCTCGGCGCCTTCGGCAGAAGGCGTAACGGCCCAGGGCGCAAGCTTCTGTCCCTGCAGCGCGTTGATCAACCGGCTTTCGTTCACGACGTGCTCCGCCATATGCGAAGCGGCTTTGTCCGCGCGCAGAAGCGCTTGTTCGAAGCTGCCGTCTTCAAGCTTTTGCTCGATATCGTCGAAAGTGAGGCAGCGGTCGAGCCCGATTCCCGCCGACTGCGTACGCTGCAAGGCGGCCATGGTCGAAGGAACGCCCAGCTTGGCACCGAGATCGACGCAAAGCGTGCGGATATACGTTCCTTTGGAACACAGCACCCGAAGCGAGACTTCCGGCTGGTCTCCGGGCGCGAAACCGGTCACCTCAAGTTCGTGAATCACGACTTCCCGGGCTTTGCGCTCGACGGTCTTGCCTTCGCGCGCCAGCTCGTACAATCGTTTTCCGTCGATCTTGATCGCGGAATACATCGGAGGCGTCTGCATGATCGAACCGATAAAATCCGACAGCGCGGCGCGCACCTGGTCTTCGGTAATGCCGGTCTGGGCCATTTCCTCGATCACGGTGCCCGTCAGGTCTTCGGTATCGGTCGCGATGCCGAACTTGAGCACCGCCCGGTATTCTTTGGGCATCTCCTGCAAATACTCGACCATCCGCGTAGCGCGGCCCAGACAGAGCGGGAGCACGCCGGTCACGGACGGATCGAGCGTGCCGGTATGGCCGATCCGCTTCATTTGGAGCAGCCTGCGGCATTTGGCGACGACATCGTGGGATGTCATCCCCGCAGGTTTGTACACGGGCAATACACCGTCGAATTCATTCATAGCGATTGTTGAATCCTTTCGATCACTTTGCGGGTCACTTCCTGCAGCGACCCTTCCATGCGGCATCCGGCAGCGCGCACATGTCCGCCTCCGCCGAATTCGGCGGCAATGGCGGCCACGTCCACTTTTCCGGCGGAACGCATGCTGGCCTTGACCGCATTATCGGTGATGACTTTGAATAGAACGCCAACTTCGACGCCCTGAATATTGCGCGGATAATTGACGATCCCTTCCAGGTCTTCGTTGGACGCGCCGGTCTGAAGCATATGTTCAGGCGTCACATGTACCCAGGCCACCCGGCCGTCGCCGGACATTTCCAGCGTGCCGAGCGCGATCGTCAGCACGTCGAACTGCGGCTTGGTCAACTGTTCGAGCAGCGAATCCGCCAGATCCGGACCGTTGACGCCGAGTTCGAGCAAATGCGAAGCGATCTGCATCACCTTGGGCGAAGTGCTGGAATACCGGAAACCGCCCGTATCGGTCAAAATACCGGTATACAGCATTTCCGCGATTTCGCGGTCCCAGCCCAGTTCGAACGAAGCCAAAAGATCGTACAGGATTTCCGCCGTCGCAGCCGCATCGGCTTTGATCAGCGTGCAGGTCCCGTACCCGTCGTTCGTCGGATGATGGTCGACGTTCAGCATGTTCGCTTCCGGCTCCATCCATTCCGATACGAGGCCGACGCGTTTGAAATCCGCGCAGTCCACGCAAATCACATTTCCATATGTCCGGGTGCGTTCCATCAAACTCATATCGAGAATGTCGGCGGCTCCGGCCATGTACGTCATACGTTGGGGAATCGGCCCTTCGTTGATCAACGTGAAGGTTTTGCCCAAACGCGAGAGAAGCCAGCCCACCGCAAGGGTGGAACTGACTGCATCTCCGTCGGGCTGTACGTGCGCCACGACCAGGAAATCATCGTGCTCTTCGATAAATCGTCGCGCATCGATCAAATCCTGCTCATACGTCCGCATCGCCGTCTCCTTTTTTGTTGTTGCCTGGTTCTTCTTTTTTGATCTGACCGAGCAGAACGTCGATCTTGTTGCCATAGGCGATCGATTCATCGACATGGAAAAACAGTGCCGGCGTATGACGCAGCCGAATCCGCTTGCCGATCTCGGTCCGAAGGAAGCCTGTCGCTTTGGCGATACCCGCCAACGACTGCTGCTTCTGGTCCTCATCGCCGAAAATGCTCAGATATACGTTCGCTTCGGATAGGTCGCCCGTCACCTCTACGTCGGTGACGGTAACGAATCCGATCCGGGGATCTTTGAGTTCGCTCTGGATAAGCTGGCTGAGTTCCTTCTTGATCTCTTCCGCAACCCGGCCTACTCTAATCTTAGCCATTTGTCTTCACCCCACTTTTTAGCGCTCGACGGCTTCCATCACATAGGCTTCGATGATGTCGCCTTCTTTGATATCGTTGTAATCGAGCGTAATGCCGCACTCGTAGCCTTGAGCGACTTCTTTGGCGTCGTCTTTGTAACGCTTCAGCGAGTCGATCTTGCCTTCGTAGATGACGATGCCGCCACGGATCAGGCGAGCTTCCGCATTACGCGCAATTTTGCCCTGAATGACCATGGAGCCCGCGATTACGCCGACTTTGGTAACTTTGAACGTGCTGCGGACTTCGGCCTGGCCGATGACCGTTTCTTTGAAGATCGGATCGAGCATGCCTTTCATGGCTTGTTCGATTTCTTCGATCACGTTGTAGATGACGCGGTGCAGACGAATGTCGACTTTCTCCTGCTCGGCTGTCAGCGCGGCCTGGTTGTCCGGGCGAACGTTGAAACCGATCACGATGGCATTGGAAGCCGCCGCCAGAATAATGTCCGACTCGTTGATCGCGCCGGCGCCGCTGTGAATGATCTTGACGCGTACGCCTTCCACTTCGATCTTGCCGAGCGAGCCTTTGAGGGCTTCGACCGAACCTTGCACGTCGCCTTTGATGATGACGTTAAGGTCTTTGATCTCGCCGTCCTTGATATGCTTGAACAGATCGTCAAGCGTAACGCGGGTGTTGGCGCCCATATCCGATTCGCGCTGCGTGATCGAACGCTTGTCGGCAATGCTGCGCGCTTTGCGCTCGTCTTCGAAGACCATGAACGGATCGCCCGCCTGCGGCACTTCGGTCAGACCCGTAATTTCGACCGGAGTCGAAGGGCCGACTTCCTTCAGACGGCGGCCTTTGTCGTTCACCATCGCCCGGATACGGCCGAAGCAGTTGCCCGCCACGAAGGCGTCGCCCACTTTGAGCGTACCGTGTTGAACGAGAATCCGCGCAACCGGTCCGCGGCCTTTGTCCAGCTCGGCTTCGATGACCGTACCGCGCGCACGCTTGTCCGGATTCGCTTTGTAGTCGTTGACTTCGGCTACGAGCAGAATCATTTCAAGCAGGCCTTCCAGGCCCATTCTTTGCTTCGCGGAAACGTTGACGAAGATCGTGTCGCCGCCCCACTCTTCCGGAACGAGGCCGTACTCGGTCAGTTCCTGTTTGACGCGGTCCGGATCGGCACCCGGCTTGTCGATTTTGTTGACCGCTACGATGATCGGCAGGTTCGCCGCTTTCGCATGGTTAACCGCTTCGACCGTCTGAGGCATAACGCCGTCGTCCGCCGCTACGACGATGATCGTCATATCGGTAACCTGGGCGCCGCGCGCACGCATCGCCGTGAAGGCTTCGTGACCCGGCGTATCCAGGAACGTAATTTTTTTGTTGTTAATTTCGACCTGGTAAGCGCCGATATGCTGAGTAATGCCGCCTGCTTCGCCGCCGGTTACGTTCGTGGAACGAATAGCGTCGAGCAGCGTCGTTTTACCGTGGTCGACGTGACCCATGATCGTAACGACCGGAGGACGTTCTTTGAGTTCCGCCTCTTCGTCGGTTTCTTCAAGCGTCTCGAAACGATCGTCTTCGACCGGGATCTTGATTTCGACTTCGACACCGAAATCGCCGGCGAGCAGCTGAATCGTCTCCAGATCGAGCTCTTGGTTGATCGTGGCCATAACGCCGAGCATGATCAGCTTCTTGATGACTTCCGAAGCGTCCTTATGCAGCAATTTGGCTGTTTCGCCGACCGTCATCGTGCCGCGCACGATAATTTTCTTCGGCGTATTGTCGATTTTCTCTCTTGGCGGCTGGTTGCGATTGCCACCGCGTCCGCCTTTGCCACCTCGTCCGCCTTGACCGCCGCGGAATCCGCCACGGCTGTCGTCGGAACGACGCTGGCCCGGACGTCCGCCCTGGCCTCCGCCGCCGCTGCGATTGCCGCCGCCGGGACCGCCGGTACCGGTACGGTTACCGCCTTGGCCTCCTTGACCGCCGCCGCTGCTGCGATTACCGCCGTAGCTGCTGCTCGAAGAACTCGAAGGGGTACCGCTGCGGCCTTGCGAAGAAGTGCCGCCAGGACGGTTTTGCGAACTTGGGCTTGTACCGCTAGGGCGCTGGCCTGTCGTGCCTTGGCCGCCGCCGCTAGGACGCTGCCCTTGTCCGCTTGCTGCGGGACGGCTTGCGCCGCCGCTGCTTTGCGGACGACTTTGTCCTCCGCCTACGGAAGAAGGACGGCTGCCCTGCGGACGGTTACCGCTTTGACTTTGCGACTGACTACTGTTTGGGGTTTGTGGTTTATTATTCATACCTACCTGCTTTTCTTGTAAAGTTTTTGTTGTTTGGTCACCGTTCGATTGCGGCTTGCTGCTTGGAGATGCCGGTTTGGAGGCATTCGACTTGATCTTCTGAAAAAATTGTTCCACTTTGCCGATCGCGTCCGGTTCCATCACACTCATGTGATTGTTCACCGGCATTTCGAGTCTTTTCAAAATGGTAATGATTTCTTTACTGCTCATGTCGAGCGATTTGGCGTATTCATAGACCCGAACTTTGTTCTCTGGTTTACTCAATATACTCCACCTCCGACGTTGTCCCCAGTTTCCTGCGGATCATGTCGGCGAACCCCTGGTCCGTTAATGCAAGCACGAGTCTTTCCGGCTTGCCGATGCTGGCGCCGAGACGCTCGCGGTCGAAACCGATAAGCAGGGGAACGCCGTACGTTCCGCACTTGTCTCGAAACTTTTTTTGGGTATTGGGTGAGGCGTCGCCGGCCAAAACGATCAACTTGGCTTCGCGCGACCGGATGGCTCTAAGGACCAACTCGTCTCCGGTAACCATCTTTCCGGCGCGCATGGCCAGCCCCAGTCCCGAAAGCTCATTATTCATCGTCTGCTTCTTTCTCCTGCAATTCCCGGAATTGTTGCTCGACCCGGATAAAATCCCGGGCGAGTTGTTCGTAAATTTCGATCGGCACCGGCTGCTTGAGTGCGCGGTCGAGCGACTTGTTCTTCTGGGCGAGCCTGAAGCAGTCCGCGTCCGCGCGCAGATAAGCGCCTCTGCCTGATTTTTTGCCCGTCAAATCGATTTCGATCCGGCCTTCCGGCGTGCGGACGACCCGGATCAATTCTTTTTTGGGCAGCATTTCCTGGCTTGCCACGCATTTGCGCAGCGGAACCTTTTTCGTTTTCATGATTGGAATCCCCGCTTTCTCCTGTAACCGACAGGCGATCCGCGATTCGAAGCTTTCAGGCTCCGAATGCAGGGCTAGTCAATAGACACGGAGTCCTGCGGCATTTCGCCGTCGTACGTGCGTTCTCTGCCGAATTCTTCCTCGGCCTGCGTCTCGCTCTTGATATCGATCTTCCAGCCGGTCAGCTTCGCCGCAAGGCGGGCGTTTTGGCCTTTGATGCCGATCGCAAGCGACAATTGATAGTCGGGCACGATGACGCGGGCCATTTTCTCGGCTTCGAACACTTCGACTTCGATCACCTTGGAAGGGCTAAGGGCGTTAGCCACATATTCTTCCACGCTCTCGGAGTAATTGACGATGTCGATCTTCTCCCCGCGAAGCTCGCCTACGATGGTCTGTACGCGGATGCCTTTTGGGCCTACGCAGGAACCGACCGGATCGACTTCGGGATTGCGGGAGTAGACCGCGATTTTGGAGCGGAAGCCCGCTTCGCGCGCAACCGACTTGATTTCGACGACTCCGTCGAAAATTTCGGGCACTTCAAGTTCGAACAACCGCTTCAGCAGGCCCGGATGCGTCCGGGACAAGATGATCTGCGGCCCTTTGGTCGTATTCTCGACCTTCGTAATGTAGCCTTTGATCCGTTCGTTATGCGCGAACTTCTCTCCCGGCATCAGTTCGGTCAGCGGCAGCGCCGCTTCGATCTTGCCGAGATCGACATACAGGTTCCGGGCGTCCATGCGCTGCACGGTTCCCGTCACGATGTCTTCCGTCTTGTCGACGAATGCGTTATAGATCAAACCGCGTTCCGCTTCGCGTATGCGCTGCGTTACGACCTGCTTCGCCGTTTGGGCGGCGATGCGGCCGAAGTCGCGAGGCGTCACTTCGAGTTCCGCGATATCGTCGATTTGCAGATGCGGGTTGATTTCCCGCGCGCCTTCGAGCGAAATTTCGGTTCTATCGTCGAGCACTTCCTCCGCGACCAATTTACGCGCATATACTTTTATTACCCCGGTATTGCGATTCATATCCACACGCACGTTTTGAGCCGTATTGAAATTGCGCTTGTAACTCGAAATCAGCGCCGCTTCAATCGCTTCGAAAAGAATCTCCTTGCTGATTCCTCGATCCCGCTCCAGCTCGTTCAAAGCTTCAATGAAATCCGTACTCATTTGCCCAACGCTCCCCCTTTCAGGACTCTCTATATTAGAAAATAATAGCCAGTCTGGCGCTGGCGACCTTGTCGTAAGGCACAGCCGCCTGCTTCTTGCCGATGGCGATCACAAGTTCTCCCTCTTCGAACGAAAGCAGCTTGCCTTCGAATTCCTTCGATCCGCCGATCGGCTCGTAAGTCGTAACGAAAACGTCTTTGCCGACCGATTTCAGGACGTCTTCCGCTTTTTTGAGCGGACGTTCGGCTCCCGGCGAAGACACTTCCAGGAAGTAAGCCTCCTCGATCGGATCGTTCTCGTCCAGTTTCTGGCTCATGTACTCGCTGATCTGCCCGCAGTCGTCGATATCGATGCCTCCGTCCTTGTCTACGTAAATGCGCAAGAAATAGCTTCCGCCTTCCTTGACGTATTCCACGTCGACCAGTTCGAATCCCTGTTCGTTCAGGTACGGTTCGATCATCTCTTCTACGGTTGATTTAATCTTTGGTGTGCTCAAGCATTCACCCTCCAAGCGTTGTCAGGTTCCGTCCGCAAAGGCGGCGCAGAAGATATCAGCCCAAAAGTAAAGAGTGGGTTGCCCCACTCTCTACACAAAGATCTATCTCCTACTGGGTCTAACTCCAAAATCCTACTCCGATTATACCATAATGCCCGAGTGGTGACAAGTACGGAGGCTTTACAAACGCCTCTGCTGCGCTCTTTCTCAGAACAGCGACAGCTGGTTGCTCTCCGGCAGGCCGCGGAAACAGCCCAGCTGGTTCAGCAGTTCGATGATCGTTTTGGAAGCTTTCGATTTCTGCTGGAAGTCTTCGATCGACAGGAATTCGCCGTGGTCGCGCGCCGAAGCGACGCTTTTCGCGGCGTTTTCGCCGAGACCGGCAAGCGCCGAGAACGGGAACAGGAGGCTCGTTCCGTCCACCGTGAACTTGTTGGCATCCGAGCGGTACAGGTCGATCGTTTTGAACGTGAATCCGCGGGCCGTCATTTCGAGCGCCATTTCCAAAATCGGCAGCATCGCTTTTTCTTTCGGCAGCGCCTGGAAGCCTTTTTGCTCGATCTCGACGATTTTGCGGCCGATCGCTTCGTATCCCTGGCAGAACAATTCGATTTCGAAATCCGCCGCGCGGACCGAGAAATACGTCGCGTAATATTCGATCGGATGGTACAGCTTGAAATAAGCGGTCCGCACAGCCGAGATAACGTAGGCCGCGGCGTGGGCTTTCGGGAACATGTACTGGATTTTGAGACAGGAATCGATGTACCAGTTCGGCACTTTGCAGCGCTTCATCTCGTCGATCCATTCCTGCGGCAGACCTTTGCCTTTCCGTACGCTTTCCGTAATCTTGAACGCGAGACTCGCATCCATGCCGGCTTTGTAGATCAGGAACAGCATGATATCGTCCCGGCAGCCGATTACGGTCTTGATGTTGCACGTTCCGTTCTTGATCAGCTGGTCCGCGTTGCCGAGCCATACGCCCGTTCCGTGCGAAAGTCCCGAGATTTGCAGCAAATCCGCAAAACTCGACGGCTTGGCTTCGATCAGCATCTGGCGGACGAACTTGGTGCCCATCTCCGGCACGCCGTACGTCGCGACCGGCGTACGGATCTGCTCCGGGGTGACACCGAGCGATTCCGTCGAATTGAACATGCTCATGACTTTGGGGTCGTTCATCGGAATGCTCGTCGGATCGACGCCGGTGAGATCCTGCAGCATCCGCATCATCGTCGGATCGTCGTGGCCCAGAATATCGAGCTTGAGCAGGTTCTCGTCGAACGCGTGATAATCGAAGTGTGTCGTTTTCCATTCCGCGTTCACGTCGTCGGCCGGGAACTGCACCGGCGTGATGTCTTCGATCTCCATGTAGTCCGGCAGCACGACGATACCGCCCGGGTGCTGCCCGGTGCTGCGCTTGACGCCGGTACAGCCGGAAGCAAGCCGGTTCAGCTCCGCCGAACGCCAGCGCTTCTGATGCTGTTCCTCGTACTTTTTCGCAAACCCGAAAGCCGTCTTCTCCGCGACCGTACCGATCGTACCGGCCCGGAACACGTTGTCCGGCCCGAACATGATTTTGGTAAAGTTATGCGCCTGCGGCTGGTATTCGCCGGAGAAGTTCAAGTCGATATCGGGAACTTTGTCGCCTTTGAAGCCGAGGAACGTCTCAAACGGAATATCATGCCCTTCGCCGAGCATCGTCGAACCGCAGTCCGGGCACTCTTTGTTCGGCATGTCAAAACCGCTTCGCACGCTGCCGTCCAGGAACCATTCGCTGTGTTTGCAGTCGGAATTGCGGCACACATAATGCGGCGGCAGCGGATTGACTTCGGAGATGCCGAGGAACATGGCGACGACGGACGAGCCGACGGAGCCCCGCGAACCGACCAGATAGCCGTCCTGGTTCGATTTTTTGACCAACCGTTCGGAAATGAGATAGTTGGCGGAGAAGCCGAACTTGATGATCGGTCCGAGTTCTTTTTCCAGCCGCGCCACGATCACTTCCGGCAGTTCGTCGCCGTACATCGCTTTGGCCGTCGAATAACACGTATCGCGGATCTCCTGATCGGCGCCTTCGATGACCGGCGTATACAGTTCGGAAGGAAACAGCTTGAGTTCCTCGAACCGGTCCGCAAGCTCCGACGTGTTGGTCACGACGACTTCTTTGGCTTTTTCCGCGCCCAAAAACTTGAACTCTTCCAGCATTTCTTCCGTCGTACGCAGATGCGCGTCGGGTTTGTTCTGGTCTTTGAGCGGGCTGAAGCCGGTAATGCCGTGGATCGTAATGTCGCGGTACAGCTTGTCGCGGGGATCGAGATAGTGCGCGTTGCCTGTCGCCACGACCGGCTTGTTCAGCTTGCTGCCGATCTTGCACACTTTTTCGACCGCAAGCTTCAGTTCTTCCGCGCTGCCGACGAGCCCTTTGTCCACGAGATGCATGTACATGGTGAGCGGCTGGATCTCCAGAATGTCGTAGAACTGCGCCACTTCTTCCGCTTCTTCGACCGTTTTGTTGAGCACCGCTTCGAAAAACTCGCCTTTTTCGCAGCCGGACAAAATCAGCAGCCCTTCGCGCATTTTCTCGAGCTTCGATTTGGGCATGCACGGTACCCGTTTGAAATGCTCGGTATGCGACATGGAGATCAGGCGGTACAGATTCTTTTTGCCGACGTCGTTCAGCGCATAGATGCCGCAGTGGAACGGACGGGAGTTGGACAGGTCTTTGCCGACGAAATCGTTCAGCCGGCTCAGGTTGTTGAGGCTGCGCTCTTTGATCGCTTCGTCGATCAGTCCGTTCAGGATGCCGCCGAGCGCTATCGTATCGTCGATCGCGCGGTGATGGCTTTCGAGCGACACTTTGTATTTGGTCGCGAGCGTGTTCAACCGGTGATTTTTCATCGTCGGATGCAGCAATCGCGCAAGTTCCAGCGTATCGAGCACGGGATTCTCAAGTTCGGGCAGGTCGAAGTTTTTCAGCGTCGCCTGAATGAAGCCCATATCGAACCTCGCGTTGTGCGCTACCAGAATACCGTCACCGGCGAATTCGACAAACTCGCGGATGACGCTGTCGATATCGGGCGCGCCGCGCACCATGTCGTCCGTGATGTTCGTCAACTGCTGGATATGGTACGGAATACGCTCATGCGGATCGACGAACGTGGAATACCTCCCCGTTTCGTGCCCTTCTTTCATTTTGACCGCGGCGATCTCGATGATCTTGTTCTGCGTGATCGACAATCCGGTGGTCTCGATATCGAATACGATGTACTCGGCCGTCTTCAATTCTTCGTCACGCGGATTGAGCACGACCGCTACCGCATCGTTGACCACGTTCGCTTCGACGCCGTAGATCATTTTGATGCCGTTCTTTTTGGCCGCTTTGGCCGCGTCCGGGTAACACTGCACGCCGCCGTGGTCGGTGACCGCGATCGCTTTGTGGCCCCATTTCGCCGCGCGCTTGACGTACTCTTCGATCGAGCAGACGGCGTCCATCGTGCTCATCTTCGTATGCAGGTGGAATTCGACCCGTTTGTTCTCCGCGTTGTCCATACGAATCGGTGGCGTCTTGATCTCCATCAGGTCGGACGGGATCATGACGAGTTCCGGAATCTGCATGAACCGGTCCAATTCGACGCGGCCGCGCGCTTTGACCCACTTGCCGTTGGCCAGCAGGCTCATCACTTTGAGGTCTTCCTTGTTTTTGGCGAACATTTTCATTTGCAGCGAATCGCTGTAATCCGTCAGATAGTAAGTGAACAGCGTGCTGCCGTTGCGAAGTTCCTTGCTCTCCAGGCCGAAAATCAGACCCTGGATCGTCACTTTCTTCTCTTCGTCCTGCAGGTTCTGCAGCGGAATCGCTTCGTCGCGAATATCGTAGCCGACCTGCAGCTTGATATTCTCGTCGTTCTCGCTGCCTTCGCCCGCGCTCACTTCGGCGTCGATCTCGGCCATCATCTTCTCGATCGCGGCCATCTCGTCGCGGCGGCGCATTTCGTCGAACGCCGCTTTGGCAGCCTGCGAAGCCGCTTCGCCTTCGCCCACGTTCAGCTTCACCTGAAGCTGAAGTCCGAAATATTTGGCGTAAAAATCGGTCAGCGCGCGGTCGATGTTCCGTTTGCGGCCCAGTTCCAGCGACGTCGCGTCGGCAAACGACACGGTCGTCACGTTCCCTTCCGTTACGGCCTGCGCCCGCGCCATCCAGCCGTTGACCGAAGGAATTTCGCGCTGCGCCCATTCGATGAACAGCTTCCAGTATTCGTCGACGATCTCGCCCTGCCGATTCTCGCCCGTATATTGAAACAGGAAGCGGATTTTGGCAATATGCTTCAACCGCTCCTGTATTTGCAAACAAAAAGTCCGGTAGATCTGCGCCGGTACCAGCGTGTCTTTGACGAGCACGATTTTCCAATCTCGATTCGACCGGCTGATCTCCACCCGTTCGATATGGCCGTCGTTAAAATAAGGGTCCGCCGCGCCGGCCGGCATCTCGGCCTGCCTCATCAGCAGTTCGAGCCGCTGTCTGCGCTCTGCCGTCTCACTCATCGTCTGTCCCCCTTTGTTTCTTAAAAAGCGAAGAGCTTCCGCGGCGGGCATCCTTCTTCGCCCCGCCGCCGGAAGCTTTATCCCGAGCCAGCCTTCATCCGGTTGTCCGGCCGTACCGGCCCGGTGTGACGCTTTTCTCCCGCCTCGTTCCGATCGAACGGCGGCGGGAGCTTTCGATTAATTAATACGCTTTGGCAAATACGACCGTATGCTTGGAGGCTTCTCCGCATGCCACGCACGTATTTTTGCGTTCCTGCGGATCGAACGGAATGTTGCGGCTCGTGGCGCCTGTCTCGGCACGCACCGTGTCTTCGCAAGCTTCGCTTCCGCACCAGCCGGCGAGGAAAAATCCGCGTTTTTCTTCCATCTGCGTACGCATTTGATCGAGGTTGTCCACAGCATGGAAATGTTCGTCGCGGAATTCGAGCGCGCGCTTGAACATGCCGGTCTGCACGTCGTCAAGCAGCTGCTTGACGTCGGCGACCACGTTATCGAGCTGCACGGTCAGCTTGTCGCCGCCCAGGCGCGAAGCCAGCAGGCAGACGCCGTTCTCGATATCGCGCGGCCCGATTTCGATCCGGACCGGCACGCCGCGCATTTCGTATTCGTTGAATTTCCAACCCGGACGCACATCGGCGCGATCGTCCATGGCGACGCGGATACCGGCCGCTTTGAGTTCGGCAAACAGCGCGTCGGCGCGTTCGATGACCATATCGCGCATTTTCGGCGGACCGATCGGAATAAGGATGACCTGGGTCGGCGCCACTTTCGGAGGAAGGACCAGGCCGCGGTCGTCGCCGTGCGCCATAATCAACGAGCCGATCAGGCGGGTACTCGTTCCCCACGACGTCGTATGCGTGAATTCCAGCTCGTTGTCGCGGTTCAGGTATTGGATCTCGAACGCTTTGGCGAAGTTCGTGCCCATATAATGGGACGTACCGGCCTGCACCGCTTTGCCGTCTTTCATCATCGCTTCGATCGAGAAGGTGTCGACCGCGCCCGCGAATTTCTCGGAAGGCGTCTTCTGGCCCATGATGACCGGCAGCGCGAGGAAGTCTTCGACGAAATCGCGGTACAGTTCGAGCATGCGCATCGTTTCTTCGCGCGCGTCCTTCTCGTCTTCATGCGCGGTATGGCCTTCCTGCCACAGGAATTCGCTTGTGCGCAGGAACGGCATCGTACGCTTCTCCCAGCGCATGACGTTGGCCCATTGGTTGATCAGCACCGGCAGGTCGCGGTACGATTTGATCCATTTGGAATACATATGGCCGAACATCGTCTCCGAAGTCGGACGCACCGCCAGACGTTCTTCGAGAATATCGCCGCCGGCTTCCGTAACGAACGGCAGCTCCGGATTGAATCCTTCGATATGCTCTTTCTCTTTTTGGAAAAAACTTTCGGGAATCAGCATCGGGAAGTAGGCGTTGCGGTGTCCCGTTTCCTTGAACCGGCGGTCCATCTCCTGCTGAATATGTTCCCAAATCGCGTAGCCGTCCGGACGGAACACGATGCAGCCGCGAACCGGCGCGTAATCCATCAATTCCGCTTTTTTGATGACGTCGATGTACCAGCGCGAAAAGTCTTCGCTCTGCGGCGTGATTTCCGTAACGAACTGTTTGTCCTGTTTGTCGCTTGCCATGATATTCCCTCCGTTTATCGAACGAACCTAAGTTAAGCTATCCTCTGATGATGCGTAAAATATCGTTGTACGTGACGGCGATCATCAGCAGGAAAATGAGCCCGAAGCCGACGAAATGCACGATGCCTTCCTTGTTCGGATCGATCGGCCTTCTGCGGATCGCTTCGATCCCGAGGAAGATCAATCGGCTGCCGTCGAGCATCGGAATCGGCAGCAGGTTGAAAATGCCGAGGTTGATACTGACGAGCGCCGTCCACAAAATCATCTGGTCGATGCCCTGGCTCGCAATTTGCCCGGTCGCCTGAAGCGTGCCCACGGGACCGGCAAGCTGGTTGATGTCGAAACGTTCGAACACCAATTTGCGCAGCGCGTCCAAAATCGCCGTGCTGCCGTTTTTGAACGATTCGCCCGCAAACTGGAACGTCTCGGTAAAGGAAGCGGTGCGCTTGAGCTGGCTCAGCGCGATGCCGACCTGAAGCACTTCGCGCCCGTCTTCCGTTTTGACCATTTTCGGCGTAACCGGGATTTGCAGATTTTCGCCGCCGCGCTGCACCGACATCTCGACCGGCTGTCCGCCGGAAGCGTTGATCAGTTGGGTCACGGTGGACAGTTCGCCCTGAACGGGCTGTCCGTCGATCGATTGCACCACGTCGCCTTCTTGCAGCCCGGCGGAAGCGGCCGGCGTTCCGGCCACGACGCTCGACACTTCGACGCCCGTCGCTTTTTCGTCCGGCACGCCTGCCACCTGCACATAGATCAGGAACAGCACGAAGGCCAGCACGAAGTTCATCAGCGGTCCGGCAAAAATGGCCAACGCCCGTTTGCCGACGCTTTTGCTGCGGAATTGACGGTCTTTGGGCGCCACCTGAAGCTCTTGGCCGCGCGTGACGATATCCGCTTTGCGATCGACTTCCAGATGCTGCGTTTCGCCGTCGACGTTCAGGCGAATCTGCATCCGTTCTTCGATATCGATCCATTCGATCTCGCCGATCACGACGTTGC
This sequence comes from Saccharibacillus sp. WB 17, assembly GCF_008634075.2. Taxonomy (NCBI): domain Bacteria; kingdom Bacillati; phylum Bacillota; class Bacilli; order Caryophanales; family Paenibacillaceae; genus Saccharibacillus; species Saccharibacillus sp. WB 17. The sequence continues at coordinate 53,255 of NZ_VPFK02000003.1, read as the reverse complement.
GGCGATTATCGAGCTGATCGAGGAAAATTTTCTTGACGACGCCGGCATCCGACAGGCGGACGGCGATCGTCTGCCCGGGCTGGATCGGATCGAGTTCGGGATCTTCCCCCGCCATTCGGGCGTAGCCGCCGAGCGGAAGCAGGCGCAGGGTGAACATCGTCTCGTCTCGTTTATAAGCAAACAGCTTGGGACCGAAGCCGATCGCAAACTCGCGTACGAGAATCCCCGCGCGCTTGGCAAAGTAGTAATGTCCCCATTCATGGACCGTAACGACGACGAAAAACATCAATACGGTCAGAACGACGATCTGAAGTGTCATCATATCTGGTCTGATCCTCCCTGTGGGTCAAGCCCCGAATATCGCGTAGATTCCGTTATTCGGAAGCGATCCGCCGTGCCCATTCGTCGGCTTCGCGAATCGTTTCCAGATCGGGGTCGGCCGACGCGACGTGCCGCGCCGAGACGTTCTCCAGGATCTCTTCGATCTGCAGGAACGAGATTTCGCGGCGCAAAAAGCGTGCGACCGCGACTTCGTTCGCGGCGTTGAATACGGTCGGTGCGGTTCCTCCCATTCTACCACACTCATAGGCCATCCTTAAACAAGGGAACCGGCCGAAATCCATCTCCCGGAAGTTCAGCCTGCCTACTTCGGCCAGCGACAATCGCTTGGTTCGAAGCGGAATGCGATCCGGGTAAGTGAGCGCGTATTGAATCGGAACCCGCATATCGGGGTTGCCGAGCTGGGCGATGAGGCTTGTATCTTCAAATTCCACGAACGAATGGATGATGCTCTCGGGATGCAGCAGCACGCCGATCTCGTCGTAGCCGAGACCGAACAGCCAGTGTGCCTCTATCACTTCGAGTCCTTTGTTGACCATCGTCGCCGAATCGATCGTGATCTTCGCGCCCATCGACCAGTTCGGATGCTTGAGCGCGTCTTCCACCGTCACGCCCGCCAGCTCTTCCCGGCTCAAATGCCGGAATGAACCGCCCGAAGCGGTCAGCGTAATGCCGAGCAGCCGCTCGCGCGGTTCTCCATTGAGACATTGGAAAATGGCGGAGTGTTCGCTGTCGACCGGCAAAATCGACACGCCTTTTTCGGCGGCGCGGCGCATCACGAGATGGCCGGCCGTTACGAGCGTTTCCTTGTTGGCAAGCGCGATCGTTTTGCCTTCGTCGATCGCCGCAAGCGTTGCCGGCAGTCCCATGCTGCCTGTCACGGCCGTGACGACGGTATCCGCATCGGTACCGGCCGCAATCTCGACCAGCCCTTCTTCGCCGAAATAGACCTTCGTGCCTGCGGGCACCTGCAATTTCAGCGCCTGCGCGGCTTCCCGCGTCGCGACCGACACTTTGGACGGCTTGAACTGCCGGATCTGTTCCAGCAGCAGCTGCGTATTGCTTCCGGCCGCCAACGCTTCGATCTCAAAACGTTCGGGATGTTCGGCTACGACCTGCAGCGTCTGGGTTCCGATCGAACCGGTAGAGCCGAGCAGCGCGATTTTTTTCGTCATGCTTAATATGCCCCTTTCCTTCTCCTTGCCGAATCGGTCTGCCGCGGCCCGCGGACTAGTAAGGAAGCAAAAGCAGGATATGTACGAACGGGAATACGGCCAGCCAACTGTCGCAGCGGTCCAATATCCCTCCGTGACCGGGAAGAATGCTGCCCGAATCCTTGATTCCGTATACGCGCTTGTAGGCGGACTGAATCAGGTCCCCCATCTGTCCGACGACCGAAGCGGCCAGGCCGATCAGCATCGCGCGCAGCGGGTCCACCATATCCGGCGCGGCCAGCGAAAATCCGAGCGCGATCAGAACGGCGATCAAAATGCCTCCGACCGCTCCTTCGATCGTCTTGTTCGGACTGATCGCGGGCCACAGCTTGTTTTTGCCGAACGCTTTGCCGGTAAAATACGCTCCGGCATCGCTGCCCCAAATGCTGAGCAGCAGCATGAACGTCCAGAACAGTCCTTGTCCGTCCGGCGTTTCGCGCGACATAGAAATATAATAAAAACCCAAGCCGACATAAGCCGCGCCTAGAAACAGCAGCGATGCCTGCCTGATATTGATTTCGTTTTTGGTAAGCACGGTTGCGCAGAGCAGCAGCAGCAGCATAAGCCAGGCCGCATGGAGAGGAGGAAGCGGAAAGTCCATGTTCCATACATGCCAGGGAAAGGTCAGGTAGGCGACGCCTACGTAGCCGATCCAGGCTTCCGACCGAAACGGCGCCCCCGTGCTCATCTTCGCAAACTCGTAGTAGCCGACAAGGGCCATCAGCATGATCAACGCCGGGTACCAGATGCCTCCGACTACGCACAATCCCAAGAACAACACGCCGGCTACCACGCCGGTTATAATTCGTTGTTTCACCGTTTCATCCTCCGTCCGGGCAACGCCGCTATTTCAAACCGCCGTACCTGTTCGCTTGGACCCAAACGGGCTCAAGCGCCCGGCGATCATTTCAAACCGCCGTAACGACGCGTACGCCGCTGGTATTCCGCTACCGCTTCCCTAAGATGTTCCCTGCTGAATTCCGGCCAATACGCGTTCGTGAACCACAGTTCGCTGTACGCGATCTGCCACAGCATGAAATTGCTGATGCGCAGTTCGCCGCTTGTGCGGATCAACAAATCGGGGTCGGGCATGTCGACGCTTTGCAGATGCGCGGAAATCATGGCCTGATCGATGTCTTCTGCTCTGATCCGTCCCGCTTCGACGCCGCGGGCGATCTCGCGAATGCCTTCGACGAGCTCTCGGCGGGCTCCGTAATTCAAAGCGAAATTGAGCACGAGTCCGGTATTGCCCTGCGTGCGGCGAATCGCTTCCCGCATCGCTTTGAGCGTATGTTCGGGCAGGTTTTCCATGTTGCCCATCATGCGTACCTGTACGTTTTTCTGGATCAATTCTTCAAGTTCAAGGGCCAGGAACTCCTGCGGCAGCCGCATCAGGAAGTCGACTTCCTCTTTGGGCCTGCTCCAATTTTCCGTGGAGAAGGCATACAACGTCAGATAGCGCACACCCATTTCGTCCGCCGCGATCGTGGCCCGTTTGACCGCTTTCATCCCGCTTTGGTGACCGACGATACGTGGCATGCCGAATTTTTTGGCCCATCTGCCGTTGCCGTCCATGATGATGGCGATATGCTGCGGTACGTTCTCTGCCGACGGCTCGGCCGGTCCGGATGCCAGCTCGCGTTCCTTCGGACCGATCCACGAGCGAAACCGATTTATCATGTCTTCTCCCCCATGCCTTCAGCTCCCGCGGATGTCCCTAAAAAAGACACAACCCCACCTGGAACGGAGGGGTCGCGGGGTCTTAAACTTCCATGATTTCTTTTTCTTTTGCAGCGATGACTCGATCGACTTCCGCGATATATTTATCCGTAAGCTTCTGGATGTCTTCCTGATGGCCACGGGATTCGTCTTCGGAGATTTCGCCTTTTTCCATCTTCTTGATATCGTCGTTGGCATCGCGGCGAATGTTGCGTACGGCCACTTTGCCTTCTTCGCCGAACTTCTTCGTCAGCTTGACGAGTTCGCCGCGGCGTTCTTCGGTCAGAGGCGGAATGCTCAGTCGAATCGCGTTGCCGTCGTTGCCCGGCGTCAGGCCGAGATCGGATTTCTGGATCGCGCGCTCGATTTCGCCCAGCGAAGACTTGTCCCACGGTTGAATCATCAAAGTCCGGGAATCCGGCGTGTTGATGTTCGCGAGTTGGCTAAGCGGAGTCGGAGCTCCGTAATATTCGACTTGAATCCGGTCCAGCAGGGCCGGTACCGCACGGCCGGCGCGCAGCGTGCTCAGGTCGCGTTGCAGCGCCTGAATCGCTTTGCCCATCCGTTCTTCCGCGTTTTTCTTCACACTTTGAGGCATCTTAATCTACACTCCCTTTGACGATCGTCCCGATTTTTTCACCGAGAACGACTCTTTTGATATTACCCTTTTCGGTAATGGCAAATACGATCAGCGGAATATTGTTGTCCATGCACAAGGAAGAAGCGGTAGAGTCCATTACGCCCAGGTTCAGGTTCAGCACTTCCATGTAGGTCAGCTGTTCGAACTTCTCCGCGGTGCTGTCGACGAACGGGTCGGCCGAATAGACGCCGTCCACTTTGTTCTTCGCCATCAAGATGACTTCCGCTTCGATCTCTGCGGCGCGCAGCGCGGCCGTTGTATCGGTCGAGAAGAACGGGTTGCCCGTACCGGCTGCAAAGATCACGACGCGGCCTTTTTCCAGATGGCGGATGGCTCTGCGGCGGATGTACGGCTCGGCGATCTGCTGCATGGCGATCGAAGTCTGAACGCGGGTCGGCACATTGATCGACTCCAGCGCGTCCTGAAGCGCCAGCGAGTTCATGACGGTTGCCAGCATCCCCATGTAATCCGCCGTCGAACGGTCGATGCCGCTCGCACTGCCGGCAATTCCCCGCCAGATGTTGCCGCCGCCGCAGACGACGGCGACTTCGACACCCAGTTCCACGACTTCCTTGATTTGTTCGGCAATATCGGCAATGGTCAATCCGTCAATTCCGTATCCGTTCTGTCCCGCAAGCGACTCGCCGCTGACTTTGAGTACCACTCGCTTAAATGCAGGCTGCATCAATTATACCCTCCGCTTTTTTCCGCTGCCTGAGTAAGGGCGGGAACCCTGGTTAAAAAAGAAGGAACACCAAGTGTTCCCCCCATACACAGAAGCTGTGATTGTTCTTTAGTTACCGGTCTGAATTACTTGACTTGAGCCATAACTTCTTCTACGAAGTTGTCGACTTTTTTCTCAAGGCCTTCGCCCAGTTCGAAACGTGCAAAACGACGGATAGAGATGTTTTCGCCGATCGTGCTCACTTTTTCGTTCAGCAGCTGCGAAATCGTTTTGTCCGGATCTTTAACGAACGATTGCTCCAGCAGGCAGTATTCTTCATAGTATTTGTTGATGCGGCCTTCAACCATTTTCTCAACGATTTTTTCCGGTTTGCCTTCGTTGAGCGCTTGGGCTTTCAGGATTTCTTTTTCTTTCTCAAGGGCTTCTGTCGGTACTTCTTCACGACGAACATAGAGCGGGTTAGCGGCAGCGATATGCATCGCGATGTCACGCGCGAAGCTCTTGAACTGGTCGGTTTTGCCGACGAAGTCCGTTTCGCAGTTGATTTCCACGAGAACGCCGATACGGCCGCCTGCGTGGATGTACGATTCAACCGTGCCTTCTGTAGCGGTACGGCCGGCTTTGTTCGCTGCTGCGGACAAGCCTTTTTCGCGGAGTACGTCTACCGCTTTATCGATATCGTTGTTGGTTTCTTCCAGCGCTTTTTTGCAATCAAGCATACCTGCGCCTGTTCTTTCACGAAGTTCTTTTACCGCGCTCGCGTTTACTGCCATTGTTGATTACCTCCAGATAAGTATTGGTTTGCGGGATTTACCCCTAAAAAAAGGGCGGTTAAGAGGCTATTCACCACCAACCGCCCTCTTTTATTAACTCTGCCTTCGTCTTGGGTCAAGCACCGGGATCGGCGCCGCCGGACTTATGCAGTTGTTTGTTCGCCTTGGTTGCCTTCGATGATAGCGTCGGCCATTTTACCTGTCAGCAGTTTAACGGCGCGGATCGCGTCGTCGTTGCCTGGGATAACGTAGTCGATTTCGTCCGGATCGCAGTTCGTGTCGACGATGCCCACGATCGGAATGTTCAGCTTGCGTGCTTCTGCAACAGCGATACGCTCTTTGCGAGGATCGATGATGAACAGCGCGCTAGGCAGTTTTTTCATGTTCTTGATGCCGCCGAGGAATTTTTCGAGGCGATCCTTCTCTTTGCGGAGCAGGATAACTTCTTTCTTAGGCAGAACTTCGAACGTGCCGTCTTCTTCCCAAGCTTCGAGCTTTTTCAGACGGTCGATCCGCTTTTGGATCGTTTGGAAGTTGGTCAGCGTGCCGCCGAGCCAACGTTGGTTGATGAAGTACATGCCGCAGCGTTCCGCTTCGTCTCTTACGGAATCCTGAGCTTGTTTTTTGGTACCTACGAACAAGAGCGTACCGCCTTCGCCAGCCAGGCTTTTCACGAAGTTGTAAGCTTCGTCAACTTTCTTGACTGTCTTTTGCAGGTCGATGATGTAGATTCCGTTTCTTTCGGTAAAAATGTAACGATCCATCTTCGGGTTCCAACGACGAGTTTGGTGACCGAAGTGTACGCCAGCTTCGAGAAGCTGTTTCATGGAGATAACTGCCATTCTCCATACACCTCCTATGGGTTTGGTTTTTTTGATGTACCTCCGCCGAAATCATCTTCCATGGAGACTCTGCCCTGGGCAAAGCACCTTCCACAAAATCAATCAGCGTGTGTTTTAACACCGTTTTCTAGTTTATCATAATGAATTGCGCTGCGCAATCCCCAACAGCATTATTTAGGCGCGAAAACCATTTTTGCGACCGAACGCAAAAAAAGCCGCGGCTTCCAGACGAAGTCGCGGCTTTTTCGGCAGTCTATTCTTTTTTAGGCGTCGAGATTTCCTGAATGATCTCTTCGTAGGAATCGCCGGGCTCGAACGAATAATCGCCGACCTGCAATTTCGCGGTCACGCCTTCCTGCGCGGCAAGGCGCTGGAAAGCGGCGGCGTCTTCGACGATACCCGCGCTTTCGAGCGCGCGCGACACCGTTTGAAGATTCATGCCGCTTTCGATCTCGAACAAAACGCGGGAATTTTGCTCGGCTGCCGACTCCTGCGGCTTCAGGCTGCCGGAAGCGGCCGGTTTGGCCGGTTCTGGCGCCGGCTGCTCGGAAGGAGCCGGGTTGGCTGGCTTCGCAGGCGCGGCAGGCTCGCTTGCGGCCGACGAAGACGGCTTGGCCGGCTGCGCCGTCGCTTCGGCGGCAGGCTTGCTTGCAGCCGGCTTGTCGCCGGTATTCGGCGCTTCCGCAGGCTGGGCCTGCGGCTTGGTCGGCGCTTCGGCCGTAGGCGCGCTGGTCGTCGGCGCTTTCGTGGTCGACGCTTTGGACGCAGGCGATTGCGCGTTGGCAGACGGCGCGCTATCGCTTTGAGGCGCGGTCGTCGTCGGGGCGACGTCGGAATCCTTATTCGCCGGAGCCCTTTCGGTATCCGGGGCGGCTTCCGAAGTCGCTTCGGGAGTCGTCGCTTCCGAGTCCGTTCCTGCCTCGGGAGCCGTTTCCGTATCGGAAGCCGGCTCGGTCGCCGGAGCGTCGGCTTCGTTGCCGGCAGCAGCCGGCGTGCCGGTGTCGGCGGCCGGGTCCTTCTCTGCGGGTTCGTTCCCGGCCGGAGCCGTGTCCGTCCCTTCCTGCTGCGTCCGGGTGTCTGGCTCCTCCCCGGAGGCGGGCAGCGCTTCGCGTCCCGTCTGCGCCAACAGCATCAGCTGCAGCAGCAGCGCGCCCATAATGATCCCGATCCCCAGTCCGAACATAAACGAGCGATTTTTGAACACTACGCTTCCTCCCTTTTCGCCAACCGCAAAATCAGCTGGATCTCGCCTCGCTGGAGCCCTGTCGCTTTGGCGATGGCGTCCACCGATTTGCCCTGATCGTGCAGCTCGAAAAGCTGAGGGTAGCGGCTGCGCACGGAATCTTCCGGCTCCGCTTCAAGTTCGGGTTCCGGGGCGGGCGCGGCCGCCGCAGGTTCGCCTGCCGGCTGAACGAAAGCGTCCCGGGCGATCCGCATCGTCGCAAGCGGCGCTTCGATAGCGGACAGCTGCTCGATTTTGGCTTCGTGTTTGCCTGTCGTGCGTTCCATTTCCGACAAGCGGGTGCGCATTTCCCCGAGCTGCTCTTGCAGCGACAGCTGCTTGGCCCCGGTCTCCTGGCGGATTTGCACCAACAAGTTGACGAGGTCGTCGTTTTCTTTTTCCATTTCGGCCATGTACTGTTCGAGGGTTTGTTCCACTTCTTTTACGACGCGATCGCTCCCGGAAGAGGCTTTGGACGCCGATGCCTTCGGAATGAGAAAGGCATACACGACGGCCGCAGCTCCGAGCAGAACCACGTAAAGCCAGGCATCGTTCATCTCAGTTTCCTTTCTTACAGCGACAAGTCTAGATGTTTTCCTTTGAAAGGATGGGGCGCGGCCGCAAACCCGGCTTCCGCTTCTTCCCGTTCGCGGCTGTCGTCGGAACCGGACTCGTGCGACGCGGCTCCGTGTCCGTCCTTGCGGACTTTCGTATCGGCCGCTTCCGCCGTCGGCGCGCTTCGGTGACGGGCGCGCTCCAGCTCAACGTTCGCCCGCTCGGCAATCTGCATCTGGTCAGTCAAGGGACGCTGAAGCTGTTCATGCTGCATACGGCTCGTTTCCGGAGCGCGGTGAACCGCCAATTGAACTTCGATTGCTTTCATCATGAAGCCCCCTAATCGCTTGTGCATTCGATTCAAACGTCAAAAACCGCCAGCGAACGCTCAGCGATTTGCGGACATGACGATATCGCCTTCCTGATATTGAAAAGACACCCGAGATGCCGTTTCCTTCAGAAATTTGGTGTAACGACCGATAACAACTTTGGCGCCTCCATAAATCGTATCGTTCACGACGACACGCGCCCGGCTCGCATCTTCCAAAATGTGTTCGATTTCGAAGATCCTTTCTTTGACGTCGGCCCGGTTTTTTTCCTGCTGCCGCTTGGTCACACTCAGTTTGGCGCGCAGCGCCAGCTTGTCGGCGTTCAACGTGCCGGCCTGTGCCATTTGATCCAGCATCCCGAGCGCCTGCGTCGTTTTTTGGACATTGTCCGCGGCTTCGCGCAATTTGTTATGTAGGTCCGCCAATTCGTTGCGAAGATTCGGCAGAACGCCTACTTCGATTGCTGTGGCCGTCGCCATCGTGTTCCCGATCGTTCTGGCCGTCACGCTTTCACCCGCCTGGACATGCCCGCCGACGATCAATCCTTTGGTACCGCCGCAAATGACGTCTTTTCCGGCTCTTACTTCGGAATGCATAATGCTCTGCGAGACGAAGATCGTATCTCCGGCTTCCACGTTGCCGTCCTGAATAAACGAACTTTTCACGTTCATTCCGGCTTTGACGATGCCTTTATGGTAACCGATAATTCCACCCGTAATTTCGATCGAGCCTTCGGCAAACAATTCGGCGCCTTCGACGCCTCCCTGGACCCGGATGTCTCCGGCCGCTTTGACGCGGAATCCCGGCAGCACGCTGCCCCGGATCACGACGGTGCCGACGAAATCGACGTTGCCGCTGCTGTAATCCACGTCGCCGTGCACTTCATATACGGTGAATACGTTGATTTTTCCGTTATCCGTCCGACTGACCATGCCTTCGATCGTCGCGTACAGCGATGTATGATTTTCGTCCGTCACGACGTTTTTTCCGACTTTGAATCGAACTTCCTTGCCGGGTTTGAACGGAGCTTCTTCTCCGGTCACCGTGGTGCCCGACGTTCCCGGCCGGGAAGCATGCCTGCGGGCCAACAGCTGGCCTTTGCCCACGTTTTTGAGACGGATCAATTCTTTGTAGTCGACTCGCCCGTCTTCGCGTTCCATCGGTCTGGCTTCGTCTTCTTGTTCAAACATGAATTCGATGTAACCATCTGTGCCATCGATCGGCGCAAGCCCTCTGGCAACTTCAAAGTCTTCAAAAGCGTACGTTTGCGGCGAGGCAACGAATGCGGCGATAGAATCCTGCAGCAGTCCGAACCGGACATCGTGATCGTGCAAAAATTGGTTCAAACTCTCTTCCGTACAAGCAAAGTCTTCTTCCGCTTTCAAGAAACGCAAACGGGCCGACATTTTGGACGGCTCGAATACGACGGCAAGATGCCGGTCCAACGCCAGATGTTCAACCACGGATAACTCCCCTTTCGGATTCCCCAACTTTCCCTATCCAAGACCAGAATCCCCCCGGTCTTTTGTCGCTTTGGTCTTACCGATCCTGCATCAACAGGCTCTTTTGCTTGTCCAGCGTTCCGCGCAGACGCAAAATCGCTTTGGAGTGCAGCTGCGAAATACGCGAAGGAGACAGCGACATGACTTCCGCGATCTCGCTCAGCGACAAGTCTTCGAAATACAGCAGCGAGATGACGATCCGCTCTTTTTCGGTCAGCTTGTCGATCCCTTTCGCCAAAGCTTCCTTCAAATAAAACTCGTTCACTTTGTGATCGGGATTTTTGGCTTTTTCGTCGACCAGCACCGAAATCCGGGTCTCCGATTCTTCATCGCGGATCGGATCTTCCAGCGAAACGAGCGACATGACCGATACGTCCTGAAGCATCTGCTGGAATTCTTTTTCGGAAATGCCCAAAAACTCGCTCATCTCCAGGTCCGAAGCGCCCCGCATATTTTCCTGTTCCAGCCTTTGGTAAGCTTCCTCGATCTTTTTCGCTTTTTCCCGCACCGACCGAGGCACCCAATCGCCTTGGCGCAGTCCGTCGAGAATCGCGCCCCGTACCCGCCAGGAAGCGTAAGTCTCGAATTGCAGTCCCCGTTTATAATCAAATTTTTCGATTGCGTCGATTAGCCCCATGACCCCGTTGCTTGCCAGATCGTCCTTGGACACGTTTTTCGGGAGTCCCACCGCCAGTCGCGAAGAGACGTAATCGACAATGGATAAGTGATTCTCGATCAGTTTCTTCTTGGCTTCGATATCGTTATGCTCTTTCCAGCGAATCCATAAATCCAGGTGGTTCAACTGACCGGATTTGCGTTCATCCATTGTTATCTCCCTCCTTCATCTTCTGTGAGATGACGTACGGCTTTCGCCAGTTCTTCGGGATCGTTATCTTGCGTCGATACCAACTTTGGCGGATTGAGCGGCTTGAATCCGCTTGCCTGTGCCGTTCGCTCGTCGGTCATCCGAGTCTGATCCGCGTCCGGTTTTAACAAATCGTTTAATTCGTCGCTTTCATCGGGCGTTACCAGATCCAGCCTGGATCCCCGCGTATCCTCGCCCGGAATGCCATCCGGCGCAGAAGAGCCGCTGCCCTGATTTTCTTTGGGCAGCGGCTCAAGTGCTCCGAGCACGATGCGAAAAAGAAACGCCAGGAGAAACCAGACCAACGCTCCGACGCCTCCCCGAATCAAACTGGTTACGGGGAGGTTGGTTCGGACCGCGAATAAAAAAGTAACTACAAATCCGATCAAAGCGAATATCAGATTTACTCTTATGGTTCCCTTCATCGCTACAATTCCTTTACCCCTTTTTGAACGCTGCGTATGGTCAAAATCCCCGTTTCCGAACTGATTTCAATCGTTCGGCCGTAATTGGCTCCCGTATCTTCGGCAAACAGCGATATGCCCAGTTTCTTGAGCATCTCTTTGCACGACTCCACGTTGCGCGGACCGATACGCATCGTGTCTCCGCTTCCGGCAAACGCGAACATCTGCGCCCCGCCGGCCATTTTGGCGACCAGCCGCCGTTTGGAAGCGCCCAGATCGACCAAACGGTCGACCAGCGCCGGCAGGGCCGTATCCGCATACTTGGCAATATTGATTTGACTTTCGCGAGCGATGTCCGACGTAGGCAGCATGACGTGAGCCATGCCGGCCACTTTGACCTGCGGATCGTACAGTGTCAAGCCGACGCAGGAGCCGAGTCCCGTGGTACGAAGAATTCCGGAATTCCCGACTACGTTGAGATCGGCCATGCCGACTTTGACCAGATTTTGTCCGTCAGTCATTGTCGAACGGAACTCCGAGCGCCGTAAAGATTTTGTTGAACGATTCCGGATCCGGGATGAGGAAAAATTGTCCCTCAACCTCATCATTGCCTTGTACAAATGTGGTGTCGATCAACAGCGCCGCATCGCCCATCTCTCCGAACTGGATCATTCCGTAGCTTAGAATCGCCCCCGCCATATCCAGCGCAAGCGCAGGAACGGTAGGCGACATCGCCAGATTCGTAAAGTCGGCCAGGGAAGACAGATAAGAGCCGGCCAAAATATTGCCGATTTCGCCAAGAGCGGACTGCTCCATCTCCGACAGTTCCAGTCCTTCCGTCGGCACGAAAGCGCCGAGACGGCGCAGGAGCGACTTGCCGGCTTCCGGCGCCATGATGTAGAACAGATTGCCCGGAGCGTCTCCTTCGACCCGGAAAAAGACGGTCAGCACGATTTTTTCCGCGCCGCCCACCTTGTCCGCAATGTCTTCGAACGGAAGAAGCTGTACTTTGGGTACCGCCATGTCGATCGGTTTGTTCAGCAGCTGGGATAACGCGGTGGCGGCATGACCGGCGCCGATATTGCCGACTTCCTTCAGTACGTCAAGCTTGAAGCCTTCCAGTTTCGAATAAATTTCCATCGCTTAATCCTCTAACTGTTCGAGGTGGGCTACTTCACCGCGATTCAGCACTTCCGCCAGATTCAACATGATCAACAAACGATCTTCGCCGACTTTGGCCACTCCGTCCAAATACTTTGCTTTGACTCCGCCGACGACTTCCGGAGGCGAGTCGATGTTATCGCGGTCGAGATCGACCACGTCGTTGGCCGCATCGACAATAAAGCCGACTTCCATATCGCCGACAGCCACGATAATAATCCGGGTCTGATCGGTGTACGTCGTCTCTTCCAGGTTGAACCGGCCTCTCAGGTCGATGACCGGAATGACCACGCCGCGCAAATTGATGACCCCTTTGATAAAGGAGTACGTTTTCGGTACGCGCGTAATCGGCATCATGCGCTCGATCGTGCGCACTTTATCCACGTCGATACCGTACTCTTCATTACCCAATGCAAACACGATTACCTTAATTTGTTCTGCCACAAAAAAATCCCCCTTTATTGGGCCTTGGCCCTTGACCGCGTTAACGATTCCGTTGGCGGCTTTCCTCCGTAATTCTGAATCCTACGCAGGCTCGAAACGTAAGTCGAACCCGGCCAAACGGCCGGGATTCGATTATTTGATCAGCGCGTTCGGATCGAGAATCAAAGCCACCTGGCCGTCCCCGAGTATCGTAGCGCCGGAAATCCCCGGAACTTGAGGCAGGTATTTGCCCAGGTTCTTGATGACGATTTCGTTTTGGCCGATGAACGAGTCGATGGCCAAAGCCGCCAGACGATCGCCTTTGCGAATAACGACGATCTCCGTTTCTTCTTCATCCTCTTCGTTGTAATCCACGGCGTCGAAGAAGCGGCTCAGCGACATAAGAGGAATATGGGCATCCCGATAAGGAATCAGTTTGCTGCCGTGCACGTTGCGGACCTGTTCTTTGCGGATGATGCCGGTCTCCACGATGGAAGACAGCGGGATCGCGTATTTCTCCGAACCGAGACGAATCATCATCGCGGAGATGATCGACAGCGTCAGCGGAAGCTGGACCGAGAACAGCGTGCCTTGGCCGAGCGTCGACGTCACCGCGACGTGACCGCCCAGGGAAGCGATTTTGGACTTGACGACGTCGAGGCCGACGCCGCGTCCGGAAATGTCGGAGATGACTTCAGCCGTGCTGAAGCCCGGAGCGAACAGCAGTTGATAGACCTGCTCGTCTGTCATCGAACGCGACTCGTCTTCGGTCACGACGCCTTTTTTGAGCGCCGAAGCCAAAATCTTGTGCCGGTCGATGCCTTTGCCGTCATCTTCGATTTCGATAAAGACATGGTTGCCGCTGTGGAAAGCGCGCAGATTGACGGTACCCGTCTCCGGTTTGCCCGCAGCTACCCGCTCGGCGATCGATTCGATGCCGTGATCGACCGAGTTGCGCAGCAGATGGACGAGCGGATCGCCGATCTCGTCGATAACGGTACGGTCGAGTTCGGTCTCGGCTCCCGTGATGACCAGATCGAGCTTTTTGCCGAGCGACTTCGCCAAATCTCGCACCATGCGCGGGAAGCGGTTGAACACCGTATCGATCGCGACCATCCGCAGCTTCATGACGATGTTCTGCAAATCGCTGCTCACGCGGCCCATATGCTCGACCGATTCGGTCAGTTCCTGGCTTTTGATTTCCGTGGCCAGCTGTTCAAGCCGGACCCGGTCGATCAGCAGCTCGCTGAACAGATTCATCAGCACGTCGAGACGTTCGATATCGACGCGGATCGTCCGCGAAGGCGCGGCAACCACTTTTTTGGCGGCGGCCGGTTTGTCTTTGTCGGCAGCCGCTGCAGGTGCCGCTTCCACAGCTGCGGCTTCGGTGACGGCCGGCGCTTCGTCTTCGACGTCCGCTTCGAGTTTCTCCGCCAGTTGGCTCAGCGTATCCATATCAATCGAGACCAATTTCGCGTCTTCGATTTCCGACAGGTTCAAAATCATCGACTGCAGTTCTTCCGGATCTTTTTCGGTGATGAAATAAAGCGAGAAACTGCGATCGAATTTCTCCTGCTCGATTTCCTGAACGGACGGATGGGACTTGACGACTTCGCCGCTTCGTTCGAGCAGATCAAAGACCATATAGGCGCGAGCCGCTTTGAGTTGACAATCCTCCCGTATGGAAACTTCGATATAGAGTACCCGATGTCCTGCCGTGAGCGATTGTTTGAGAATGGAATGTTGGAATTCGTCCAGCTGGATCTGTTCTTTGGAGATGGGAACGCCCGAAACGGCGTTCGGGGACGCCGGAGCCGAAGCGTCTGCGGCCGCAGGCGCCGATCCTTCGCTGCTCGGCACTTCGCCGCGCACGATCGACTGCAGGGAAGCGACGATCGCCGTAACGTCCGCTTTGCCTTCGCCGCCCTGCGTGATGTCTTGCACCATCGCATCAAGTGCGTCGAGACTTTTGAACAGCGTGTCGAAAATGAAGTTTTGCATTTTCAGCTTGTCGTTGCGCACCAGATCGAGCACGTTCTCCATCTGGTGGGTCAGTGCGGCCAAATCTTCGAATCCCATCGTGGCCGCCATGCCTTTCAACGTGTGCGCGGAGCGGAAAATAACTTGCACGATGCTAATATCCTCGGGGCTGCCCTCAAGTTCCAACATTTTTTCGTTCAACGATTGCAGATGATCATTCGACTCATCAATAAACATAGATAGATATTGATTCATGTCCATTGCGAGACACCTCCTCCATTAAAATGCAATTAAGATTTCACGACCTGATTTAATTTTGTTGCAATTTGCGGCAGAGGAAGAAGGTGCATGACACAATTCAATTCGGCGGCGGAACGAGGCATGCCGTAAACGACGCACGTCTCTTCGCTTTCTGCAATCGTGGTGGCAATCCCCGAGTCGTACAGCTTCTTCATTTCTTTGGCCCCATCGCTGCCCATGCCGGTCATAATGACCGCGTGCCGGCGAACTTCGTTCATCGGCAGCAGCGAGTCGAACATGGCCCCGACGGACGGCTTATGGCCGTTCTGCGGCGCCGCGTCGGACAATTCGATCGAGTATTGGCCGCTTCCCGCACGTTTGACGAGCAGATGCTGGCCGCCCGGCGCGATGTAGGCCGTTCCTTTGCGCAGCGGCATCCCCTGCTGGGCTTCGACGACTTCGAGCTGGCTGAGCGTATTCAGGCGCTGGGCCAGCGAATGGGTAAATTTGGGCGGCATATGCTGCACGATGACGATCGGAGCGGGGAACGAAGCCGGAATGTTTTCCAGCAGTTCCTTCAGCGCTCTCGGCCCTCCGGTCGAGCAGCCTACCGCGACGATCTGATCGATCGAGTCGCCGGCGGAAGGCCGCGAGAAGGTCGGCGCCGGAGGACGCTCGGACGTTTTATCCGGCGCTTTCCGGTCGAAGGCCGGCGTCTTGGCTGCCGCAGGCGGAACCTGCAGCGGCTTTTTCGCCGGAGCCGCGGAGAACTCGCTTCGAGGCTTGTCCGCCGGAGCCGACGGGCGCACATTCGGCGCGCGTTCCGGCTTTTTCTCTTCGCGGGGAGCCGAAGGGCGGGCAGCCGCAGGAGGTTGCCCTGCGGGCATTCCCGCGTTTCCTTTTGGCATCGCGGCGCCGGAACGCGGCGCCGTGTCCGTGACGGAGGACTCGGGGCGGCTTCGGTCCGCAGGCGGCGGAGCCGCGATCTTCGGACGCGGCGTCTCCGGAGCTCGTTCTTCCGTCGGACGCGCTGAAGTGCCGGAAGCATCGGCTTCGGGCGGCTCGGGCGCGGCCGCTTGTTCCGGAAGCGCGCTGGAAGCTTTCGACGGAAGCGGCTTGTCTTTTCTCCAGGTGGAGTCGTGAACGGCCGCATGCAGCTGGCGAAGCAGCGCTTCGCCGACCGCTTCGATATCCTGCGAGTTCGAGACCGAAGGCTTGCGGATAAAATCGAACGCGCCCGCTTCCAGCGCCATGATCGTCTCGCGCATGCCTTCTTCGTTGATTCCCGACAGCATGATGACCGGCAGCGGGTATTCGCGCATGATGACCTTAAGCGATTCCAGTCCGTTCATTTCCGGCATCTCCACGTCCATCGTGACGATGTCGGGTTTGATTCTCATAATTTGCTCGACGGCTTCCCGCCCGTTTGTTGCCGTATCGACAACGGAGAACGATACATCCCGTTCGATCAGGTCCGATACGATTTTACGCATAAAAGCGGAATCGTCGACCACAAGCACGCGATATGGCGCCATACCTTCAACTCCTGTTCGGTTCCAGAATCAGTTTCACCGTTTTAATAATCTGCTCACAAATCCCTTGATCCCTTTCGGCGAATCGGCTCGAACTTGCAAGGTGTTTTGCGTGTAACGAACTGCCAGCTCTTGGATGTCTTTCGAAGCCTGACTGTTTGGAAACCGGATAGAAAAAGGCGTCTGCTTCTTGACCGCCTGGCTGACGTGCGGGTCGTCGCTCACATGACCGAGAACCGGAATGTCCAGCTGCAAAAATTTTTCGGCCACAAGCCGGATCTTGTCCGACGTCTGCTGCGCTTCCCGCCGGTCGGAAGCCCGATTGACGACCAGCCGAAAACGGGCGGAATGCTCCAGATCGTGCACGACTTTGATCAGCGCGTAAGCGTCCGTAATCGCGGTCGGTTCCGGCGTCGTCACGACGATGCATTCGTCGGAAGCGGTAATGAACCGAATCGTTTCCTTGGATAGACCGGCTCCGGTATCGAACAGAATATAATCGAGATCGTGCGCGATTTCTTCGATCTGCTGTGTAAAATAGAGCAGATCTTCGTCCGAAAGCGAAAACAATTCGGCCATGCCCGACCCTCCCGCAACGAAAGGAAGCGAGTTCGGCCCCAACTGGATAATCTCGCTCATGTTTTTTTCCCGCTTCAACAGATGGAACAAATTGTACCGGGCACGGACGCCCATCAGCACGTCGATATTGGCCATTCCGATATCGGCGTCGAACACCAGCACTTTTCGCCCCAATTTTTGCAGTTCCAGCGCGAAATTCAAAGTGAAGTTCGACTTTCCGACGCCTCCTTTGCCGCTCGTGACCGCTATGATATGCGCGGTTTTGCCGGATGGATCGGAAGGGTCTCCCTGTTTGGCCGGATCGGTTCTTAGCGAGGTGATCAGCTCTCTGAGCGCCGCGGCCTGGTCACTCATAGGCTCTGTTCTCCCAACAGAAGGTCCACGAGGAATTCTCCATCAGGAAGCAGCAAATCGTCCGGCACGTTTTGTCCGTTCGTGATGTAAGAATACTTGAGTGGGTAGCGATAGAGCAAGCTAAAGATACTGCCAAAGCTTCCGGTCTCGTCGGCTTTGGTAAAGATCACTTTGTCCAGTCGGTATTGATTGAAGTTTTCGGTAATTTCGGCCATGTCCATCTCTTTGGAAGTCAGACTCAAGACGAGATACGTTTCGCTGCGTTCGACCGGAGCGATCAGCGCCTGAAGTTCGGACACGAGCATCTCGTTCCGGTAATTCCGGCCGGCCGTATCCATCAAAATCAGGTCGCAGTGTTCCAGCTTCTGAAAGGCACGCTGCAAGTCTCCCGGCGACTGCACGACTTCGAGCGGCACGTTGAGAATCGACGCGTAGGTCCGAAGCTGTTCGATCGCGGAGATGCGGTACGTATCGGAAGTAATGAAGCCGACTTTCCGTTTCTTTTTGAACATTTGTTCGGCTGCCATTTTGGCAATCGTCGTCGTTTTGCCGACTCCGGTCGGACCGGCGATATACACGATTTGCGTCTCCGGGTCGATTCCGCCGCCTTCCCGCTCGGAAGCGAAGCGGCGGATTTCCCGCTTGAGTTCTTCGTCCGAAGCGTCGGAGAAAGGTTCGCCGTCCTGGCTGCGGATACTTCCGAGCCATTGTTCGATCAGCCCTTCGTCCACCTGGTTTTCGCGCAGACGGCTCAGCATCTGTTCCAACGGCTCCGGCATGTGTTCGGTTTGGCTTTTCTCTTTGGATAGCTTGTCGATCATGAGGCGCATCTGATGCAGTTCTTCGTACAGGCGATCTTCTTTGCCCTGCACTCGCTCGCCCTGATACTCTCGGATGCTGCGCTCCAACTGGCGCTGCTGTTCGGCTTGAACGACAGGCTGGGGAGCTTCGAAAACGGCCGCTGCTTGCTCCGGGGCAGAAACGGAGTTCATACTCCCGTTAAAAGGATTATCGGAAGATAGGGCCTCAGGTTTTATACGAAGGTTCTCCAGACCCTTATCCACGGCTGAAACCGTGACGTTTTTCCTAGGTTTGGACTCGTTTTGATCGGTCTGCGGCTCGGTTTGCTGCGAACTGGAAACTGTGCTTGCTTTGCGGTAAGCGCCGGCTCCGGCGCTTCTGGGCATTGTAGAAGGCACGGCCAGAGGCGTTTCGACCGGAACGGCTGTTGCCCGTTTGGGCGGCGCTTCTTTTTTGTCGCTTTCCAACGCGGCGACGACTTCCAGCCTTTTTTTGCCGAACAAGCCGAACACACCGCCTACCTTCGTTTCTTTCGTGCTGAGAATTACCGCGTCCGATCCGAGATCGGTCCTGATTTTCTGCATCGCTTCGATCATCGTCTCTACTACGTAACGCTTCACGATCATAAGTTCACCACTCCGACACTTTGAATTTCGACGCTCGGTTCAAGCTCGCTGTAAGAGAGCACCGGAATGTCCTGCATCGTGCGTTCAATGATTTGGCGCATGTACATGCGGATCGTCGGTGAAGCGAGCAGAATCGGCTGTTGACCGGATTGAACGGCCCGGTTCACCTGTTCAGTAAGTTTCTGGTACACGGCCTGCGTCGATACCGGATCAAGCGCCAGATAACTGCCCTGATCGGTCTGCTGCACGCTTTCGGCGATTTTCTTTTCCAGATTCGGCCCGACCGTTATGACGCGCATCGTCTCCCCCTGCTGTGTAAACTGCTGCGTAATTTGGCGGGAAAGCGCTTGTCGCACGTATTCCGTCAAAATGTCGGGATCTTTCGTGTACGTGCCGTAATCGGCCAGCGTCTCGAAAATGGTCACCATGTCGCGAATCGAAATCTTTTCTTTGAGCAGCTTGACCAGCACTTTCTGAATATCGCCGATCGCCAGCACGGAAGGAATAAGTTCGTCGACCAGCACCGGATAGCTTTCTTTCAAATTGTCGATCAAAGCTCTCGTCTCCTGGCGGCCGAGCAGTTCGTGCGCATGGCGCTTGACCAGTTCGGTCAGGTGCGTGGCAACGACCGAAGGCGGATCGACCACCGTGTACCCCGACAGTTCCGCGCGTTCTTTGGTCGCTTCGTCGATCCACAGCGCCGGAAGTCCGAACGCGGGTTCCATCGTCTCGATGCCGGTGATGCTCTCGTCGTCGAATCCCGGGCTCATCGCCAGGTAATGATTCAGCAAAAGTTCTCCGCGGCCGACCACGTTGCCTTTGATCTTGATGACGTATTCGTTCGGGCGCAGCTGGATGTTGTCGCGGATCCGGATAACCGGAACGACGAGACCGAGCTCCAGCGCGCACTGCCGACGAATCATGATAATCCGGTCGAGCAGGTCGCCGCCCTGCTGCATGTCCGCAAGCGGAATCAGGCCGTAACCGAATTCGAACTCGATCGGATCGATCTGCAGCAGGCTGACCACGCTCTCGGGACTGCGCACCTCTTCGATCTGCTGTTCTTCTTCCTGCATCTCTTCCGCTACCTGCTTCTTGTTCAGGTTAGCCTGCATGCGGCGCGCCGCAATGAACATGAGCGCCGAAAGCGGAAGCGTGGAAAACAAATGGATCGGAGTCAGAAAGCCCAGCAGCGCGATGGCTGTAGCCACGATGTAAAGCAGTTTCGGATAAGAAAACAGCTGGCCGACCACGTCGTCCGCGAGGTTGCCTTCGGAGGTAGCTCGTGTCACGATCAGGCCCGAAGCTGTCGAGATCAGCAGCGCCGGAATCTGGCTGACGAGACCATCGCCGATCGTCAGGATGGAGTAGGTCGACAGCGCGTCGCCGAATTCCATGCCGTGAATGGTCATACCGATAATAAACCCGCCGACCAAGTTGATGATCAGCAGGATGATGCTGGCGATCGCGTCGCCTTTTACGAATTTACTCGCACCGTCCATTGCGCCGTAGAAGTCCGCTTCGCGCTCGATTTTAGAACGTCTTTCACGCGCCTGCTGTTCATTGATCAGGCCGGCGTTCAGATCGGCGTCAATGCTCATCTGCTTGCCGGGCATCGCGTCGAGCGTAAAGCGCGCCCCTACTTCGGCTACGCGTTCAGAACCTTTGACAATAACGATAAATTGAACCGCAACCAAGATCAGGAAGACGATAAAACCGATCGCGATCTCTCCGCCTGCGACGAATTCGCCAAAGGTCGCGACAACGGACCCCGCGTCGGCCTGGCCCAAAATCAGTTTGGTCGTCGAGATGTTAAGCGACAATCGGAACAAAGTCGTGATCAGCAGTAGCGCTGGAAAGATGGAAAACTGCAGCGCTTCTTTGGTGCTCATGGCGAGCAGCATGATCAGCATCGCCACCGCGATATTGATAATGATCAGAATATCGAGCAGCCAAGTCGGAATCGGCAGAATCATCATCAAGATGATCCCAAGAACGCCGGCAAGAATGACTATGTCCGTTTTCTTCATAATTTTCTCCCTCCGGGCTCGATTACTTCACTTTGCCTTTTAACTTATATACGTAAGCCAGCACTTCGGCCACGGCCTGGAACAAATCTGCCGGAACCGTATCCCCTATTTCCGCCTGAGCGAACAGCGCACGTGCCAACGGCTTGTTTTCCATGATCAGGACACCGTTTTCTTTGGCTACTTCCCGGATGCGAAGGGCAACGAAATCTTGTCCTTTTGCTACGACTTCCGGAGCCTGCATCTGATTTCCGTCGTACTTGAGTGCTACCGCGTAATGCGTCGGGTTCGTAATAATGACATCGGCGGTCGGGACGTCCTGCATCATTCGCTGCATCGCCATACGGCGCTGACGTTCGCGAATTTTGCCTTTGATCATCGGATCGCCTTCCGCTTTTTTGTACTCGTCTTTGATATCCTGTTTCGACATTCGGATGCCTTTTTCGAATTCGTACTTTTGATACATAAAGTCGAACACCGCGAGGATCATAAGAGCGACGCCGATTTTGATACCCAGGGAAATCGTAACCGATGCCCCGAAATCCAAAATGTCTTCAAGAGACATGGCGTGCATTTTCGATATGACGCTAATCTGACCTTGCAGCGTGCTGTAGACGAGATATGCAATGATCGACATTTTGAACAAAGATTTTAGCAGTTCGACGATCGATCGCAGAGAAAAGATATTTTTGAACCCTTTGATCGGGTCCATTTTGCTGAATTTCGGCTTTAGGCCTTCGCTTACGAACAAAATGCCGTATTGACCGAAGCTTGCAACGATGGCAATAAGTACGGCAGCGATAAAAATGGGAGCCAGCAGTTTCATGATCTCAAGCATGTACTGCATCATCATGTTCATCACGTTGGAAATGGTGATCTCCATGGTCATCCGATTGTTGAATACGTCCGTGAACAGATGAGTGATGGTCGTACGAAAGTTACTGCCGAAAATCATCAATATGACGATCGACGCGATAAGGATCGCTGCGGCCGGAAGCTCCTGGCTTTTGGCAACCTGTCCTTTTTTTCGGCTTTCATCGCGCTTTTTCGGCGTCGCTTTCTCCGTTTTTTCTCCGGAAAACAGCTGTAGATCCAGTTTATGCCTGAGCTCCAATCTGCCTAACTCCTTTCGCTGTCCGCCGTACGCCGCTTTACTGGGGTCGTTCTCCGACCGTGCCCAAAAATCCTTGCATGGACTCGGCCATCAATGTAAACAGATGATCGAAAATGTACGTTAAACTCGGCATCAGCAGCAGCAGTAGAATAAGCCCCACTATGATCTTGATCGGAACGCCGATAACGAAAATATTGAACTGCGGAGCGGTTTTCGCCAAAAAGCCCAAACCGACGTCCGTCAAAAACAAAGCCACGACAATCGGAGCCGCCATTTGAAAAGCAACGACCATGACCATGGCAAAAGCCCGGAGCAAAAATTCCATGATGCTTCCGTCGTAAATTTTCACGAACAGGTCATTATCGATCGGCACCCAATTATAGCTGTAGACGATAGCGTCGAGCAGCCTGTGATGGCCGTTCATCGATAAAAACATCAGCATCGCGATCATGTACTTGAAATTGCCCGTCAACGGAGTGACCGCGCCGGTCGTCGGATCGAATACGGTCGCCATGCCGAAACCGATCTGGATATCGAGGATCGCCCCGGCGATCTGAATCGCAATGATGATCATGTAGGCCGCATAGCCGAGCAGCAGCCCGATCAAAATCTCCCGAATGATCAACAGCACGTATTCGCCGTCAAAAGACGCCGTCTGCGCCGTTCCGTAACTCAGATAGACCAGAATAGCCACCATTGTCGCCAGTCCCACCTTGAAGCGCGTAGGCACGTTCCGCGAAGAGATCAAAGGCGCAATGACGAAAAACGAAGTGACCCGACAAAAAATAAGTAAAAATACCGGAAAAGCCTGCAGCAGATTTATCATCATGAACCGGCCTTATCCGACATACAGATACAGATTATTTAAAATATTGTAAGTAAAATCGACAAGCGTATTCAGGATCCAGGGACCGAAGATCAGCACCGATAGCATGACGGCCACGATTTTGGGAACGAAAGCCAACGTTTGTTCCTGAATCTGGGTCGTCGCCTGAAAGACGCTTACGATCAATCCGACCACAAGCGCCAAAATCAACATCGGCGCGCTGGCTTTCAATACGACGTATATCGCTTGGCCGGCGAGACCGATAATGAAGTTTGAATCCATATCGTTTCCCTCCCGAATTCATCCGATCTTCGGCTCCTTAGCCCGTATCGAAGCTGAGCAGCAGCGATTTGACGACCAGATACCAACCGTCCACGAGCACGAACAGCAAGATTTTGAACGGCAGCGAGATTACGGTCGGCGGAAGCATCATCATCCCCATCGCCATCAGCGTACTGGATACGACAATGTCGATCACCAGAAAAGGAATGTAGATCATAAAGCCCATTTGAAAAGCGGTCTTCATCTCGCTTATGGCGTAAGCCGGCACCATGACGGTCAACGGAATGTCCTGGAAACTTTCCGGTTTCTCCGCGCCCGTATATTCCATAAACAGCATCAGGTCTTTTTCCCGCGTATGCTTGAACATGAATTCTTTCATCGGAACAGCGGCTTCGTCCAGCGCCTCCATTTGCGTCAGTTCGCCGCGGATGTACGGTTGGAGCGCCGTCTCATTGATGGAAGAAAGCGTCGGGGACATAATAAAAAGGGTTAAAAAAAGTGCCAGTCCCACGAGCACCTGATTCGGCGGCATTTGCTGCGTACCGAGCGACGTTCTGACGAAACTGAGCACAATGACGATGCGGGTAAAACTGGTCATCAACACCAGCAGGGCCGGCGCTATACTGATGACGGTAATCAAAAGCAGAACCGACAGCGTACTCGTTGCCGGAGCGCCTTCCGAATCCCCGCCTATCTGAAGATCGATATTCGGGATCGGATTTTCCGTGCCGGTCGCATGTACCGGTGGCAAAAGCTGAATAAACAGAAAGGCAAACATAAGAACAAACGTAATCGTTAACTTTTTTTTCATGGTTCCCTCGATCGGTCAGCAGATTCCTCGTGTTCCAGCAGATCTTCGACTTTTCGCCGTCGATCGGACGATTCGCGCAGACGCGTCTCGAACAATTCCTGGAATGAAGCCGCCTCAAGCTCTTCCGCTTCGGAAGGAGCTTTCGACCCGCTTCGGAATCTGGATGTGAGTTTCTCCGCCCAGGCAGGCAAAGCGATGTTCGGGCCGGCACTTTCTTGCTCCAATGCCTCAAGCAGCTTCTCCACTTGCTCGGGTTCCGAAATTTTGTCGATCAGCGAGATGTCGTCGCCGACGCCGATCAAATAAACGCTGCTCCCGATTTCGATAATCTGCAGCGATTTATTTTGGCCGAGTCCGACTCCGCCGAGTGTACGGACGGAGCGGCCCCCGAACCAGCCCCGGTTTTTTTTACCCAGGTAACGGATCAAAAAAACGATAAGGGCGACAATTACGATCAGGACGAAGATTACCCATACCAGATAAGAATAGACGCCGGTATCCGCTGTAAAGTTCGGCTGCTCTTCATTCAGTAAAAGCATGGGCCGACTCCCATCTTACGCGCCAAGCGTTTTGTTGATAGCTTCGACAACGCGATCGGATTGGAACGGTTTGACGATGAAATCTTTAGCGCCTGCTTGAATCGCATCGATAACCATAGCCTGCTGACCCATAGCGGAGCACATGATGACTTTTGCGCTTGCGTCGATTTTCTTGATTTCTTTCAAGGCGGCGATTCCGTCCATTTCCGGCATTGTGATATCCATGGTAATCAGATCCGGCTTGAGTTCCTTGAATTTTTCGATCGCTTGCGAGCCGTCTTGGGCTTCCCCTACGACCTCAAACCCGTTTTTCGTCAAAATATCTCTGATCATCATGCGCATGAAAGCCGCGTCGTCCACGATAAGAATACGGTTTGCCATTGATTAAAAATCCTCCCTGTCGATTACATTATTATTGTAAGTTTTGAATGCGGTCCCACTGGCTGACGATATCTGTTACGCGCACGCCGAAGTTTTCGTCGATAACGACCACTTCGCCCTTGGCGATTAGCTTGTTGTTCACGAGGATGTCGACCGGTTCGCCGGCAAGTTTGTCCAACTCGACGATAGACCCCTGAGACAATTCCAGAATATCTTTGATCTGCTTTTGGGTCCTTCCTAATTCTACGGTTACTTTGAGTGGAATGTCCATCAGTAATCCCAAATTATTTTCATCCGCAGCTCCGTACCCGCCATTTTGCAGATTGCCGAACTGAACCGGTTGAACATTTACGTTCCGGCCCGGCGTTCCGTAATGGTTCGGTTGAGGCGGCTGCTGCTGCTCCATAGGCATCTGTCCGTAACCCGGATACGGCATGCCGTAAGGCGGCTGCATGCCCGGCGCTCCGTAACCCGGGTAAGGAGGCATCCCTTGCTGAGCCGGCATTCCGTAAGGCGGCATTCCCTGCTGCTGCGCGGCAGCGGCATAAGGGTCCGGATACGGCGCGTTCTGAACGGGCGGCTGCTGCATTTGCGGTTCCGGAACAGGAGGCTGCTGTTGCACCGGCGCGGCTGCCTGCGGCTGCTCGACCGGAGCCGGCGTTTCTTCCGGCGCTCCTCCGCCCAACAAAATTTCGACCATGTTTTTGGCAAAGTCGACCGTAATCAGCTGCATAATCGTTGAATCGATCAGGTCCCCGATCAGGAGGCGGAAAGAAACTTTAATAAGCGTTTCTTCCACGGGAAGATTGCTGACTCCGTCCCCGTTGCTCATATCGAGAATATCGATAGCGGGAGGGGATATGTTGACAAAGCGGTTAAAAATGGTGGACATGGAAGTCGCGGAAGAACCCATCATCTGGTTCATCGCTTCCTGCACGGCACTGATATGGATTTCGTTCAGTTCTTCATCCTGCGGGTCCCCTTCCCCGCCAAGCATTAAATCGGCGATAATCTGGGCGTCTCTCGTCTTGATGACGAGCGAGTTGATTCCCTGGAACCCATCCACGTAATTGACGTGTACGGCAACGTGCGGCTTCGGAAATTCGGATTCGAACTGGCTTCTCGTAATGATAGAAACTTTCGGCGTAGTGATATCCACCTTGCGGCCGAGCAGCGTCGATAAAGCCGTTGCCGCGCTTCCGAACGTAATATTGCCGATTTCACCCAACGCATCCTGCTCAAGAGGAGTCAGAAAGTCGTCAACGGTTTTCTCCGCTCCGCCCGACGCGTCTGCGTCGTCCGACTCGGAGGACTGTCTCAACAGCGCGTCGATCTCTTCTTGGGACAAATAATCTTTACTCGTCAAATTCCTCAACTCCTTCGTTGACGATCTCGTCGATTTGCACGGCGATCCGGTCTTTGATCATACCCGGACTGCCGATAAATTTCAGGTTGTCTCCGACCCGAATAGCCAGTCCTTCTTCCGTGGCCTTATTCAGCGTGATGACGTCGCCCGGAGCCAAACTGAGAAATTCGCGAATCGTCAGTTGGGATTGGCCGAGCTCGGCGATCAGCGGAAGCTGGGCACGGGTAACCCGTTGGCGCAGCGCTTCGAGTTCTTCGGGCACGCGCGCCTTCTTTTGCGAGACGAACCAGTGATGCACCGACAGCTTCGACATGATCGGCTCAATGACCACGTGAGGAATACATAAGTTGATCATTCCCGTCGTGTCGCCGATCTTCGTGCTAAGCGAAATCAATGCGATGGTCTCATTGGGCGATACGATCTGCATAAACTGGGGATTGGTCTCGAGCGCTTCCATTCTTGGCGAAAGGTCGAAAACCGTTTTCCAGGCTTCCTGCAAATTTTCCAGAGCGCGGCTGAAAATTCGTTCCATGATGATGGTCTCGATTTCCGTGAGCGCACCCGGTTTGAGCGGAGCCGTTCCCGACCCTCCCAGCATCCGGTCTACCATCGCATACGCGACGTTGGGGTGGACTTCCAGCACCATGCGTCCTTCCAGCGGCTCCGCTTCGAAAATGTTCAGAACAGTCATTTTCGGAATGGAGCGGATGAATTCGTCATAAGGCAGCTGCTCGACCTGCACGACGCTGATCTGAACGAAGGTCCGAAGCTGAGCGGAAAAATAAGTGGTCAGATTTCGCGCAAAGTTTTCGTGGATTCGGGTCAGGCTTCGAATATGATCTTTGGAAAACCGTACCGCTCTTTTGAAATCGTAGGAACGGATCTTGCGCTGCGTGTCTTCTTTTTTGAGTTCTTCGGCATCCATTTCGCCTGATGAGAGCGCGGCTAACAGTGCGTCGATCTCGTTCTGGGATAATACATCAACCAAACCTTTCACCCCCCTCCCATAGACGCGGCCGCCTTTTGGCGGCGCGGTCTTGACTCATGCGGCGAACCGCAAAGTCCTCAGATCAGATATTGGCCAAAATGAAGTTGGTGATGTTGACGCTCACCACTTTGCCTTCGGGCATTGATTTGTTGATGAGGTTTTTAAGCTTCGTATTCAGCTGCATTTTGCCTTTTGCCGTACTCAAGCTTTGCGGCGTCGTATCTGCCAACGTCATCAAGATGATCGGCTTGATCGTGATTTCTTTGATTTCATCAAACTCGGCTTTGACTTTCGCGCTGTCGAGTTGAATCGAAAAATCCATCTGCACGATGTAGCCCGCATCCGAAAGATTCGTTTTGATGCCCGTGATGTCCGAGCTTACCGCCACGATTTCTTTGGCCGACAATTTCTTTTCCTGCTTGGTTTCTTCCTTTTTTTCGGCTGCTGCCGCTGTGTCGTCGCCTCCACGGCTCAGAACCAGAAACACGGCCACCACGATCAGCGTGATCGCCAGAAACATCGTAATGATCCATGGCAAAAGTTTCTTCATTATTCTTCTTCCCCCATATTCTGTACCTTAATCGAAGCCGTGTGCAGACCGATCGTGGCATAATAGTCAGTCATCAGCTTGACGACGTCGGCAGCCTTTTCCAGCACGATCATGCGCTTTCCGTTTACCAGCGTAACGTAGGTATCCGGCGTTTCTTCTACCATTTCGATCTGCAGTGCATTGAGCCACAGCGGCGATCCGTTCAAACGAGTCACTGGAATCATATTTTTCCTCCCGTAAATGAGCGGAAAGGCGGCTGTAATCAGCCTGCCTTTCCGCCGCTAATCAATCCGGATTAACGTTTCAGGTTAACGACTTCCTGGAGCACTTCGTCAGAGGTCGTAATGATTCTGGAGTTCGCTTGGAATCCGCGCTGCGCCGTAATCATTTCGGTAAACTCGCTCGTCAGATCGACGTTGGACATTTCCAGCTGGCCGGCTACGATGCCGCCTGCTCCGCCGTTCGCTTCATCCTCGGGATCAAGCGAAATCGCAGCTTCCGGTCCCAAAGCATTTTGTCCGACGCGGTACAGATTGCCACCGGCTTTCTCGAGGCCTTCAGGATTGCGTACAACGACTACGGCAAGACGGTTTTCCGAATTGACTTCACCATCCGCATTTTTGATCGCTACCGTACCGTTGCTGCCGATCTGGAAGCTCGATCCCTGCGGTACGTTGATCACTTCGCCGCCTGTATTCAAGACGAACAATCCGTCGGAGTTCACCAAGTTGCCCGCACCGTCGACATGAAAGTCTCCGGCTCTTGTCAGGAACATGTTGCCGACTTCCGTGCCGCCTTCAAGCGCGACTGCGAAGAAGCCGTCGCCGTCGATACGAAGATCCGTCGGGTTGTTGGTCGTCATGGCGCTGCCGGCCAGATGCAGCGTATCGATGGAACCTACCGATACACCCAGACCGATCTGCTTGGCATTGGAACCGCCAGTAGGTCCGTCTGTAGGAGCCGTAGCGCCCGCTGCCGTTTGGCTGAGGATATCCTTGAACATAACGCGTGAAGATTTGAATCCGGCCGTATTTACGTTCGCGATATTGTTGCCGATGACGTCAAGTTTGGTTTGGAAGCCTTTCATACCCGACACGCCCGAATACATGGATCTCAACATTAAATGATTCCTCCTGTGATTGTGCACAATTTTGAG
Source organism: Saccharibacillus sp. WB 17 (assembly GCF_008634075.2). NCBI lineage: Bacteria > Bacillati > Bacillota > Bacilli > Caryophanales > Paenibacillaceae > Saccharibacillus > Saccharibacillus sp. WB 17. The sequence continues at coordinate 24,430 of NZ_VPFK02000003.1, read as the reverse complement.
TGTGATCGTATAAACTTGAATTGCTTTCATTTTACTGTCATTGCCGGAAAAAAACCCGGCTATAAAGTGCTATTTTTTACCGCGTCATGCGTTCGGCGGTAATACGGCTTCCTATCGGGCCAGCCGGTCAAACTAGGAAACGATGACGGCACTGTCGATTTGAGTGAACACATTGTCTTTCATGGAACCTCCGTCGACTGCCGTAACTACGGTGCGGTTGCGGACGTTTACGATCAGGGCCAGATCCTGCATCAAAACGAGTGATTCTTTGGAGCCTTTGGCGGCCGCCTTGTCGATGGCACTGCCGATTTTGCGAAGCTGCTCCGGGTTGAATTCGATACCCCGCTGTTCGAGTCTTTTCGAAGCATGTCCGCTAAACTTCAGCAGTTTATCTTCGAGTACGTTCTTGAAGCTTTCCTGTCCCGTATTCGAACCTGTGGGCCTCGATACGGTCGGCGGCATTTTCGCCGGATATAACTGCCCTACGCGAATCGGGTCGTTCATTGCGCACCTCCGCTAGTTCCGGATGTCGGCGTACCGGCTGCCTCCTCTGCGGATTGTTGCGGAGCCTGATTGTCTGCTGCCGCCGCCGCTGTTGCCGCCGGAGCTGCTTCCATCGTCTTCGCTTCTGTCGTTTCTTTGGAAACGGAATCCGTTTTGGCTGCTGCCGCCGCGTCTGTCGAAGCTGCCGTATCCGGTGCTTTACCCGGCGTAACGCCTTCCGCTTTGTCATCAGCCGCACCAGCCGGTTCTACCATCGTGATATCCGAAGTCGGAACGAGATACTTGCCTACGGCCGCGAACATTTTTCCGTCTTTTTGCAATACGGAAGCTACGTTGCCGGTCAAGTAATTTTTCGATTCCGTATCGTACCAGGTGACTTTCTGGCCAATCAGTTGGGAAGCCGAACCCATCGAAGCATTCATCTGCGTCAACTGCGTGGACATGTTCATCAGCTGTTCAAGCGAAGAGAACTGCGCCATTTGAGCCGTAAACTGCGAATTGTCCATCGGAGCAAGCGGATCCTGGTTTTTCAGCTGCGCGATCAAAATGGTCAAAAATTGTTCTTTGCCCATCGTTGCCGAATCCTTGGAAGGAACCGCTGCCGCTTTTTGCACGTTTTGCGTGGAATAGTTAGGCCAAATGTTCGAAGTTGAAACATTGTTATTCGCCAAAAAATTTCGCCTCCAATCTGAATTACGCTTCTGCTATAAACGAACTGCCGGACTGCGCCGCCGTTTTTTGTCTCAGCCATTCGCCGAGTTCTTCGCCGAGTTCAGCCGCCAAGATCGCATCGTCGTTGGCTTCTTCTCTGGCACGGGAGCGTTTTTCCTGCTGTTGTCTACTGCTTGTTTGTCCGCCGTTTTGGTCCATTTGCGATTGCAGCGAAGAACTTTGCGTCACTTCAAGCCGCTCTACCGTCAAGCCTTGTCCCTGCAGCGAGCCTCTCAGTTGAACCATCTGCTGCTCCAGCATATCTTTGGCAGCGGCATGTTCCGTTACAAAGTGGGCAACCAGCTGTCCGGCGTGCATCGTAATCCGGATATCGACTTTGCCGAGATGATCGGGCGTCAACGAAATTTTGGCTTCGGTAAATCCTTGTTTTTGCAAAATCTCCAGTCGGTCGACGACAAGCTTCTCGACTTCCTGTGCCATACGGTGTACAGGAACCGCTTCAACCGGTTTGGCCGGCGTCGTGCCGTTCGTGCGCATAGCCAGTTCTCCTGCCGTAATCGTGCCCTGCGGTTTGATCTCCTGCGACGCTTCTTCGGAAGATTGTCCTTCCTGCTGCGTGCCGGCCTGCTGAGATTGACTTTTCGCTGATACGATTTTGGACTCCGCCGCGTTCGTCGCTTGCACTTCTGCCGCAGGCTTGGAGACGGTCTGATCGTTTTTCGTCGGCTGTGCATCATCCGCGAGCTGAACGACTGCTGCCGTCTGCTGCGTCAGACCTTGTTTGGCTTTGGTTTGCGTATCTTTATCAACAGTTTGAATCGTCTGCTCAAGAGCTGCCAGTGCCTGCTGAGCCTGAACTTTCACCTCGGGCGCTGCTTGATCCGATTGCTGCAGACCGATCAGTTGGGTCACCGTATCCTGCAGCGCGAATTTCAGCGTAGCGGGGTTCGAAGCGAGCGCCTGAACCGCATTTCCAGCCGGCTGATCCTGTTCGGTTCCGCCTGCCTCTTCACCACTGCCGAGAAGCGCCTGCGCCTGCTGAATCCAGCCTTGAAGCATCGGCATCAGTTCCGGATTTTCTGTCAACTGTTCATCCAGCGAATCAAGCTGCTGCATCAGTTCGTCGAGCTTCTGTTCAAGTTCTTCGGCTGCGCCGTCGTTCGACTGTTGATTCTCGCCGGTCGTTTGCGCAGCCGCCGCAATCAACTGTTGAAGCGCGGACAAAAGCGGGTTGGCGGGCGTTTCGGCTCCACCTGCTGTCGATCCTGTCGCGGAGACCGCCGCTCCCATCAACTGCTGAAGCGATTGACCGAATAAGGCTGCCGCTCCGCTTGCGACCGTAACGGCGCCTGCTTTGCTTCCTGCAGCAGCGGCAGCCGGGGCCGCCGGAGCTCCTGTCGTCATTCCTGAAATGCTCATCCCCATATTTTCCTCATTCACCTCCTCTCAAATGGACTTAACCGCCGATCAACTTATTGGCCAGGGAAGCGGCCGTTTCGCTATCCGTACCTGCCATCTGAGACAGGATTCCGGAACGGGTCGTATCGTCTACCGATTTCAAAATGGTCAACACCTTTGCTTGATTGGTTTTGGCCATCTGGGCCAGAAGCGTTGCGGCACTCGACGCATCCATCGAAGAAAACGTCTGGGCCAATTGGTCTTGATTCAGCGAGCCTGCCGTTGAAGTCGCCGCTTGCGTAGGCTGACTTGCTTTGTCGGCCGCTGTGCGCGCCGTATTGGCCGCCGCTTCCAGCGCTTTGGCCGAAGTCGCGTTTTTGAGCATGATCGAGACTTTGGCCGCTTTGTCGGCCGTCATCTTCTGCATAATGCCCGAGCGCTGCTCTGTCCCCATCGCGTTGAGCACCATCGCGATTTCCGCGTCGGTCAGCGTCTGAAGGATCGGAGCCGCTTTGCTGGCGCTCATGGAGCCGTAAGTCTGGGCCAACTGCTTGACCTGCTTGCTCGGTCCTTCTTCGGCCGCCGGTTCCGCAGCCGCTTTGGCTGTCTGGGCTGCTGCGGCCGCATCCAGCTGCTTTTGCAAACCGTCCACTTTGGTCTGCGTATCCGCTTGGGCTTTTTGCGCCGTTTTGAGTTCGGTAGTTTTCTGTTGAAGCTGGGTTTTCAGTTCGCTGATCGTTGCTTCGGCGCTTGCAGCCTGCTTCTCTTCCTGCTTCTGCGCCTGTTGTGCCGGCGTATAAGTCGGTTTGGGAAGCATCGAGCCGACAAGCGGCACTTTGTTCGCCGTCTCCAATACGGTGTTGCGCGTATTGGGATTCGTCAACGCCAGCAGTGCACCGACCAGCACGACCGTGAAGAGAATCGGTACTGCGAACAGCAGGATTCGTCCCGCTTTGCTTCCCGATCCTTCTTCAAGATTCATATCGGCTTCTGCTCCGGCTTTCGCCATGCCTTTGACCTCCCTTTGCACTTGTTGCACTTGCTGATTCCGCTCCGCCTGCGTTCTTAGCGGGTGCGGGAAGCAAATCGAACCGTCGCCATTTCGTCAAGTTCGTTTTGCTCGCGCAGCGATTCTTCTTTTTGGAACGACTCCAGCGCTTTGCCGCGCGCTTGCAGCCACACTTTTTCATCCAGCATTTTCGTCGTAAGATGTTCTTTCTTTTCTTCGACTTTTACCTGCGCCGTTTGAATATCTTGGCGTTTTTGCAAAATGCACTGGTCGATGTAGTTGATATAATCCTGCATCTGCTGGAGTTGGAAAGCTGAAACCGCGTTTGTGGCCTGAGTTTGAAGGGAATCGGCCATCTGATCTTTATCGGAGAACAGTTGGCCCAGCGTGTGCTTTTCAGCCTGCAATTGTCCGATTGCCGAAGAAAGATGCATTTCGGCATGACTTTTTTCGCTTGTTTTCAGATCCACGACTTTTTGAAATGAATAGTTGAATTTCAACATTTCTTAAGGTCAGCTCCTTGAGAATTCTTGGATTAAACGTTCGATCGTTTCGTCCAGCGTTGTTTTTTCGTCCACTTTTTGTTTCGTAAAATCCCAGATGCGTTGAATGTTCTCGATCGCTTCGTCGATCTCGGCACTGGACCCTCTTTGGTAAGCGCCGATGTTGATCAAGTCTTCCGACTCTTTGTAGACCGAGAGCAGCCGTTTCAAGTTGTTGGCCGCGTCCGTTTGAATTTCCGGCGAGATGTCTTTCATGACCCGGCTGATGCTGGCCAGCACGTCGATGGCCGGAAAGTGTCCCCGGTTGGCGATGCCCCGATTCAACACGATGTGTCCGTCCAGAATCCCGCGCACCGCATCGGCAATCGGTTCGTTCATATCGTCGCCGTCTACCAACACGGTGTAGAACGCGGTGATCGATCCGGTCGGCCCCGTTCCCGCCCGCTCGAGCAGTTTGGGCAGCGTCGCGAATACCGAAGGGGTGTAACCCCGCATCGCCGGCGGTTCGCCGACAGCCAGCCCGACTTCGCGCTGAGCCATCGCAAACCGCGTAACCGAGTCCATCATCATCATGACGTTCATGCCGCGGTCCCGGTAATACTCGGCAATGCTAGTCGCGATCAAAGCCGCCTTGATGCGTACCAGCGCCGGTTGATCCGACGTTGCGACGATGACGACGGAGCGTGCCAGGCCTTCCGGCCCCAGGTCGCGTTCAATGAAGTCCAATACTTCGCGGCCCCGTTCGCCGACCAGCGCGATCACGTTGATGTCCGCCGAAGTGTTTCGGGCGATCATGCCCATCAGCGTGCTTTTGCCGACGCCCGAGCCGGCGAAGATGCCGACCCGCTGTCCCTTGCCGATGGTCAGCAGCCCGTCGATGGCTCGAACGCCGACGTTGATCGGCTCGTGCACTCTCGGACGCTGCAGCGGATTGCTCGGCACGTTGAACGTCGAAGCGTGGGCCATGCGTGCCGGAAGCAGCGAGCCGTCCAGCGGCCTTCCCAGACCGTCGAGCACTTTGCCCAGCAGTTCCGAACCGACCTGTACGGTCAGCGGCTTGCCCGTGCCGACCACGTCGCATCCCGGGCCGATCGACTGCAGTTCGCCGAGCGGCATCAGCAGCACTTTGTTATCCCGGAATCCGACGACTTCGGCCTGGAGCGGAGTCGACGTTTTGGTCGGATAAATGTAGCAAACCTCGCCGATGCTCGCGTCGGGACCTTCCGATTCGACCATCAAGCCGATAACCTGCGTCACCTTGCCGTTTACCCGGATTGGATCCAGCTGCCTGAGCTGTTCCAAATACTTGTCGACCAGAATTTCTTTCATCCCTTCACCTCCGCGCCGTCGTTCGCTTTACACTTATCATTGTACATCGTTCCGAAAAAACCTCTAAGGCTAAAAAGTGCTATTTCCGCATTTTAAAAAAACCCGGCAAGTTACCTGAGTTCCTATAGGATTATGTCCGACTAGGAGGTCCAGCCCGCCAATCAGGAACCGGAAGCTTCTTCGTGCAGCGCCATTCTCAGCAATTCGCGTTTGATTTCGGTCAGTTGGGTATCAATTCTGGCATCGACGCTTCCGAAGTTCGATCGAATCACGCAGCCGCGGTCTTTGACGGTCGAATCGGGCAAAATTTGCAGCTCGGCCTGCGAATCAATCGACATAGCAAGCTCTTCACGCGCGGAGTTGATCAGGGAAAACTGCGACGGCGCCACACAAAGCGTAATGGTGCCCTGCTCCCTTTTGCGCGAAAGCGTCTGGCGGATCAGCGAAATGGTCAAAGCTTCGTCCTGCTCCAGCTTGCGATCGATAATTTTTTCGGCAATCGCCGAACTCAGACTGACGAGAAAAGGTTCGGCTTCCTGAATGATTTCTTCTTTGGTCCGAACCGCTTCCTCGATCAACGCCTGCACTTCTTCGGCCGCTTCGCGGATTTGAACGGCAAGCTCCGCTTCCGCCTGTGCTCTGCCTTCCTCATAACCTTCGCGGAACCCCTGCGATTTGACCGCTTCCACCAAATGCTCGTCCTGCTCGCGTTTTTCCTGCCACCAGAGATCAATCTGCTGCTGCGCTTCGGCAAGCATTCGTTCGGCTTGTTCGGCGGATTCCCGAATTTGGAATTCCGCGAATTCTTTCGCATCCTGAATCATTTCGTCTTTGAGGACAACCGTCTGCTGATCCGCAAGCGGAAGCCTCGGTTCGTCCTCATGGCCGTCGATTTCCTGCTTGGAGGCATAATGCCGATGCAGATCAAGCTTGACAAAGTCTTCTTTTGGCACGTACTGCGAAGATTTAATGAGGTTAGACAATGATATCATCTCCTCCGCCGCGTGCGATGATGATCTCGCCCGCTTCTTCCAGCTTACGGATAATCGTTACGATACGAGTCTGGGCTTCTTCCACGTCACGAAGCCGTACAGGCCCCATGAATTCCATTTCTTCCCGGAACGTATCCGCCATCCGTTTGGACATGTTTTTGAATACGACTTCGCGAACTTCTTCGCTGGCGACCTTGAGCGCGAGCTGAAGATCGGCATTTTCGACATCGCGGATAATCCGCTGAATGGAACGATCGTCGATATTGACAATATCTTCGAACACGAACATTCTTTTCTTGATTTCTTCCGCCAGTTCCGGATCCTGGATTTCGAGCGAGTCGAGAATCGTCCGTTCCGTTCCTCGGTCGACGCCGTTCAAAATCGAAACGATCGATTCGATACCGCCTGCCGTCGCAAAATCCTGCGTAACCGTCGAAGACAGCTTTTGTTCCAGTATGCGTTCTACCTGGGCGATAACTTCCGGCGAAGTGCTGTCCATCATGGCGATCCGCCGCGCGACTTCGGCTTGTTTCTCCTGAGGCAGCGAAGACAAGATCACAGACGCCTGCTCGAACTGCAGATACGAGAGCACAAGCGCGATCGTCTGTGGATTTTCGTTTTGGATAAAGTTCAAAATCTGGCTCGGATCGGCTTTGCGCGCAAAGTCGAAAGGACGGACCTGCAAAGTGGCCGTCAGTCGATTGATGACTTCAAGCGCTTTCTGTTCGCCGAGCGCTTTTTGAAGAATCTCTTTTGCGTAGTTGATGCCGCCCTGCGAAATGTATTCCTGGGCCAGGCAAATTTGGTGGAACTCGGCAAGTACCGAATCTTTTTCCGAGCTGTCCACTTTTCGCACGTTGGCGATTTCGAGCGTCAGCTGCTCGATTTCTTCATCGCGCAGATGCTTGAAGATCTGAGCCGAAACTTCCGGCCCGAGAGAGATGAGCAGAATGGCAGCTTTCTGTCTTCCGCTCAACGTTTGCGCGCTTGCTTTGGCCACACTTATTCACTCCTATTCATCGGCTAGCCATGTGCGCAGCAGATTGACAAATTCGTCCGGTTTCTTTTTGGCGAGCGATTCGAGCTGCTTGCGCGTCTGGCTTTCTCCGTTAACCGTTTCAAAACTGATGGACGGCATTTCGGCCGGCGTCGGAAGCGCCATTTCTTCGAGCAGTTCTTCTTCGCGATTTTTTCTTCTGCGACGCAGTACCAGGAAAACGGCTGCGGCAAGCAGTAAAGCCAATCCGCCGATGATGCTCCACAGAAGCGTTCTGGAGATGCCGGTATCGGCCGCTGCCGTTTCCGCCGAAGGCAGCGAAGCAAACACAGCGACTTTTTGTTGCAGCTGCGCGTCGTCGTAAGTCGTTCCGGAGTCGGCAAGCGAAGCTCCGATAATATTGACGAGAATGCTCGTGATATTCCCTTCGATTCCGGTTTCAAGCGTTGTGGAACCGGCAGGAGGTTCAATCGATACATTGATGGTTAAATCCTTAACGACATACGGGCTCTGCACAATTTCTTTCGTGATTTGGTTAACTTGGTAATTCACGATTTTGTTGGAGCTTTCGGACGTCGATTGTCCGGCGCTTGTATCGCCCGGATACGTCGGCACGGCTTCGGTTCCGGTTCCGGCTACGCCGCCGTCCGCGGCTCCCGCTCCGGTATAACTCTCCTGAACGTCCTGCACGCTGATTTCGATGCCCCGCATATTTTCCACGTCGACCGGTTCGTATCTGTTTTCCGTCGCGTTCACCTGATCGAAGTTCAACTTCGAAGCGACGAGTACATTGACCCGATCCGCTCCTACCATACTCCCCAGGAACATCTTCACGCTTTTCTCGATATCGCTCTCATACTTGCGCTGAATCGCCAGGTTATCCTGTATCGCCCCTGCGGAACCGGCTCCAAAACCGTTGCCCGCGTTGGAAGCGTAAAGTTCGGCATTGTCGCTCGTAATCGTGATATTGTCGATCGGCAAATTCGGAACCGAAGTCTTGACGAGATTGAAGTAGCCGTCAATCACTTCCTGGCTCGGCCGGAAACCGGGCTTGAAAGTCATTACCACGGAAGCCGAAGCTTGATCTTGATTCTCGCTGCTGGCAAAAAGGCTTTCTTCGGGCAGGTTAATAAGTACCCGCGCCGTCTCGACCCCGCTCATCATTTTGAGCATCGATTCGATTTCGCCGTTCAATGCGCTTTTGTACTTTACGTTAAACTCGTTCTCGGTCATGCCGAGCGCGGAAGTCGTCGTGCCGAACATTTTGTTGAAGCCGATCGAGCCGTTCTGAATAATGCCCTGCGAAGCCACGTCCACTCTGACTCTCGCGGCATTGGTACTCGGTACCGACAAACTCTTGCCGTCTGCGCTCAATTTATACGGAATGGCGGCGGAATCCAGATACGTCATGGCCGCAGCCGCGTCTTCGCCGTTCATGTCCTGAAAAGCAACTTCGTATTCCGTCTTGGAAAACTGCATGGTCAGAATCACGATCGTCAGCAGCGTGATGGCAACGGTCGAGACCAACAGCGCCTTTTGGGTTTTGCTAAGCCGATTCCAATAACCCAAAATCGAATCCCTGATTCGGGTCAATCTTTCATTCACATTTTCACCCCACTACGCAGCATTATACTTGGCTCGCTTTTTTTTACAGTTGTGTCCGCATGATTTCCTGGTAAGCTTCGATTACTTTGTTGCGCACTTGCGAAGTCATCTGAAGTCCAAGAAGGGCTTGTTCGCCCGTAATCATCACTTGGTCCACACTCGCTTGTCCAAGCATGAATTGCTTCCCGGTCTCATCTGCCGTTTTCTCCATATTGGATACTCCTTGCAGAGCGTCCTGCAGATAATTGCCGAAGTTTTGCATCGTTTCTTGCGGGGTAGCCTCGGCCGTCTTGTCCTGAAGGTTAGACACGGCACGGTTCGCCATTTGAACCGGGTTGAACATATGGTTTTGAATCATCGCAATCTCCCTTTCCGATCGGTCCGCTTAAGCGTCCGTGATTTGTCTGTGGTGTCTGTTCAAGCGCTAACCGGAATTACTTGCCGATTTGCATCGCCTTCATCAGCATCGACTTCGTTGCGTTCAACGCCGTGACGTTGGCTTCGTAGGAGCGCGTCGCCGAGATCATGTCCACCATTTCTTTCGCGATGTCGACGTTCGGCATCTGGACGTAGCCGTCGCCGTTCGCGTCCGGGTGAGTCGGGTTGTAGACCAGTTTGAACGGCTCTTGATCTTCCTGGATTCCCGTGACTTTGACGCCGCTTGCCGAGCTTTTGCCCTTCATCGCCGCGTTAAGGGTCTGGGAAAACGGGGTCTGGTTATTTTCGGAAAGCACCGTCACTTTGCGGCGATAAGCTTGAGCCTGGCCGTCGACGACCTGGGCTCTTGTCGTATCGGCGTTCGCAATATTGGACGAGATGACGTCCATGCGAAGCCGTTGGGCCGTAAGGGCCGAAGCGCTAACGTCAAATCCGCTGCTGATTCTCATCGTTATCCATTGCCTCCCAGCGCTGTGCGCATCATTTTGATCTGGTGATTGACCTCTTCGATGTACGTGTTATAGCGCAGCTGATTTTCGGCCAGGCTCGTCATCTCGGTGTCGATATCGACATTGTTTTTGTTGTTGTTCATGGCCGTGCTCTTGTCGCTTGTAATGCGTGCGGTCGGAATGGAACCGGCAGAACCGATTTCGATATGACGAGCGTTCGTCATCCGGCCCTTAATCGAACTTACACCGTTCATTTCCGACTGAAGCAGGCTCTCGAAAGAGACCTCGGAACGTTTGAAATACGGCGTGTCCGCATTCGCCACGTTGTTGGAAATGACCTGCTGTCTCGTGTTTGAAGCATCGATTGCGCTGCGCAGGCGGGTAAAGCCGGTATCGTTCAAAATGTTCATCGATTCCACTCCTTTAGTTAATAAAGCTTGTGCACTTTATAAATTATACAAAATTAAATTCGACTGCACTATTCTTTTTTTTGAGCTGCGCCTGATTTTCACGATAAACTCTAGCTTTTTTCGCAAATTCCGTCCTACAGGCTCCGCCGCAACCTACATATTATCTAATCTAAGTTTCTTCGAGTTGGGCCTATAAAACAATGAGAAAAAAGCCCTATCTTTCCGCAGTTGAAAGACAGGGCTTTTTCTTATATGGATATCTTTCTTACATTCATCAATTTGACGTAAAAAATGAATATGCTTACACGGTGAAAATCGCTTTTGCGTCCTGATTTTCTCCGTATTTTTCCATATTCCCCATGGAATCAAGTAAGGTCGAAACCTTTAGAGAATGTACTGGCTCAAGTCGCGGTCTTTGGCGATATCCGAAAGTTTTTCACGTACGTATTCCGGGGTAATCGTCATTTGTTCCAAATTCAGCTCCGGCGCTTCGAAGGAAAGATCTTCAAGCAGCTTTTCCAAAATGGTATGCAGACGACGGGCTCCGATATTTTCGGTATTCTGGTTGACCGAAGCGGCGATGCTCGCGATTTCGCGAATCGCTTCCTCGGAAAATCCGATATCGATGTTTTCGGTGCGCAGCAGGTCCACATACTGTTTGGTGAGCGCGTTTTGAGGTTCGGTCAAAATGGCGATAAAGTCTTCCAGCGTCAAGCTCTCCAGCTCGACCCGGATCGGAAAACGCCCCTGAAGTTCGGGAATCAGATCCGAAGGCTTCGCCACGTGGAAAGCGCCGGCCGCGATAAACAAAATATAATCGGTTTTGACCGGACCGTATTTCGTGACGACCGTCGATCCTTCGACAATGGGAAGAATATCCCGCTGCACGCCTTCGCGCGAGACGTCGGGTCCGTGACCGCGGCCCGCACCGGCCACTTTGTCGATTTCGTCGATAAAGATGATGCCAGCCTGTTCGGCGCGGCGCACCGCTTCCTGGTTCACGTCGTCCATATCGATCAGCTTGGACGCTTCTTCCTGGATCAACGCTTTGCGCGCTTCGCGAATCGGCAGCTTGCGGCGCTTGCTCCGCTTGGGCAGGAAATTGCCGAGCATCTCCTGAATGTTCATGCCCATCTGGTCGTTGCCGCCCTGCCCGGCGAGCATGTCGAACATGTTCGGCATCGCGTCTTCGACGTCGATTTCGATCACCTGCTCTTCGAGCTTGCCGGCCAGCAGATCGAACCGCACTTTGCGGCGGCGTTCGCTGAGGCTGCCTTCTTCGTAGCGCGTTTTTTCCGGTTCCGGCTCGGGCGTCTTGCCCTGTGCGCCGCCGAACAGCATTTCGAACGGATTGCGCTGCGAAGTCGACGACTTGGAAGCCGGCTCCAAAATTTCGACGATCCGCTCATTTGCCATTTCTTCCGCGCGGTCTTTGACCTTTTCGGTCCGTTCGGCTTTGACCATGCGAATCGAGGTGTCCACCAGATCGCGGATCATCGCTTCGACGTCGCGGCCGACGTAACCGACTTCGGTAAACTTGGTCGCTTCCACCTTGATGAACGGCGCGCCGACCAATTTGGCCAGCCGACGCGCGATTTCCGTCTTGCCGACGCCGGTCGGTCCGATCATCAGGATGTTTTTCGGCACGACTTCGTCGCGCGTTTCTTCGGGAAGCAGGCTGCGGCGATACCGATTGCGCAGGGCAACGGCTACCGAACGCTTGGCCTTCTTCTGTCCTACGATATACTTGTCCAGCTCCGCTACGATTTCCCGCGGTGTCAGGGCTTCGTTTTTCATGGCCATACCCTCCACTTTTAAGGCGTGTTCGCCGTTCGCGCACGACCCACGGCCCGTAATTGGCGTTAAAGTTCTTCGACGATAATGTTGTCGTTCGTATAAACGCAAATTTCAGCGGCAATCCGCAGCGAAGCTTCGGCGATCTCTTTCGCTTCGAGCTCTGCGTGGCGTTTGAGTGCGCGCGCGGCCGACAGAGCAAAATTGCCGCCCGAACCGATCGCGATAATGTCGTCGTCCGGTTCGATGATTTCGCCGTTGCCGGAAATCAGCAGCATGCCGTCTTTGTCCATGACGATCATCAGCGCTTCCAGCTTGCGCAGCATCTGATCGGTCCGCCATTCCTTCACCAGCTCCACCGCGGCGCGCTGGAGATTGCCCTGATGTTCTTCAAGCTTGGCTTCGAACTTCTCGAACAGGGTAATGGCGTCGCCGACAGAACCGGCAAATCCGGCCAAAACCTGTCCGCGGTACAACCGGCGTACCTTTTTCGCGTGCTGCTTCATGATCACGTTCTGTCCCATCGTGACCTGGCCGTCGCCGGCTATGGCCGACTTGCCGTTTTTGCGCACGGCGCAAATCGTCGTCGCGTGAAAAGAAATTTCCATCATGATCCTCCTCTCCGGATAGGGCGGTCAGCTGCGAACGGGATTCAGCGCGTGTTCCGCCGTGAAAGCCGTCAACGCATCCAACGCGCGCATGGCCAGAGCTTCGTTTTTTTCTTTTTTGTTGCGGATCTTCTGTTCCGGTTTCGGCAGCAGGCCGAAGTTGGCGTTCATCGGCTGGAAATGGTTCGGATCGGCCGTCGTGATATAACGGGCCATGCCTCCGAGCGTCGTCGCTTCGGGGAAAACGATCGGTTCGTGTCCGAGCGCCAGATGCGCGGCGTTGATACCGGCGATCAGGCCCGATGCGGCCGATTCGACATACCCTTCCACGCCGGTCATCTGCCCGGCGAAGAACAGGTTCGACTTGTTTTTGCACTGGTAGGTCGGCTCAAGCAGCTTAGGCGAATTGATGAACGTATTGCGGTGCATGACGCCGTAGCGGACGATATCGACGTTCTCGAGGCCCGGAATCATCTGGAACACCCGCTTCTGCTCGCCCCATTTCAGATGCGTCTGGAAGCCGACCAGATTGTACAGCGTGCCGGCCGCGTTGTCCTGGCGCAGCTGCACGACGGCGAACGGATTTTTGCCCGTGCGCGGGTCCGGCAGGCCGACCGGCTTCATCGGACCGAACAGCGCGGTCTGGCGGCCTCTTTGCATCATGACTTCGATCGGCATGCAGCCTTCGAAATAAATTTCTTTTTCGAACTCTTTGAGTTCCGCCGTTTCCGCCGCGATCAGCGCTTCGTAGAAACGATCGAATTCCTCTTCGGTCATCGGGCAGTTCAGGTACGCCGCTTCTCCCTTGTCGTAGCGGGAAGCGAGGTAGACTTTATCCATATCGATCGAATCTTTCTCGATGATCGGAGCCGCCGCATCGTAGAAGTAGAAATATTCTTCGCCCATGAAGCTTTTGATCTGTTCGGACAGCGCGGGAGAAGTGAGCGGACCCGTGGCGATGATCGTAATCCCGTCTTCGGGAATCTCCGTCACTTCTTCTTCCCGCACGTCGACGAGCGGATGTTCTTTGAGCGCCTGCGTGATGCCGCCCGAGAACAGGTCCCGGTCGACGGCAAGCGCTCCGCCCGCCGGTACGGCGCTGGCATCCGCTTTGCCGATTACGAGCGAATCGAGCCGGCGCATTTCTTCCTTCAGCACGCCGACCGCTCCCGTAAAGCCGTTTGCGCGCAGCGAGTTGCTGCATACGAGTTCCGCAAAATACGACGTGTGATGGGCCGGCGTTTTGACTTTCGGCCGCATCTCGTAGAGCGTGACCGGAACGCCGCGGCTGGCGATCTGCCAAGCCGCCTCGCTTCCCGCCAGTCCCGCTCCGATTACCGTTACTCTTTGATTGCTGCTCACTTCATGTTCCCCCTATATTAAACTTCCGCTGCGTCTTCGCTGTCTTCAAGCAGTTCTGTATGATCGCACGACGTGCATTGAAGCTTCGTCCCTTGTTTGCTGCGTTTTTCGACCATCAGCGAGCTGCATACCGGACAAGGCTTCGGCGACGGACGATCCCACGATACGAAGTCGCATTCCGGATACTGGTCGCATCCGTAGAAGATACGCCCTTTTTTGCTGCGGCGCTCGACGACATGCCCTTCTTTGCATTTCGGACAGGTCACGCCGATATTTTTGACGATCGGACGGGTATTGCGGCAGTCCGGAAACCCGGAACAAGCCAGGAATTTGCCGAACCGGCCCATTTTGTACACCATCGGCTTGCCGCATTTGTCGCACACTTCGTCCGAAACTTCGTCCTGGATTTCGATTTCTTTCATTTCTTCTTCCGCGAATTCGAGACGTTTCTCGAACGTGTCGTAAAACTCTCTCAACACGCGGACCCACTGTTCTTCGCCTTCTTCCACATGGTCGAGGCTTTCTTCCATGTGCGCCGTGAATTCGGCATCGAGAATTTCCGGGAAAAACTGTTCCATCTGTTCGTTGATCAATTCCCCGAGCTCGGTCGGCATAAACTTCTTCTCTTCGATCGCCACGTATCCGCGCTTTTGGATCGTCTCCAATGTCGGCGCGTACGTACTCGGGCGTCCGATTCCGAGTTCTTCGAGCGTCTTCACGAGACGGGCTTCCGTATAGCGCGGAGGCGGCTGCGTGAAATGCTGCTTCGGTTCGGTATTTTTGTGTTCAAGCTTGTCGCCCTTGACGAGCGCCGGCAGGAACTTGTCTTCTTCCACGCTTCCGTCGTCGTTGCCTTCCACGTACACTTTCATGAAACCCTGGAACCGGACTTTCGATCCGACCGCCCGGAAAGTGGTGTCGCCGGCCGCGATGTCCACGGACAGCGTATCGAGCACGGCCGAAGACATCTGGCTGGCAACGAAACGTTCCCAGACCAGCTTGTACAGACGGAACTGGTCGCGGCTCATGACCGCTTTGACCGATTCCGGATCGCGTTCCATCGAAGTCGGGCGAACCGCTTCGTGGGCATCCTGCGAACCCGCGGATTTTTTCGAATATTGGCGCGGCGTCTCCGGCGAAAATTCGGTGCCGTAACGTTCGCCGATAAAAGCTTTGGCTTCTTCCTGGGCGCTGGCGGCTACCCGGGTCGAGTCGGTACGCATATACGTGATCAAGCCGACCGTGCCTTCTTTGCCGAGATCGATGCCTTCGTACAGCTGCTGAGCGACCGACATCGTTTTGGCTGCGCGGAAATTGAGCTTCCGTGCGGCTTCCTGCTGCAGCGAGCTTGTCGTAAACGGAGGAGACGGATGACGCTGGCGTTCTCTTTCCTTCACTTCGCTTACGACAAAATCTTTTCCTTCAAAAGCGGCCAGCACTTCTTGAACGTCCTGCTCGCTGCCGAGCTCTTTTTTGCTGCCGTTCAGTTGGTGGAACTTGGCTTCGAATTCGTTGCCTTTGACGGCCAGGCGGGCCGTAATGCTCCAGTATTCTTCGGGCAGGAACTCGGAAATTTCGTTCTCGCGGTCGATGATCAGCTTGACGGCAACGGATTGTACGCGTCCGGCGGACAGTCCTTTTTTGACTTTTTTCCACAGCAGCGGACTGATCTTGTAGCCGACCAGCCGATCGAGAATACGGCGCGCCTGCTGGGCATTGACCAGGTCCATGTTGATCGGACGCGGCGTCTTGAACGCATCCTTGACCGCCTGTTTCGTAATTTCGTTGAACACGACGCGGCAGTCCTGCACGTTGTCGATATTGAGCGCATGCGCCAAGTGCCACGCAATCGCTTCCCCTTCGCGATCGGGGTCGGCCGCGAGGTACACTTTTTTCACTTTTTTGCTGGCGTCTTTCAATTCTTTCAGGATCGAGCCTTTGCCGCGAATCGTAATATATTTCGGATTGAATTCGTTGTCGACTTCGACGCCGATCTGGCTTTTCGGAAGATCCCGAATATGGCCCATGGACGCTTTGACGATAAATTTGCTGCCTAGGTATTTGCCTATCGTTTTCGCCTTTGCGGGCGATTCCACGATGACTAGCGCATCAGCCATAGGTTCGTCCTCCTCTCAGGTTGTGCGAGCGCGGCTTTACGGACCCCTTGCCCTGGACCGCGTCTATCGTTGATTATGTGCCTTGACTGAAACTGGATCGAAAGTGGGGGTCGACGAATCGCTTATCCGATCCACGTGTAAATGGCGCCGGAGAGCGACTTCACCTGGCTTTTTATGATTAAAGATAGCAGAACGGAATGTAAAAGTCCAAACTCCCAGGAGGTCTTCCGCTGCAGCTCGTCGATGCTTGCATCCCCTTGCTCCAATATAACGTATATCTTCCGCTCCTCTTTTGTCAATTTTTCATGTCCCTCTTTTTTTGCAGCGCTTTGGGGCAGGGGAGCGAAGCAATCGCCGTACGCTTCCAAAATATCTTCCGCGCCTGCGCAAGGCTTCGCCCCGTTTTTGATCAGTTCGAACGTTCCCGCGCTTTTCGGCGAAGTGACCGGCCCCGGCACGGCGAACACGTCGCGGTTGCTTTCGAGCGCATAATCCGCCGTGATCAGCGAACCGCTTCGCTGCGCCGCTTCAACGATCAGCACGCCGCGACACAAACCGGCGATGATCCGGTTGCGCAGCGGGAACAAGCCCGGCACCGGCTGTGTGCCCGGAGGAAACTCCGACACAAGCAAGCCCTGCTCGGCGATCTCCCGGTGCAGCTGCCGGTGCTCCGGAGGATAAGGCACGTCCAACCCCGCTCCGAGCACCGCGATCGTAGCTCCGCCGCGCTTGAGCGCTTCCCGGTGGGCGTATCCGTCGATGCCCCGTGCCATGCCGCTCACCAGGCATACGCCCCGTTCCGCCAGAGCTCCGGCGATCCGTTCGCAGACGACGCGGCCGTAGGAAGTAGGCGTTCTCGTGCCGACGATCGCGATGCCGAATTCGTTCAGCAGCTCGCGGCGTCCGATCGTATACAGCAGCCAGGGCGGTTTGGCGGTTTCCTTCATTAGAGTAGGATAGTCGTCGTCGTAAAAAGAAATCGGTTCGATGCCAAGCTTGCGCAGCTGTTCCGCCCGGTCGAACGCCTGCGCGATATTCAGGCGTGCTGATGCCGCGGCCGATTTCGGTTCCGCGCCCAGAGCCGTCCACTCCTGTTCGGTCAGCTCAAACAGCCGTGAATACGGAATGCGCCGCTCCGATACGATCTTGATCAGTCCGTACAAACTGTGCCAACCGATGCCTTTCGTTTCGTGCAGCGCCAGCAGCCAGAGGGCTTCAGGCAGTCGTTTTCGCGTCATAGAGATTACCCGCTCCTTTTTGCGGACAAGCGGCAAACGCGAAAAGGCAGCCTTTCTTCCCATAGGGAAAGAAAGGCTGCCTGCCTCGTCGGTTTTTGCTTATCCGATTAAGTTTCTTTTCGTTATTGTGCCAGAAAAGAAACCGGAAATCAACCCACCGTGAACGTCTCCAGCACGCCGCGCTCTTCGAGCACCGCGACGAGCGTAGCGCCCATTTCCGCCGGAGTCGGAGCAACGCGAATGCCGCACTCTTCCAACTTGGCGATTTTTTCGGCTGCCGTGCCTTTGCCGCCCGAGATGATCGCGCCGGCATGGCCCATGCGTTTGCCTTCAGGCGCCGTAGCGCCGCCGATAAAGCCGACGACCGGCTTCGTCATGTTGGCTTTGACCCACTCGGCCGCTTCTTCTTCGGCCGTGCCGCCGATTTCGCCGATCATGACGACGGCCTGCGTGCCTTCGTCTTCGTTGAACATCTTCAGGATGTCGATGAACTCCGAACCTTTGACCGGGTCTCCGCCGATACCGACCGCAGTCGACTGGCCGATGCCGCGCGTCGTCAGCTGGTGCACGGCTTCGTACGTCAGCGTTCCGCTGCGGGACACGACGCCGACTTTGCCGGCTTTGTGGATATAGCCCGGCATGATGCCGATTTTGCAAGCGTCAGGCGTAATGACGCCCGGACAGTTAGGTCCGATCAGAATCGTCTTTTTGCCTTCCATGTAGCGCTTGACTTTGACCATGTCCAGCACCGGAATGCCTTCCGTGATGCAGATGACGAGGTCAAGCTCCGCGTCTACCGCTTCCAGGATCGAGTCCGCGGCAAAAGCCGGCGGCACATAGATGACGCTTGCGGTTGCGCCGGTCGCTTTGACCGCGTCGTTTACCGTATTGAAAACCGGAAGTTTGACGGCGCTGCCGTTTTCGAGCTGAATTTCAACTTCGGTGCCGCCTTTGCCGGGAGTTACGCCCCCAACCATCTGCGTTCCGTATTCCAAAGCGCCTTTCGTATGGAAAAGCCCTGTCTCGCCCGTAATGCCCTGCGTAATCACTTTTGTATGTTTGTCCACCAGAATACTCATGCCGATCCACATCCTCCGTTTAAAGTCGGTTTGCGAAACTGACGCCGCGGCGATCCGGCCGGTTCTGCGCATCGAACCAGAACCGGCCGCGTACGCACACCGCATTCGTTGGCCGTTCTGCCGTTAGCCAAGCTGAATCCGATTAAGAGACCAACTCTACGATCTTCTGTGCCCCGTCGGCCATCGAGTCCGCGGATACGATATTGAGTCCCGATTCGTTCAGGATCTTCTTGCCGAGGTCCACGTTGGTGCCTTCAAGGCGTACAACGAGCGGTTTGTCCAGTTTGATCTGCTTCGCGGCTTCGACTACGCCGTCCGCGATAACGTCGCAGCGCATGATGCCGCCGAAGATGTTGATGAAGATCCCTTTGACTTCCGGATCGGACAAAATGATCTTGAACGCTTCCGTTACCTTTTCCTTGGTGGCACCGCCCCCTACGTCCAGGAAGTTGGCGGGTTCGCCGCCGTAGTATTTGATAATATCCATCGTGGCCATGGCCAGTCCGGCTCCGTTGACCATACAGCCGATATTGCCGTCAAGGGCGATATAGCTCAGGTCGAACTTGGAAGCGGCGATTTCCTTCGCATCTTCTTCGTCCAGATCGCGCAGCGCCAAAATGTCCTTGTGGCGGAACAGCGAGTTTGAATCGAAGTTCAGCTTGGCGTCCAGCGCCATAACGTCGCCGTCGCCGGTGACGACCAAAGGGTTGATCTCGGCGATCGAACAGTCTTTGTCCACAAAAGCGGTGTAGAGCGCCATCATGAACTTGGCTGCCTTGTTCACCAGTTCTTTTGGAATGTTGATCGCATACGCCAGGCGGCGTGCCTGGAACGGCTGCAGACCGACGGCTGGATCGACGACTTCGCGGAAAATCCGCTCCGGTGTGGCGGCTGCCACTTCTTCGATCTCCGTACCGCCCTCTTCCGAGGCCATCAGCACGACGCTTCCGGTTCCCCGGTCCACGACGACGCCGACATAATATTCTTTTTTGATGTCGCAGCCTTCTTCGATAAGAAGACGCTTGATTTCTTTGCCTTCCGGACCTGTCTGATGGGTCACGAGTACCTTGCCGATCAATTCTTCGGCGTAGGTCCGCACTTCATCCAGACTTTTGGCGATCTTGACGCCTCCGGCCTTGCCTCGTCCGCCCGCATGGATCTGCGCCTTTACGACGACGACTGGACTCCCAAGCTCGCGGGCCGCGTCCACGGCTTCCGCCGCGCTGAACGCTACTTTGCCGCGGGGCACGGAAACTCCGTACTGCTGCAAAACTTCTTTGCCTTGATATTCGTGGATATTCATTTGTGAATCCTCCTATCAAATTGGCTCGCACCAGGCGGGTTGCCAGGCAGAAAAAGTACAACCTCAATCATTATAGCACGACTCCGGATAAAAATTGAAACGCTTTCTTGAAATTTGAAGGATTCCGTCTTTTTCGACAAAAATCAACATGCCAAAAACCGGAGCCCAAAAGGCTCCGGTAATATCGATTCTAACCCGGCGTTCAACAGATTGACTGCCGCTTATTTGCCCGAGGAAGAACGGTTTACGTCATGCGCCCGCGCCAGCAAATTCTGGAATCTGCCGAGCAGTTCCACGAATTCCGGTACGTCCATATGCAGGTCTCTCGACATGCATTCCGGAATGTGCGCCGCTTTTTCGCGCAGTTCCCGGCCTTGGTCGGTCAGCGAAATAAACACTTTGCGCTCGTCTTCGGTCGAACGGTTGCGTGACACGAAACCTGCGTTCTCCAACCGCTTGAGCAGCGGAGTCAGCGTGCCGGAGTCGAGGAACAATTCTTCGCCCAGCTCCTTGACCGTGCGTTCGTCCTGCTCCCACAATACGATCAGCACCAAATACTGCGAATAGGTGACGCCGAGCGTCTCCAGATAAGGTTGATACATTTTCGTAATCTCGCGCGAGCTGGCATAAATCGAAAAGCACAGCATGTTGTCCAGTTGAAGCTGCGGATATTCGTTGACTTTGCCCATAGTGCTCACTCCTCTCCTTTTTCGGTTCTGTCCGAAATTGATTTACAAACATAATCGCATTAAATTTGATTGTTGTAAATATGTTTGATGCGAATTGTACGAAAAAAGCTCCATATTGACATCTTCGGCCGCCGGTTTACAATAAAAGAAGCTGCATAATCGATCGGAAAAAGAGGAAGCACCCTTTTTCGAGGCCAGCGGGAACATTCCGCCATCCGATAAAAAAGAGGTGTTTTTGCCATGTACGGAAAAAGTTACAGCGCCTGCCTGTACGGCGTGGACGGCGTAATCGTGGAAGTGGAAGTCGATATTACGAACGGCCTGCCGCAGACGGCGATTATCGGCCTGCCCGATTCCGCGATTCGCGAAGCGACGGACCGTGTCAAAGCGGCGCTCAAAAACTGCGGTTTCCGCTTTCCGAACCGCCGCGTCACGATCAATCTGGCTCCGGCCGATCTGCGCAAAGAAGGCTCGTCGCTCGATCTCGCGATTGCGCTCGGCATCCTGCTCAGCGACGGGCAGCTGGAACTGCCGGCCGGGCGGCGCTTCGTCGCTATCGGCGAATTGTCGCTCGACGGCACGCTGCGCTCGGTGCCCGGCGTGCTCGCCATGGCCGACTGCGCGCGGCGCCGGGGCTTCGACGCCATTCTCGTTCCGCCGGCCAACGCGGACGAAGCGGCGCTGGCCGGCGGACTCGCGGTGCATGCGCTGCCGCATTTGCGCGCGCTCGTCCCCGAGCGGCAGCGCAAAGAGCTGGCCGCCGGCAAAGAAATGAAGTATGCGTTCGACGCAGAAGGACTGCGCCATGCCGCACAGCCTTCTCTTCTGACCGCAGACCCCGGTGGACCCGCCGACGACTACGCGGACGTGCTCGGCCAGGAACAAGCCAAGCGCGCCCTGACGATCGCGGCAGCGGGCATGCACAATATTTTGCTGTGCGGTCCTCCGGGTACGGGCAAAACGATGCTGATCAAACGCCTGCCGGGCATCATGACGCCGCTCAGCGAAGCCGAAGCGCTGGAGGCGACCAAAATTTTGAGCGCGGCCGGACGGCTGAACAGCGTTCGCCGGGGACTGGTGACGCAGCGGCCTTTCCGCTCGCCGCATCATACGATTTCTCCGTCCGGGCTTGCCGGAGGCGGTTCCATTCCCCGTCCCGGCGAAGTAAGCCTTGCCCATCGCGGCGTTTTGTTTCTCGACGAGCTGCCGGAATTTTCCCGCGCGACGCTCGAAGTGCTGCGCCAGCCACTCGAAGACCGGACGGTCACGATTAGCCGCGCACGTGCCGCTTTTACGTTTCCCGCGCATTTCATGCTCGCCTGCTCCATGAATCCGTGCCCGTGCGGCGGCGGCCGCGGCGAAGACGGCCAATCGGCCTGTACCTGCTCGCCGCATGCGATCGCCCGCTATCGCAGCCGGATCTCCGGGCCGCTGCTCGACCGGATCGACATGCAGGTCGAAGTGCCGCAGCCTCCGCCGGGGTGTTTGTCGACGCCGGGCGCTTCGTCCGACCGGCTGCGCGATCAGGTTCGGGACGCCGCCGAGCGGCAAAGGAATCGCTACCGTTCAATCGGTCTTCGGGTGAACAGCGAATTGAGCGGCGCTTCACTGCGCAAATACGCCGCTCTGCCGCGCGAAGCCAACGTGCTGCTGGACAGCGCGATCGGCGCGTTGGGACTGAGCATGCGCTCGCGCGACCGGATTCTGAAGCTTGCGCTGACGATCGCCGATCTGGAAGGCTTCGCCGGTATCCGCACGGAGCATATCGCCGAAGCGCTTCAGTACCGGCAGATGGATCGGCGGGGGGCCGAGCTGTAGCGGACGTAGCTTCTGATGGCGCAGGCTGCGCCCTCTTTTGCTTGCAGCGATCAACGCAATAAAAAGGCTGCCCGGAAATCTCCGGGCAGCCTTTTTTCGTTCAAAGAATGTAAATCCCTTTTCCATATTTGGATTCGTCCGATATCGGGCGTAAGACGAATTGTCGCGCTGCCGAAAACAGTCGACTGCCGTTAAAAAGCTTCTTCGATGTGGTCCAGCGAGCGAATCTCAAGGCGTCTGCCGAGCATGACGGCGATCACGTCGAAGCGAATTTCGCGGTCGGACAAGCCGAACCGATGCAAATATACTTCGGCGGTCTGCCGTACTTTGCGCACTTTGCGCGCATCTACCGACTCGGCCGGCAGGCCGAATCCGCTGCCGCTCCGGCTGCGCACTTCCACGAACAGGATAACCGCCCCCTTGGTGGCGATCACATCCAGTTCGCCGGAACGGCAGCTCCAGTTCCGCTCGGCGATCGTCCAGCCTTGCCGCTGCAAATGCAGAACGGCCGCTTCTTCGGCGGCCCGCCCTTTGTCCTGCCGGGTCGGCGAAACGGACGAGGCGTTCGCCGGCCGGATGAACTTCGCGGCCGGCGGGGCGGACCGGTCTTCCGGTACGCCGTTCATCGGCCCGCTCTTCTGGCCGCTTCCCGGTCGCTGCGATACACGAAGGACAGCAGCTCGGCCACGAGGCCGTACAGCTCGCCGGGAATCTGCTGGTCGAGATCGAGCTTGGACAGCACTTCGACCAGCGCCGCATCTTCCTGGATCGGAACGCCGGCTTCCTGCGCGCGGGCGAGAATCGCTTCGGCGATGCTGCCGCTGCCTTTGGCCACGACGGTCGGCGCGGACATCTGCTCCGGCGAATAACGCAGGGCGACGGCGCGTTTGCGCGCCGCTTCTTCCGGTTTGGACTCTTTCATATTTTCACATCCACTCCGCGATAGGCCTGCGGCACGAAGGAGAGCGACGTGCCTGTCTCGCCCGCGGCTGCGGTTCGCTCGGGCAGCGCGTCCGTGCGCAGCGCCATAAGCTGATAGCCGGCGGCATCGAGCGCCGAAGCGATCTGCGGCTGGCCGGCTTCGAGCAGCGGGCGCGCCCATTCTTCGTCGTTGCGGAAATTCAGGCTGACTTTGCGATCCACGACCTGCACGTCGATCACCGTACGGCCGAGCGACTTCATGTCCAGGTCGAACCACAGCCGGCAGTTCGAAGCGTCCAGCTCGCCTTTGCTTCCGCGCCTGGATTCGATCTGGACCGACGCGGTCTGGTTGCCGTCGGGACCGACGAATGGCAGAAACATCGTCACCTGGGCAAAAGGCGCGGTTCGATCGGTATTGAGCAGCAGCTGCTGACCGGTCATCTGCTGAACGGCCTGCTGCGCCGCATCTTTGATCGCGGGCGGCAGCGAATCGGAAGCCGACAGCTGAAGCAGCAGCGACTTGAGATTCTCGCGTACTTCAGCCAACTGCGGAGTGCCGGCCGCTTGGGCGGAACGAACTTCGGAAGGCGAAGCGGCGCCCTCGGGACGGCCGAGTTCTCCCTGCAGACCGCGCAGCGCCTGTTCCGCCGCCGTGCGGACGGCAGCCGATAAGCTGCCTGGGGTGTCCGTACTGGCTGCGGCAGAAGCCGCGGCGGTCTGCGCCTGCGCGGATACCGGCGGCGTCTGTTGGGGCTGGGTCTGGGCCGGCGGTGTTCCCGGCGGCGGCGCGGTCTGGCCCTGGGCCGAGGCCGGCGGCGTCTGGATAGCCGGCTGCGCGGCGGGCGCGGGCGGAGCCGCGTTCAGCAGCGTCGCACGCGCGGCCTGATGCTCGTGCTCCGCACCGAGCATCTTGAGCAGTCGGCCGACCCAGGGGCCGCCCTCCGCCGCATCGGCCTGCGCCTGCTGCGGCGCGCCCTGCGCGGCCGACGCGGGAGAACTTCCCGCTGCGGCCGTGCCGCCTGCGGCGGCGGAGCGAAGCTCGCCGAGCAGCGCCTGCACTTTGCGCAGCAGAGCCGCGTCGGCTTCGCCGGGCGCGGCCGTTCCGGCAGCCGCAGGCGCCGGTTGGCCGTTCGCGGTCGCCGCGGACGGCTGGGCGGCAGGCTGGGCCGCCGCAGCCGGCGCCGAAGCTGCGCCG
>NZ_VPFK02000029.1:0-223641 GCF_008634075.2 Saccharibacillus sp. WB 17 | reverse complement strand
GCGGCGGTTGTCCGCTGCGGCAGGCGGCGCTCGCGGCGCGCGCGGCTCTTCCGCGGGCGGCAGCCGCCCGGCAGGGCCCCGTTCGGCGAAGCCCGCGGACGCGGGTGAGCGCCTCACGCCCGCCGAGCGCTACGAGAAGCGCCAGAGCGAGCGCGTCGCCGGCGCGCCGGTGACGGGCAGCACGTCCGGCAAGCCGTACGCGGGCGACAAGGGCAGAGGCCCGACGTCGGGCCAGCCGTATGCCGGCGGCAAAGTCAAAGCGGCCCGCACGGCGGCCGCGCGCAGCCAGGTGCAGGCTTCGGCCGACACGGGCGCGCAAGGGCTGCCCAAGCCGGCGCGTCCGCACAGCGCGGCCGCGGCGCCGGGCAAGAAGCCTTACGCGGGCGCAGGCGGCGCGGCGGCCAGACCGGCGGCGTCCCCGGCCGATGCCGAGCAGGTCAAGCTCGGCGACGTGATCGTCGTGACGATCAAGCGCATCGGCATCAACGGCGAAGGCGTCGGCTATTTCCGCCGCAAAGCGGTCTTTATCGACGGCGCGATCACAAACGAAGTCGTCAAGGCGGAAGTGCTGGAGACGCACGAGAAGTTTCTCAAGGCGAAGCTGGTCGAAGTGGAGAAAAGATCGCCCGACCGCGTGGAGCCGCCTTGTCCCGTATTCGGCATCTGCGGCGGCTGCCAGATCCAGCATATCTCGTACGAAGGGCAGCTCCGCGCCAAGCTTGAGATCGTGCGCGAAGCGTTCAGCCGCTACGCGAACCTGAGCGATCTCAAGATCAAGCCGACGCTCGGTATGGACCAGCCGTGGGACTACCGGAACAAAGCGCAGCTTCAGGTCGAGCGCCGAGACGTCAAAGGCTCCAAGAGCGAGATCGTGGCCGGCCTGTACGAGATCGGCAGCCACGAGATCGTTGATATCAGCGGCTGTCCGATCCAGCATCCGCAGGTCAACCGCGCGATCGACCGCGTCAAGTCCGTGCTCGGCGAGCTGAACATCCCGCTGTCCAAAGGCGACAGCCGCGGCGGGCGCAGCGACATCAAGGACAGCGGCACGCGCAAAGGCGTCCGCACGATCGTCGTGCGCAGCGGCTTCCAGTCCGGCGAGATCCAGGTCACGCTCGTGACCGAGACGGCCGATCTGCCGCGTCATGAAGAGCTGATCGAGCGTCTGCGCCTGGAACTGCCGGAAATGAGCGGGTTGTCGATCAACGTGAACCCGCTCAAGACTCCGCTGATCTTCGGCGAACGCACGATCAGCCTGTGGGGCAGCGAAGCGATGAGCGATTCGCTCGGCGACCTGAACTTCACGCTGTCGCCGCGCGCGTTCTTCCAGCTGAACCCGGAGCAGACGATCAAGCTGTACGAGACCGTCCGCGCCGCGGCCGCGCTCACCGGCAAAGAGACCGTCGTCGACGCCTACTGCGGCACCGGCACGATCGGCCTGTGGCTGGCGCCTTACGCCGCCGAAGTACGCGGCATCGAGATCATCCCGGAAGCGGTCGCCGACGCGACGCGCAACGCCGAGCAGAACGGCCGCGATAACGCGACCTTCTTCGAAGGCGAAGCCGAAGAGCTGCTGCCGCGCTGGGCGAAGGACGGCCTGAGACCCGACGTGATCGTCGCCGATCCGCCGCGCACGGGCCTCGACCGCAAGTTCCTGGAGACGATCCTGCGCGCGAAGCCGAAGAAATTCGTCTACGTCTCGTGCAACCCGTCCACGCTCGCCAAAGACTGCAAAGTGCTGCTCGACGGCGGCTACGAGATCCAATCCGTGCAGCCGGTGGACATGTTCCCGCAGACGAGCCAGGTCGAAGCGGTGACGGTACTGGTGCAAAAAGAGACGGCGAAGTAATCCGCGCCTCGGCGCGAGCCGCCGGATTTAACGGTGGACCCGCTCTCCGGAGGGCAGGTTCGAACGTGCCAAGCAGCCCGGCTCTCCCAAGGGAGAGCCGGGCTGCTTTTGTATGCGGCGGGGAGCCGACGTTTGCTTCGTCGGCAGTCTTTCCGCGCACGTTCAAGAATCCCGCTCCCCGGCCGTATCGCACACCTTATTCATCAAGCAGCGGTTTTATTTGGAGTCCGGTTTTTGTTTTTTGTACCGAATTGCGCTTTGGGACTTGGCATTCGAACGGCAATGCGTTTAGGATAGTAGAGTTAACGATCCTACGACAGAGAGGTTTTTCAAATGACGACGAATTTTTGGCAGGATCTGCCCAGACCCTTTTTCATATTGGCTCCGATGGAAGACGTCACGGACGTCGTGTTCCGCCATGTGGTGAGCGCGGCGGCCAAGCCGGACGTGTTCTTCACGGAGTTTGCGAATACGGAAAGTTACTGCCACCCGGCCGGGCGCCACAGCGTACGCGGCCGCTTGGCGTTCACGGCGGACGAGCAGCCGATCGTCGCCCATATTTGGGGAGATAAGCCGGAATATTTCCGGCAGATGAGTCTCGGCATGGTGGAAGACGGTTTCAGGGGTATCGACCTCAACATGGGCTGCCCCGTGCCGAACGTGGCGGAGAACGGCAAAGGCAGCGGCCTGATCTGCCGTCCGGAACTTGCGGCGGAGATCGTGCAGGCGGCAAAAGCCGGCGGCCTGCCGGTCAGCGTGAAGACGCGCCTCGGCTTCAGTTCGCTGGATGAATGGCGCGGCTGGCTCACCCATATTTTGCAGCAGGACATCGCGAATCTGTCGATCCATCTGCGCACCCGCGACGAGATGAGCAAAGTCGACGCGCACTGGGAGCTGATTCCCGAGATCAAGCAGCTGCGGGACGAGATTGCGCCGCAGACGCTGCTGACGATCAACGGCGATATTCCGGACCGGCAAAAAGGGCTGGAGCTCGCCGAGCGGTACGGCGTGGACGGCATCATGATCGGGCGCGGCATTTTCCACAATCCGTTCGCGTTCGAACGTGAAGCGGCGGAGCACGGCAGCGGGGAACTGCTCGATCTGCTGCGGCTGCATCTGGATCTGCACGACCATTATTCGGCGACGCTCGAGCCGCGCCCGTTCAAGGCGCTGCCGCGCTTTTTCAAAATTTACGTGCGCGGATTCCGCGGAGCGAACGAGCTGCGAGCCAAGCTGATGGAAGCCAAATCGACGGACGAAGTGCGGGCGGGATTGGCGGCGTTCGAGAGTCGGTAGAAATTTCCCTTAATTTTTATCAAAACATTAAATATTCCCATAATTTTATCTCTGCTTACGGAGTTACATGGTATACTTGACCCCAAACAACCGGCGAACATCGGGTACCGGTATGGGGGGCGTATTCAAGTGATTGAGTTCGATAATCCGTTACGTTCTTTGACGCGCACGATCAGCGGCAGCCACGTTTTGTATTTGTACGAAGATTTGCGCCATTATATCGACAGTGCGGCTGCTTATGCGCTGACCTGCTTGAATCAAGGGCATCAAATATTGATCATAGAAAACGATTATTGCAAAAAAGCGATCGAGCACAAGCTGGCGGAATCGTGGGTCGACGAACGGCTCGAACATGTGCATTTTGTCGACAACTTCGATTTTTACCAAAAGCACGGCGAGTTTCAAGGGTGCTTGACGCGCAAGCATTTCGAATCGATCATGCGGCCGTTTCTGGAAGAGGAGATCTCGATTCGGACCTGGGCGCATATTCAGTGGAAGCCGCAGCCGCATATCGAGGCGAAGCTGGAAGAATTCGAAGTGATGGCCGATTGCAGCGTCAAGGAGCAGAACCTGATCTCGGTCTGCGCGTACGACGCCAAAGCGATTTCCGCTTCCCTGCAAACGTCGCTGATGCGCTCGCACGAATATTTGATGACGGACCGGGAGTTTATCGTCTCGGGGCTGTACCGGAACCCGAAATCCGAGCGGGTCATCCATCCTTCGATGACGCTGCAGGAAAAGCTGCTGCTGGAGCACAAGCAGCTGCTGGTCGACAAGGAAGCCGCCGAACGTGCCAACCGGGCCAAAGACGAATTCATTGCCACGATGAACCATGAGATCCGCACGCCGATGAACGGCGTGCTCGGCATGGCCGACCTGCTGGCGGAGACGACGCTCGACGGGGATCAGGCCGCCTACGTGGACATCATCCGCAAAAGCGGTTCGTCCCTGCTGCAAATCGTCAACGACATTTTGGACTTTTCCAAAATCGGGTCGGTCCGGGAATCGCTTCCGGAAGAACCGGTGCGGATCCGGGACTGCGTGGCCGAAGTGGCCGACCTGCTGCAGGCGGCGCGGCTCGGCAAAGGGCTTGCGCTCGACGTCAAGATCGAAGACGACGTGCCCGAGACGCTGCTGGGCGATGCGCATCCGATCCGGCAGATTCTGTTCAACCTGCTCGGCAACGCGATCAAATTCACGCAGCGGGGCGGCATCTCGATCGCGGTGTGCCTGCTGCCGGGCAGCGAAGAAGGCCGCAAGCGGGTCCGGTGCCGGATCGCGGATTCCGGGACCGGCATTCCGAGAGCCCACTGGCGCAAAGTGTTCCAGCCGTTCTATCAGGTCGACAGCGGGCTGAGCCGCGGCGCGGAAGGCACGGGATTGGGTCTGGCCATTTCCAAAAAGCTCGTGGAACGGATGAACGGGCAGATCGGGATCGAACCTTCGCCGAACGGCGGGACGACGATCGCGTTCACGATCGAGTTGGGCGAATTCCCTTCCCGGGCGCGCCCGGGCGGATCTTCGAACGGTTCGCAGGCGGAAGCTTAAAGCGGGGTAACAGAAACAAGGCGGCGACCGATCTTTTGCCGCCTTGTTTTCGTGTGCCATTTTAAAAGAAACGTGTTCGATTCCCGTCTATACGAACGTTCGGCGCAAAGTTACGATAAAAGCAGGAAAAACCGCCATCAACGAAGAAAGTTCGATACAGCGGTCCACGCAAAGGGAGGCTTCGCCAATGAAAATGACTTGGAGATGGTACGGAGAAGGGAACGACAACGTCACGCTCGATCACGTTCGGCAAATTCCGGGCGTCATGGGCATCGTCTGGTCGCTGCACGACAAGGTGGCCGGGGAAGTGTGGGAGATCGAGCGGATCCGGGAAGAAGCCGACCGGATCACGGCCAAAGGATTCAGCCCGGCCGTCGTCGAAAGCGTTAACATCCACGACGATATCAAGATCGGCCTGCCCACGCGCGACAAATACATCGATATTTATATCGACACGATCCGCAAGTTGTCCACGGTAGGCGTCAAAGTCATCTGCTACAATTTTATGCCCGTATTCGACTGGACGCGCACGGAATTGTACCGGGAACTGCCGGACGGTTCGAACGCGCTCTTTTACGAGCAAGCGGCCATTACCGACAATCCGCGGGACATGGTGGATCGCATTTTGGCAGGCGCGGGGGAGTTTACGATGCCGGGCTGGGAACCGGAGCGCCTGGCCAGGCTCGACGAATTGTTCGCGGCCTACGCCGACGTGACGGACGAGAAACTGGGCGACAATTTGCGGTATTTTCTGGAACGGGTCATCCCGGTCTGCGAAGAAGTGGACGTCAAAATGGCGATTCATCCCGACGATCCGGCCTGGCCGATCTTCGGCCTGCCGCGTATCGTGCGCAATCGGGCAGGTATCCGCCGGCTGCTGGATTTCGTGGACAGCCCGTATAACGGCCTGACTTTCTGTACCGGTTCGCTCGGAACCGATCTCCGCAACGACCTGCCGGCCATGATCCGCGAGTTCCATGACCGGATCCATTTTGCGCATATCCGCAACGTCAAAGTGTTCGACAACGGCGATTTTATCGAAGTGTCGCACCGGGGGCGCGACGGCAGCGTCGACGTGGCCGAAGTGGTCCGTGCTTACCACGAGACGAACTTCCAGGGCTATGTGCGTCCCGACCACGGGCGGCATCTGTGGGGCGAAGAGAAAGACTGCCGGCCCGGTTACGGCCTGTACGACCGGGCGCTGGGCATCATGTACCTGCTCGGAGTGTGGGACAGTCTCGACAACGCGAAAGGGGGAGTCTGAATGGTTCGGTTAACGGTGGACAACCTTACCGAGCGGGAGCAGTGGCAGGCCGCGGGAGTGGAGCTGCCGAAGTTCGATCTTCGGCAGGTTGCGACGAACACGGCGAAGCGCCCGGAATGGGTACATTTCGGAGCGGGCAACATTTTCCGCGGCTTCGTGGCGAACGCCCATCAGCGGCTGCTGGACAGCGGCCGGGCCGACACGGGCATCGTGGCCGTGAAATCGTCCGATGCCGGAGCGTCCGGCCCGACGTACGGGCCCGACGACAATCTGACGCTCGCCGTGCTCATGAACGCCCAGGGCGACTTCAAGATGAACGTGGTCGCGAGCCTCGTCGATACGATCGTCATCGGCAAAGGCCGCACGGACGAGCGTCTGCGCCTGATCGCGATGTTCGAAAATCCGAGCCTGCGGATGGCCAGCTTCACGATTACGGAAAAAGGCTATGCGCTGACCGGTCCGACGGGGGACTTCGTGGACCTGGTCCGGGCCGATATGGAGAACGGTCCCGAACAGCCGAAGCATACGATGAGTCTGGCGGCTTCGCTTGCTTACCGCCGCTATTTGAAAGGGCAGTACTCGATCGCTTTTGTCAGCATGGACAACTGTTCCCGCAACGGCGACCTGTTGAAGAACGCGCTGGTCACGATCGCCGAAGAATGGGAGCGGCGCGGCTACACGGACAAAGGGTTCGTCGCTTATTTGCGCGATGACGCCAAGACGGCTTTTCCGCTGTCGATGATCGACAAGATCACCCCGAGTCCGTCGGAGAAAATCCGGGCGGCGCTGGAGGAGAGAGGCATCGAAGGCATGGACATCGCCGTCTCCAACAACTCGCACCGGGCTCCGTTCGTGAACGCGGAGATCAGCGAATATCTCGTGGTCGAAGACCGCTTCCCGAACGGCCGTCCTCCGCTTGAAGAAGCGGGCGTGATCTTTACCGATCGCGCCACGGTGAACAAAGTGGAGACGATGAAAGTGACGACCTGCCTGAATCCGCTGCATACGGCGCTTGCCGTGTCCGGCTGCCTGCTCGGCTATACGTCGATCGCCGACGAGATGCGCGACGCCACGCTGCGCAAATTCGCGGAGACGATCGGGGTCGCGGAAGGGCTGCCCGTCGTTGTCGACCCCGGCATTCTCGACCCGCGGCAATTCCTGCGGGAAGTGCTGGACGAACGGTTCGCCAATCCGTTCATCCCGGACACGCCGCAGCGTATCGCGACCGACACGTCGCAAAAGGTCGGCATCCGCTTCGGCGAGACGCTCAAAGCGTACGGCCGCAGCGACGATCTCGATCCGGCGTCGCTGACAGCGATTCCGCTCGCGATCGCGCTCTGGTGCCGGTATCTGCTCGGCTTGGACGACAACGGCCGCACGTTCCAGCCGAGCCCGGACCCGCTGCTGGAGACGCTGCAGAAGCGTCTGGCCTGCACCAAGCTCGGCGATACGACTTCGAATGTGCGCGCGATCGTGGCGGACACGCAGATCTTCGGCGTCGATCTGTACGAACTGGGACTCGGGCACAAGATCGAAGGCATGTTCTACGAGCTGCTCGAAGGTCCCGGCGCGGTGCGCGCAACGCTGGACCGATATATGCGGACAAACGCGTAACCGCGCGATTTAACCGAATCGATTTCGAAAAAGCCGATCCGAATCCGGGTCGGTTTTTTGTTGTGTGTAATCCCGCTTGGATGTCCGAAAGCGGTTCAACGGAATTGATCGATAGTGAAAGAAAAGCATTCGTTACTCTCCTTCAATCTCTTCGGGAAGCCGCTTACAATGAAAGAAAAGTTCAGGATCTTGACGAAGAGGGGGAGCAAAACGATGCACAATGCAGCTTCGAGGCCGGGCTCCGAACGGCCCGCCGCAAAAAAGGCGAAAGTGAAAGCGCTTAGAGGACGTTGGGAGTCCCCGCTTGCCGGTTATTTGTTTCTGTCGCCCTGGCTGATCGGCTTTTTCATGCTGACGCTAGGACCGATGTTCATGTCTTTGTACTATTCGTTCACGGACTATTCGCTGCTCACCAAGCCGAATTGGGTCGGCATCGAGAACTATAAGAACATTTTTACGAACGACGAAGTGTTTGCTTCTTCGCTTCGGATCACGGTCCTGTTCGTGTTGGTGACCGTGCCGCTGCGGCTGATGTTCGCCCTGGCGGTTGCGATGCTGCTAAACCGCAAGATCAAAGGCATTTCTTTTTACCGTACGATGGTCTATCTGCCTTCGCTGATCGGAACGAGCATCGCGGTGTCGATCCTGTGGAAAAACATTTTTAGCCGCAACGGCTTCATCAACGATTTTCTCGGCATTTTCGGGATCAAGGGACCGTCGTGGATCGCGGACCCGAAATACGCGCTCGGCACGCTGGTCCTGCTCATGGTCTGGCAGTTCGGTTCTTCGATGATCATCTTCCTCGCCGGGCTGAAGCAGGTGCCGACGGACCTGTACGAAGCTTCGTCCGTGGACGGCGCAAGCAAAGCCAGACAGTTTTTCTCGATTACGCTGCCGATGCTGTCGCCGATCATTTTGTTCAACGCGATCCAGACGATGATCAACACGTTCCAGATGTTCACGCAGTCGTTCGTCATTACCGGAGGCGGCCCCGTCAAATCGACGTTCGTCTACGTCATGTATCTGTATGAAGAAGCCTTCACGAAGTTCCATATGGGTTATGCGTCTGCGTTGGCCTGGATTCTGCTCGTGCTGATCGGCGTATTCGCGGGTGTGCTGTTCGGCACTTCGAAATATTGGGTCTTCTATGAATCGCAGGGAGGGAAGTAAAGATGGCGTCCTACAAAAGAATCAGGCTCGGGCTCAGCCACCTGCTGCTGCTCGTAACGAGCCTCGTCATGATGTACCCGATTTT
Organism: Saccharibacillus sp. WB 17; assembly: GCF_008634075.2. Classification (NCBI taxonomy): domain Bacteria; kingdom Bacillati; phylum Bacillota; class Bacilli; order Caryophanales; family Paenibacillaceae; genus Saccharibacillus; species Saccharibacillus sp. WB 17. The sequence continues at coordinate 214,815 of NZ_VPFK02000029.1, read as the reverse complement.
TTGGTGGATGGGCGCGTCGCTCAAAACGAACGAAGAGATGAGCTCCGCCAACCTGTTCCCCAAAATTCCGCATTGGGAAAACTTCACGGAAGGCTGGGTGTCCGTTCCGAACTTCAGCTTCGCCCACTTTTACATCAACACGTTCGAGCTGGTGCTCGGCGTCCTGTTCACCAGCGTCATCTCCTGCAGCCTCGTCGCGTTCGCGTTCGCAAGACTCGATTTTCCGTTAAGAAAGCTGTGGTTCTCGATTATGCTCGTGACGCTGATGCTACCTACGCAGGTGACGATCGTGCCCCAATACGTCATGTTCAGCAAATGGGGTTGGGTCGATACGTATCTGCCGTTCTACATTCCCCATCTGCTCGCCGGAGGGATCGGCGGTCCGTTCTTCATCTACCTGCTCGTGCAGTTCATGCGGTCGGTGCCGAGAGAGTTGGACGAAGCGGCCAAAATAGACGGATGTTCGTGGTTCGGCATTTACTGGCGCATCATGATCCCGCTCGTCAAGCCCGCGCTGGTCACCGTAGCCATCTACGCGTTCCTCTGGAATTGGGATGACTTCTTCGGACAGATGATCTATATTAATAACATCGAAAATTACACGATCAATCTGGCGCTCAAGTTGTTTATCGACTCTCAGGGCTCTGTCCCTTGGGGACAAATGCTGGCTATGTCGCTGCTCTCCATTACGCCTTCCGTGTTGATTTTCTTTTTGGCCCAGAAGCACTTCGTGGAAGGCATCTCCGCCGGCGCATTAAAAGGATGAATCAATTTACCGTAACGAACAGGCTGCGAGCGATCGCAGCTTTGTTTGGTACCCCGGAGGGATCGACATGCGGGTCAACCCGTTCAAGGCGTTTCGTATAGACGTCGTTTTCTTTTTCGGTTTTGCCGTGATCGTGGTCGTCTTCGTCGGTCTCATCGTTTTGTTCAGCTATGTCAACGGTTCAAGAGAGATCGCGAGCAACACGTCCTACTATCAGCAAAAACTGTTAGTCGAACTGCACAAGAAGCTGAATACCTATCTCCAGGATATCGAGCAGAGTTCCAATACGGCCGCGCTGAATTTCAGCGACGACCGCGACGACCTGCTGACCGGCAGTCCGTACGAACGGCTGCGCAGCCAGACCGAAATCCGCCAGCAGTTGAACAATTACGTGTTCAGCATGTCCGCGCTTCAATCCATCCATGTCTACTCCGACCTCAAGCCGTCTTACAACATCCAGGATTACGTGCAGTTTCTCTCGCTCAAGCAGCTCGAACAGGAAGACTGGTACGACGAGCTTCGCCAATCCGATGACGCATGGCTGGGCGAGCGTTTGATCCGGACCAACGACGGCGAGCAGCCCGTGATCGGGTTCGCGCGCCGCGTCTACAACCAATTCAACCGCGCTTCCGCCGTCATCGTGTTCAACGTCAGCGCACCGGTGTTCCAATCGTTGATCACGACCGAAGACAAGCGTTCCAGCCTGGCGCTGTTCGACGAGACCGGCCGGTTGATTACCCATTCCGGCAGCGCCGACTTTTTTATCCGCAGCGAACAGGAGATCAAGAATCAGTTGGTGTCGCAGGAAGCCGGAGCGAAACGGGCCGGGGACGAGTTTCTCGTCTGGTCTTCTTCACCGGATTCGAAATGGTCGCTTGTCGAGATTACGTCCTGGAAGCAGATTACGGCCGCCAATTTGAAGCAGACGCAGGTTATTCTGACGATGGGCCTTATTACGATCGTGCTGCTGCTCCTGCTGACCGTCTTCCTGTCGCGCCAGTTCGTCAAGCCGGTCAGCCTGCTGCTTCGGGCGATGAGCGCTTTTTCCCTGACGCACAAAACGGCGCTGCCCCAGGATTACCGCAACGAGTTCGGCGAACTGTTCCAGGGATACGAAGACCTGACGCTGAGGATCGAGCAGCTGTATGGCCGACTGGACGAACAGCACAAAAAACGCAGGGCTTCGGAGATGAAAACGCTACAAATGATGATCAACCCGCATTTTTTGTACAATTCGCTCGATCAGGTCAACTGGATGGCGATCGAAGCGGATCAGCCGCGGATCAGCCGGATGCTGTCGCATCTGGCGCAGTTTTTCCGCCTCGCCCTGTCCAACAGCGACAGCCTGGTCACGCTCTCGGAAGAACAGGCGCATATCGAAAGCTATTTGGCGTTTCAGGAGATACGCTGGGAAGAGCGGCTGCGGTACCGGTTCGAGATCGAGGAAGCCGCGACCGGGCTGTTCGTGCCCAAGATTCTGCTGCAGCCGTTTATCGAAAACGCGTTTATCCACGGATTTCACGGCCAGGCGGAAGCGCTGCTCGTGATTCGCGCGGAGATACGGGATAACCGGCTGAATATTACGATAAAAGACGACGGAAGCGGCCTTGCGGCAGGCTGGCAGCAGCAGCGCAGCGCCAAAGGCGGTTACGGGCTGCGCAACGTGCGCGAGCGCATCGAAGCGCTGTTCGGGGAAGCGTTCGGGTTCACGCTGAACGCTGCGCCGGAAGGCGGCACGGAAGTTCGCCTGACGCTGCCGCTGCTGCCGACGAATACGTTCGACCAACCGGATAAGGGAGGCAGCGAAGATGTGGAAAATAGTAATCGTCGATGACGATTTTCAAGTGGTGAGAGGACTGCGCAAAGCGATCCCGTGGGCAGAATTGGACGCCGAATTCGCCGGTGAGGCGATCGACGGGGAAGCCGGCCTGAAGCTGATCGAAGAAGTCAATCCGGACATCGTGCTGACGGATATCTATATGCCGTTCATGAACGGGATGCAGATGATCGAAGAGCTCAAGCGCCGCAACTTCGCCGGGCGATTTATCGTGCTGAGCGGTTACAACGATTTCGAATACGCGCGAACGGCTATTCGACTCGGCGTGGACGATTATTTGAGCAAACCGATTACGATCGATCAAATCCGCGACGTCTTGTCCGCCACGATCGAGAAGCTGGAAGAAACGTATCTCAAAAGGTTCCAAAGCACCCGCGACGCATCGGCGAATCCGAGCGAAAACGCCAAAAAAACGCAGTGGCTGGCTTCCGTCCTGAACGGCTGGGAGCCGGATCAAGGCGGTGAAAAGGCCTCTTTCCCCGATACGCACGACGCTTATGCCGTCATGGTGATCGAGGTGCTGTGGAGCGGGCGCATCAGCCGGATTTCGTTGGCCGACTGGAACCTGTTCAAGTTCGCGGTATCGAACGTCGTGGGGGAAGTGCTGGCGCAAGAGTGGCCGGACGCCAGCTTCTCCTGGGTGTTCGGCAACCGTTCGGCGCTGCTGCTTCCGGCCGGGGAAAGTGCGGGCAGATCCGACCTGTCCGCCAAAGCGGAAAAACTGGGCATTCTGATCGCCAACCGGCTGAACGAATTTCTCCGGATCCAAATCCGGTATGCTTGCGGCGAAGCGGTCAGCAGCCGCGAAGGAATCAAAGCTTCCGCGGACGAAGCGATGCAGAAACTGCTGGAGAGCCAGGAATTTTTCGCGCGCGAAGACGCTTCCGGCACCGTCTCGGCCGACGTCGGATCGGCAGGCGGAGACGAATTTTCGCTCAGCGACTATTCGCAGGCGATGAAGCGGGCGCTCGAAGCCGGGGACGACGGCGAGACGGCGAAGTTGATCGGTCTGTTTCTGGACCGCCGGCAGCCGGAAGGGCCGAGCGATCCCGCCGGAGTCCGGGCGGCCGCGGCCGAACTGTGGATGCTGCTGCAAAACTCCATGGTGATTACCGGAGCTTCGTCCGACAAAAGCGAGGAAGAAACTCTCGTCCTGCGCGAACTGGACGGGATCGCCGATCGTTCGCGTATCGAAGCGTGGCTGCTGGCCCAGGTCAAAGCGCTGAAAAAGGCGGATAAACCGTTGATTCACGAAAAACACCGCAAAGCGGTCCAGTTCATGATCGAATATATCCACGAGCATTATGCGGAAGACATCACGCTGGACAAAATGGCTTCGCAGTTATATATTTCCAAGAACTATCTCAATCAGCTGTTCAAAAAAGTAACCGGCGAAACGCTGACCAACTACGTCATTCGCGTCCGCATCGAAAAAGCCAAAACGCTGCTCAAAGACGGAAATTACCTGATCTACGAGGTATCGGAGATGGTTGGTTACCAAAACGTTCCTTATTTTAGCACTCTTTTCAAAAAGTATTGCGGCGTCAGTCCAAGCGACCTGATCAAGCGTTAACCTTTCATTATCTAATGAACGGATAATCATTAGATAACGAAAGATTGTTGTTCATTACCCTTCTACTCGGCAGGCGGGCCGGGTGCTACTATGAAGCCAAGTCCTAATTACCGGCTTCAAGAATAAGGGGGGTCTCAACATGAAAAAGATCAAGAAGAAATCCGTTTTTGTAACCGCTTTAATGTCGATGCTTTTGGTATCCGCCTGCAGCAGCGGCGGCGGAGGGGAACCGCAAGCTTCGGGCAGCACAAAAGCCAAAGAAGGAGACGCGGACGCGATCACTTTGACGGTGGCCTGGTGGGGTTCGCAGACGCGGCACGACGCCACGATCAAAGCTCTGGAGCAGTACACGGCGCTGCATCCGAACGTGAAGTTCCAGAGCCAGTTTTCCGGCTGGGACGGCTATTTCGACAAGCTTGCGGTCCAATTCTCCGCCAATAACGCGCCGGACATCATTCAGATGGATGCCGCTTACGTAAACGACTATGCGGGCCGGGAACTGCTCGGCGACCTGAAGAGCGTTAACGTCTCCGATATGGAACCCGGCACGGTGAACAGCGGCAAAGTCAAAGACGTGCAGTATGCCATTCCGAGCGGCGTCGCCGCGCTGGGCATGGTCTACGACAAAAGCGTCGTCGACAAGCTGGGCTTGACCCCGCCGTCTTTCGGATGGACGTGGGACGACTATTTCAAGTTCGGCGAAGCCGCCAAAGCGAAGCTTGGCAGCGACAAATACGTGTTCGTGGACCAAAGCTCCGATCTGGTCGATTACACGTCTTACCAGTACAGCATGGGCAAAGGGTATATTTTCAACGATCAGAACCAGCTGTCTATCGACAAAGACACTTGGATCGGATATATGACCAAAATGAGCGAACTTCGGGACAAAGGCATCCTGACTCCGGCCGATATCAGCACGACGGACAAAGAGCTTGATCCCCAACTCGACAGCGTCGTGAACGGGACCGCCGTAGCTCGACACCTGTTCTCGAACCAGGTCGGTTCGATCGATGCCCTCAAGCCGGGCGCGTTCGAATTCGCTTCGATGCCGAAAGGAACCGAGTCGGGCGGCTGGCTGAAGCCGAGCATGTTCTGGAGCGCGAACGCGCAGTCCAAACATCAGGAAGAATCGCTCAAAGTGATCGACTGGCTGCTTAACGATCCGCAAGCCGGCGAGACGCTTGGCCTGACCCGCGGAACCCCGGTCAACAAAAAAGTCGTCGAATCGCTCACGCCGAAGTTCAGCGAATCGGACAAAGTGTCGCTCGCTTTCCTGGAGACGGTAACGCCGGACGCGCAGCCGTTCATCAACGATCCCAAAGGGTGGGGCAGCTTCAAGAACGACTACAAAACGGTCGTGGAGAAAGTCCAGTTCAAACAGTCGACGCCGGAGCAGGCTTATGAAGAATTGTTGAAAGTCGCAGATCAATACGCGGCGGAAGCCGGCAAATAAAACGAAAAGGATTGGCCAACATACCGGTCAATCCTTTTTTTGAAAAAAGAACGACGAGATTGCCGGGGCAATAGGGACATCGTCCGGGAATCCGGCGCTTTCTCCAAAACGACAGGAGGTTAGTCATGAGCTCAATTCAGGTTCGCAAAGGAAAGTCCTGGTTATCCGGTGTGCTTGCTGCAATTATGTTGCTTGGCGCTTTTCCGGCAGCGGGACAAGCCGAGCCCCAAGCCGGCGCGCAGCCGACGCAGGGGGCGGCGGCCGCAGGCACGGGAACCGATTATTATATCGACAGCCAGGCGGGCAGCGACCAGAACGCGGGCGTGCAGCAGCAGAAGCCGTGGAAGTCTCTGGCCAAAGCGAACGCGCAGACGTTCAAGCCGGGCGACCGGATTCTGCTCAAATCGGGAGCGGTCTGGAACGACCAGACGCTGTCGCCCAAAGGCTCCGGCACGGCAGGCCGCCCGATCATTATCGACCGGTACGGCAGCGGCGACAAGCCGAAGATTCGCGCCAACGGCAAACATGCGGACGCGGTCCTGCTGAGCAATCAGCAGCACTGGGAGATCCGCAATCTGGACGTGTCCAACCAAACGCCGCCGTCCGCCACTCCCGGCGCGTCGCTCGGCGATTACCGCGGCATCCATATTACGGGACAGGATGCGGGCACACTGCAGTATTTCCGGATCAAAGCGGTCGACGTGCACGACGTATCCGGCGAGATCGCCTGGATCGGCGGCAGCATTCCGGCCAATCCGACGCCGGGCATCCGGTTCAAGACCGGCTGGGACGGTTCGAAGAAGACGGGCGGCATCGTCTTCGATACGAGCGTGGCGAATCTTCGGGCTCCGGTGCGCGCCACCGTCTTCCAGGACGTGGTCATCGAAGATTCGACGGTGAAGAACACGTCGTTCGGCGGCATTATTTTCAAACAGTATGCCGGTAACGGAAGCGACGGAAGCCAGATCGTCCCGACGGGCTGGGGAACCCGCAAGGACGCGCAGGACCCGAACTTCACGCCGCACAGCGGCATCGTCATCCGCAACAACTTCATTACGCAGCAGGGTACTCCGTACGGCTGCAACGGCATGTATCTGACCGGAATCCGGGGGGGTCTGGTGGAACGCAACGTGGTCGACAAAGCGGGCACTTCGGGTATCGAAGCGTATTACGCCGACGACATTACGATCCAGTACAACGAAGTCATGAACACCGAACAAAAAGCGGGCGGAGCCGATTCCAACGGCATCGACCCCGACAAAGGCACGACGAACATTTTGATCCAGTACAACTACATGCACGGCAACGGAGACGGCATCCTGATCTGCCAATTCGTGTTTGGGGACACCGTGATTCGTTACAATGTACTGGAGAACAACAAGCGGTATCCGATCTATCTGCACTCCGACGCCAAAGCGGTCGCGGACGTGTACAACAATACGATTTACAACGAAGTGAGCGGTTATATGGTCTACGGATACGGCAGCTCGCTCAAATCGACCTACCGGCTGCGCAACAATATTCTGTATACGACGCGGCCGGTCCGCGCGCTGACGGAAAGCCCGACGATTACTTACGATACGAACAGTTATTATTCGCCGGACGGCGCGTTCGGCGCTCCGGCGAGCGACGCGAATGCGCGGCTCGGCGATCCGATGCTGACGAACCCGGGCACGGGCGGCACGGGCTCGCAGGCGCAGGGGCCCGCTCTTAACACGCTGGGCGGCTACCAACTCAAAGCGGAATCCCCGCTGATCGAACGCGGCCTGACGATTGTCGGCAGCGCCGCGACGCCGGCCCGAGATTTTGCGGGGCGCCTGCTCTATAACGGCCAAGCCGATCCGGGCGCTTTCGAATTCTACGACGATTCGACTGCGACGGCCACGCTCGTCGGCCGCGTGACCGACGCAGCCGGCAAAGCGGTTGCCGGCGTAGCCGTATCCGACGCGGCAGGCGGAACGCCGGCGGTCACGAACGACCTCGGCCGTTACGTCATCCGCAATGTGCCGGTCGGACGGACTATGAAACTGCGGGCCGCCAAAAGCGGGTACGCGCAGGCGGAAAGCGCGACGTTCACCGTTCGGGCAGGCAACGTCGTCGCTACCGATCTTGCGCTCGTCTCCAACGCGGCGGGCGGTTCGCTCTCCGGCAAAGTGTACGACGACAAGCAGGCCGCAGCCGCCGATGTGACCGTCGCATTGTCGCTCGGCGGTCAAAAGGTCGCGGAAACGGTCAGCGGCGCGGACGGAAGTTACACGTTCCCGGCCGTAGCGGCGGGCGAAGGCTATGCGCTGTCGGCCGAGAAAGCCGGCTTCCGCCCGGCCAACGTCTCCGGTATCCGGGTCGGTTCCGGCGAACGGAGCCAGGCTCCGGACCTGCATCTGGCCGGAACGGAAGCGCGCCTTATTCACGGAAGCGATTTTGACGATCTGCAGCCTGGCGCCGCCCCGGCCGCGCCGTGGCAGATCAGAGCCAACGGAGGCACGGTTGGAGCCGCCGAATTGCCGGATCGCGCAGGCAAGAGCATGAAGCTGACGCGTTCGAGCAACAGCGGCGTCACTTCGCTGTCCCAATCGTTCCCGAAGGGAACGATCAAAGGCATCGTAACGCTGACCGCGGACGTCATGAAGCTGGACGTCGCAGGCAGCGCCGACTGGTTCAACCTGCCGTACGTCTACAGCAGCGACGGAACGGCAGGCGCGAATGCCGGCGTATCGCTCGCTTTTTCCAAAGGACAGATCATTGCCTACAAAGGCGGAGATTCCACGAAGCTGATGGCTTACGAACCGGGCAAATGGTACAACCTCCGCCTGGTCATGAACACGGCATCGGACAAATACGATCTCTACGTGAACGGAGCGGCGGTAGTGGAGCAGGCGCCTTTCCGCAACGCGATCGAAGATATCGGCAGCGTTGCCTATTCGGCCAGCAGCCTGAATTACGGAACGGTCCATGTCGACAACGTGCGTCTGTACCAGGGAATTCCGGCCGGACGCAGCGATGCGGGACTGGCGGAGCTGACGACGGACTTCGGAACGCTGTCCAAAGAATCGGATGAAGCGTACCGGCTGGAAGTGCCGCATTTCAAAGATACGGTCAACTTGACCGCGACGCTGAACAGTCCAGAAGGAGCGGCGTTGACGATTAACGGGGAACCGGCCGTCAGCGGAGAACTGTCGGCCGTCGCCATTGCCGAAGGCGAGAACACCGTGCCGGTCGAAGTGACGGCCGGAGACGGAACGACGGTACGTACCGTTCAGGTGACCGTCGTTCGAACGGCGGCCGCGCTCGATTCCACGCTGCAAAAGCTAGAAGTCGTCGGAACGGACGGCAAAGCGCTGCCGCTGTCGCCCGAATTCGCCTACAATACGCAGGATTACGAATTGAACGTGCCGGCGAACCTGAACGGCCTTACGATCCGGCCGACAGCCGGAGCTCCGCTGACCGAAGTGCGCGTGAACGGCACCGCCCTCAGCAGCGGGTCCGATTCGGCGGTCATCAACCTGTCGGCTACGACGGCACCGATCGTCGTGGCGACGGCTTCCGCGGACGGGACCGATTACCGGACTTACAAGATCCGGGTAAGCCGGGCCGCCGCTCCTTCGGCCGCTGCATCTCCGACGGCCGAACCAGCTGCGGTCGAACCGGCTGCTGCCACACCAGCCGAAGCTGAACCAGCCGCCGCCGAACCGGCTGCCGTTAAGCCAGCCGCAGCCGAGCCGGCCGCAGTCGAACCTGCGAACGACGGCGAATAAGAAGCGAGGAGTCCGCCGCAAGGCGGTTGGCTTCCTCGAGGCGGGGATTCTCCCGGTACCCGGCGCACAATCTTCAAAACGCCGGTCCCCAACGAGCCGGATCTGTGTTACGCTTAGCGGATACCAGAATCGAAGGAGTTCAACCCCAATGAGCGAAAGCCAACCGAATAACGATATAGAAAATCAAGAACAACACAGCCAAACTTCCGACCCGAACGCCGCGTCTGACGCGCAGGAACAGCCGAACGGGCCGGATCAGGGCCAAGCGGGTGCGGAATCCGCCGAAGCGGGCACGTCCGATTTTGCACACTACGGGCTCAGCGAAGAAATTCTCCGTTCGCTCGATACGCTCGGCTACAAAAATCCGACGCCGGTCCAGCAGCAGGTCATCCCGCAGGCGCTGGCCGGCAAAGACGTAACGGTCAAATCCCAGACCGGCAGCGGCAAGACGGCGGCTTACGGCATTCCGCTGTGCGAGCTGCTGCAATGGGAAGAGAGCCGCCCGCAGGCGCTGATCCTGACGCCGACGCGCGAGCTGGCCGACCAGGTCAAGGAAGACATCATGAACATCGGTCGCTTCAAGCGAATCAAAGCGGCGGCGATCTACGGCAAGCAGCCGTTCGACCGCCAGAAGCGCGAACTGATGCAGCGCAATCACGTGGTCGTCGGCACGCCGGGACGGGTGATGGACCATATCGAGAAAGATACGATCGATCTGGAACGCATCCAATACCTGATCATCGACGAAGCGGACGAGATGCTGAGCATGGGCTTCATCGAACAGCTGGAGAAGATCATCAAGCAGCTGCCGAAGGAGCGGGTAACGATGCTGTTCTCCGCCACGCTGCCCAAAGACGTCGAGAGTCTGTGCCATCGCTATATGCGCAGCCCGGTCGATATCGAGATCGGTTCGGCTTCGGACAAGCGCCAGACGCAGATTCAGCACAAGCTGTACACGGTGGGCGAAAAAGCCAAAGCGGCGCTGCTGCACAAAGTGACCGTGACCGAAAATCCGGACAGCTGCATTATCTTCTGCCGGACGCAGGCGAACGTGGACGCGGTCTCGGCCCAACTGGATCGTCTCGGCTATCCGTCGAGCAAGATTCACGGCGGCATGGAGCAGGACGATCGCAACCGCGTGATGAACGAGTTCCGCGCCGGACAGTTCCGCTATCTGGTCGCGACCGACGTGGCTGCGCGCGGTATCGACATCGACCGGATCACGCACGTGATCAACTACGATCTGCCGATGGAAAAAGAAAGCTACGTGCATCGCACGGGCCGTACGGGACGCGCAGGCCAGAGCGGAACGGCGATCACGTTCGTGACGCCCTTCGAAGACAAGTTCCTCGCGTCGATCGAGCGGTATATCGGCTTCGAGCTGCCGCGCTTCGAAGAGCCTTCCGCGCATATGGTCGCGGAGGCGCAGGCGGCGTTCGACCGCAAACTGCGGGATCGCCCCGCGGCGAAGAAGAGCCGGGGCGAAGAGCTGAACGCGAACATTATGAAGCTGTATTTTAACGGCGGCAAAAAGAAAAAACTGCGCAACGTCGACTTCGTGGGCACGATTGCCCGCATCGAAGGCGTGACCGCGGACGATATCGGCATCATCAGCATCCAGGAGACCGTGACGTACGTCGATATCCTTAACGGCAAAGGCAATCTGGTGCTGAAAGCGATGCAGGAGACGACGATCAAAGGCAAACAGCTCAAAGTGCAAAAAGCAAGAACGTAACAGGGAGAGACGGAAGGGCGGAGATGAACTCCGTCCTTTTTTTTAACAACTATCGGTTAGATTAAGTATTGAATTTATTTACATTTATTAAAATAAAGCGTATATTCGAGGGGCAAACCCGAACGAATGTGCCTATAAACGGCCAGAAATCCGACATCATGAACATGGGGGGCTGTACAATGAATCTGGAAGAGGTTATGCGGGAACTCGAAGAACTCGGCAAAGAACGTTCGAAAAAAATGTATATGTCCAACGGAGCGTGCGAACCGGTATTCGGCGTAGCGACCGGAGCGATGAAGCCGATGTCGAAAAAGATCCGGAAGGATCAGGAACTGGCCGAGCAGCTGTACGCCACGGGCAATTATGACGCGATGTACTTTGCCGGGGTCATTGCCGATCCCGCGCGCATGACCGAAGCCGATTTTGAACGCTGGATCGATGCCGCCTACTTCTATATGATCTCCGATTTCGTCGTGGCGGTGACGCTGTCGGAATCGGACATCGCGCAGACGGTGGCGGACAAATGGATCGCAAGCGGCGACGAATTGAAGCAGTCGGCAGGCTGGAGCTGCTACTGCTGGCTGCTCGGCACGCGCAAAGACGAAGAGTTCGAAGCGAAGAAGCTGGACGGCCTGCTCGATCTCGTGCTCAAGACGATTCACGCCGCGCCCGAACGAGCCCAGTATTCGATGGCCAACTTCGTCTATACGACAGCCGTTTCTTACGGACCGCTGCACGAACGGGCGCTGGCAACGGCCGAAGCGATGGCTCCCGTCGAAGTAGGTCAGGGAACACCCAAAAGCAAAGTGCTCCAGACTTCTGAAAATATACGCAAAGCCGCGGACCGGGGAAGAATCGTATTCAAGCGCAAGCACGTGCGGTGCTGAGCGGTTCGGCGATTGGATCCGGCAGATAAAAAGCGACGAAGAACCTTCGATTTCGAAGGTTCTTTTTACTGTGGTTCTCCAACGAACCCAGGTATCGCTATTTGCGGTTTTTCGGCTCTTTTGAGCGATTAACGAATCGTCAGCTTCTTATTGGCCGCAATTCGAGGGTTTTGGCAGGATTGAGGTGCCATAGCGTGATTACGATTCGTTAGAATTCGAAAAAGCCGCTTAAACGACAAATAGCGCGATCACGATTCGTTAGAATCGCGACCGCGCCGGGAAAGCGACCCGAACGCTTACAAAGCGGACAAAATGCTCCGCTCTCCAGCGCTTCATCGTTCCGGCTCGCCTACCGCATCGCTTTCAACTGCCGGCTCAGCGGTTCCGACACTTCGCCGACGCCGGCAAGCGCATCCAGCAGCGCGAACGTCTCGCCGCCCCATTCGCCGTCGGCGTCCCATACCTGCCGGCCAATCTGCACGCTGTCTCCGGCGAGAGCGGGCTGCACCCGCTCCAGCGCCTGTTCGGCGAACTTGGCCGGAAGAAGCTTGCCGCGTTTCCCGGCCCATTCCGTCAGGAACGACAAGCCGCGCAAAATATCGTATTCGAAAAAGCGCGGAAAGCACGGCTTCAGCCAATCCGCGTGGATCACTTCGCCGCTCGACCTGGAACAGACCAACCGATGTTCGATCAGGTAGCGCGCGCCTTCGTCCAGAAACGCTTTTTCCCGCTCGGTAAAGGGGCGGTCGGTATGGCGGAGAATGGCTTCGAGCGGCGGAAGCGTCGATACGATCGAACTTTTGCGGGAATGGACGTAGGCGTCGGGATCGCAGTTCAGTCCGCCGTCGGGCAGCTGGTGGTCAAGCAGCCAGTCGCGAATCCACGGCATCTCGGCGTCGAGATCGCAGCCGTACGCTTGCAGGATTCCGTAAAAGACGGCCAGTTCGCAGTGGCAGCAGTCCCACTTGTCCAGGTCCTGAGTGCGGGACGGCCCGTCGCCGTCCGCGATGACGAACGTCGGCCACACGCGGGTCTCAAGCAGCCGCTTCGCCTGCGCGATCGCGGACGCGGGAATGCGGCGAACTTCGCCCAGTTCGTACAGGGCGGCCATATGCCACCAGGCGCCGTTCCATTTATGGCGGCTGTCTTCGTCATGCGACGGCTCGAAATGCGTGGTCGTCTCCAGAAAAAGAACGGAAGCTTCGATAGCTTCGGATACGGTCGGTGTGATCGGCATAGGATTCTCCTTAGGCGGAACAGGGATGGCGGATCAGGTCGGTCAGGTGAAATCGGCATGATTGGCAAGGCCGGTCGTGTCGTCAAAGTCGGCCGAGTCATCAAGGCCGTTCGAGTCGTCAAACTCGACAAAAGAAGTCGGCCCGGACAGAGGTCCGGCCTCCGCCGCAAAAGCTTTACAGCAGCCAATCCGGCTTGTCCGGCTTCCCGTCGTTCGACGGCTCGTCCACGACGAGCGGCAGCGTGACGGTGACCGTCGTGCCGATGCCGTATTCGCTCTCGATCTTGATCAGGCCGCCGTGCAGGCGCACGATTTCTTTGCTGATGGCGAGGCCGAGGCCGCTGCCGGACATTTTGGAGCTGCCTTTGTAGAAACGGCGGCCGATTTTCTCCAGGTCTTCGGCCGGGATGCCTTCGCCGTCGTCCTGCACGGAGACGCGCACCTGCAGATCGGCGCAGGCGGCGGTCAGCCGCACTTCGCCGTTCAGGTCGGAGAACTTGATCGCGTTATCGATCAGGTTGACGAACACCTGCTTGAGCCGATTGAGGTCGGCATGCATGGGCATCGGCCCTTCCGGCAGCAGCGTATGCAGCGTCACGCCGCGTTTGTTGCCGGAATGGGTGTACTGCAAATCCAGCTGCCGCAGCAGGCTGTTCAGATCGACGGGAACGGAACGCATACGGATCTCGCCGGCCTGGTATTTGGAAAAATCGAGCAGGTCTTCGACGAGGCCGATCAACCGATCGGTCTCGCTGGTAATGACGCCGAGCCCGAGCCTTGTCGTGTCTTCGTCGTCGAGCCCGCCGATGACCAGCGTCTCGCCCCAGCCTTTGATCGAGGTCAAAGGCGTGCGCAGCTCGTGGGACACGGTGGAGATGAAGTCGTTTTTCATCTTCTCGCTTTTGGACAGTTCTTCGTTCATATGGTTGAGCGAATCAGCGAGCGTGCCTACTTCGTCATTATACTTGCGGACGGCTTTGGCGGAAAAGTCGCCGGTCGCCATCTGCCGGGAGATCGTCGTCAGTTCTTTGACCGGACCGACGATGCGGCGGGCGATAATAAGGCTGAGCGCCACGCCGAGCGCAAGCACGCCGGCTCCGATCCCGATCGACCAGCCGATCAGCTTCACCACTTCGCGGTACAGCGGTTCGGCCGAGACAGAGAAGCGCAGCGTGCCGATCACTTCGCCATAGCTGACGAGCGGGCTCGAGATGGCCATGATCCGCTGGCGGAATGCCTGCGAGTAGCCGGAATAGCTGCCGACGCCGCCCTGCTGGGCGATTCGCACGTCGGTCGTGCGAATGCGCTGGTTCGAGGAGAAGCCGTACGAATCGACGACCGTCCGGCCTTCCGGATCAAGCACTTCGACGCGGCTGCTTTCGCCCGGCACGAGATTTTCCAAAATGTAACGGGCCCGTTCCTGCAGCGTGTACCCTTCCATGAACTGATTGGACAGCGTGGCCGCGGTGACGGCGCGGGACTGCACGATCTGCCGCGCGCTGTCGAAATAATAGGTCGACACCGCCGCGGCGAAGATCATCTCCAACAGCAGGATGATCGTCAGGAGCAGTACGCCGATCTGAAGCAGGAGCCGTCCCCTAATGCTCTTCAACATGGCTGAACGCCTCCTCTTCTTCGCGGCTGTCTTCATCCAGCCCGGCCAGCCGTTTCACTTCCGACGCCGTGAGGCGCAGCGCTTCGTACGAAGCGGCGTCTTCGCCGGACAGGCGGGTGGCCGCATTCGGCAGCAGCGCGATCGTGATCTGCGAAGAATGGCCGGCCACCATCGAATTTTTGTCGCCGAGCACGACGTATTGGGTCTGGCGGCTGTCCAGCATCGGCTGCAGCCGGTTCCATTCTTCGCTCGACAGCTGGCGCAGCGTCAACAGCACCGCTTCGGGAGCGGGATCGGCGTTGTCGGCGGAAGCGCTGCCCGCGGAATCGTCGCCCGCGTTCGCTTCGGCGTCGGAATCGGCCTCCGGCGTATACATGAACCGGACTTCACTGATGGATTCCGGATTGCCATCGGGCAGTTCGATCCGGTATTTGCCCTGCCAGCGATCGGGGATGCGCAGATCGTAGCCCCACTGCCAGAAGCGGTCCTCGACGAACCGCATGCGGCTCTCGCCGTCCCAGCGGTAATACGAATCGCTCCACAGCTGCGGAGTGCCCGACGCATCGTCGGAACCCGGCATCGGATTGGGCATCGCGATCTCCAGAATGCCGTCGTCGTCGACGTCCCGGTTGTTCGCCGGATAATCGATCCACCATTTCTGTCCGGTTGCGGCCAGATTGGGGTTGAAGTCGGGCGGTCCGAGCCGGAGATCCTGCCTCAACGCGCGGGAATCGTACGAAGCTTTGGGCAGCGAGAGGATATTGGCCAGGCGGCCGTCTTCCCAGGCCAGCAGCATGCTGTATCCCGAGCGGGTCGTGCCCAGCACCTGCGCGAACAAGCCGATCCGCGTCGAAGAAGCCTGGTCGATCTTCATGCTCAGAATGGTACCTTCGGTGCGGCGTTCCGCGATTTCGGTCACTTCGCCGTTTTTCTCGCCGAGGATCTCGATGCGCGACCGCGTGTTCTCGACGTTCTCGGAAGGCGGCACGATCGCGATCTGGCTCAGTCCGTTGCCGAGCAGTTCGCCGGTCGAGATCTGTTCGTACGAACGGTGCAGGATCGGTTCGGCTTTGGCTCCGGTCAGCGAGTAGACGTACAGCTCTTTGGGCAGGCCGGTTCCGCCGCCGTCGTACCCGAGCAGCAGCTGCGCGGAAGAACGGTTCAACAGCGGCTTGATCGCGAGATAGTCCAGATTGATGCCGCTGCGGGTAATGAGGGCGGACTTTTGCCAGGCGCCGTTGGTCTGGCTTAGAATGAGGACGTTGACTTCGTAATCCGTTTCGGGCCTCTTATAGGAAACGATCAGTTCTTTCTCGCCGTCTCCGTCGAGATCGGCCAGCCGGATCGCGCTGCCCTGATCCGACTGGTCCGGGGTAGTCAGCTGATAGCCGGCCGGCAGAAAAGGCTGCACGGCGCGGTACAGCGACTGCTCTTCGCCGGCAAGGTTCGGAGCGTGCAGAAGATCGCCGGGAGAAGCGATTCGGCCGCAGCCGGCCGTCAGCAGAATGAGCAGCAGGCCGGCGGTTTTGAGTGCATTCATAGACGGTTCTCCTTATATGATGAGGCTATTGTTAGTTATCGGCTTTTTGGACGCAAATGTTGCGAATCCAAGGGTCGGCGGTTCATTTTCGCAGTTAAAAGAGGCGAGGTCAAGAGGCGAACGACGAAAATCGGAACGTGATCGGCAAAAGGGGTCAAAGCCGGCCGAAAACGATCGCGGAAAGCCGCAAAAAGGCTTATTCCGACCAATCCCGAAACACGACCCAAAACCGAAAAATGCGGCAGGCGCGGCGCTCGGGCCCCAATCCGCCACAGCGCCGCTTCCGCCAAGGAGGCGTTTATAGATGTATATCGATTCTTCATTCTTGCAGGAGCGAATGAAGCGGGCGTACGGAGGCGACCGGCAGGCCGCGGAGGAACTCGCGGCGCTCGAAGCGCCGCATGCGTCTGCCCCGGACGGTTCGGCGTTGTTGCTGCTTCAGTCCAAGCACGCGATCCGTCGGGCGGACGGCCGGGTGCGCATCTTGAACAAGCGGCCCGAACCGGGCGCGGAGTCCCGGCTGTGCGCCGATCTGCATCGCGGCTTCGAAGACGGCGGTTCGTCGTGGACGCATATTCCGCTGCCGGCGGATTTCGAGCCGGCTGAGGTTCGGTACGCAGGACCGGAAGGCCCGGCAGGCTCGGCCGGAGCGGTGGACGCAGAGCAGGCGGAAGAGGCGCCGAGCGGCCGTTTTCGGCTGCGTTCGACGGACGGGCGCAGCGTCGAGGCGTCGATGCTTCAGATGGGCCGGGCTTTCGCCGGATTGGACCTCGTGATGGACGGCGTCACGGAAGCCGAGATCGAAGAGGCTTTTTACGCGATGGAGGAGATCGCGCTTCCGCCGGCCAGGCGCGAGGCAGCCGACAATCCGCCGATCCCGTGGAGCGGAGGGCGGAGCCCGCTTGCCTTCGACGCGGAGCGGCAGGTGTTCGCGGGCGAACTGCGCCGCGGGAACGACGTCGTCGGCGTGGAGCTGGACACGGCCGATCCCGCGGAGGCGCGGCATATGCGGCCGATGCTCGAAGCGGCGGCAGGCCGTCTGGAAGAGCTGGATGCCGCCGCGCGAAGGTATGCCGCGAGGCAGCTGCTGGACCTCAAAAACGACGTCTGGACCGGCGAAGAAGAGGACGGAGGGGCGGTGCGGCCGCTGGACGAAGCCGGATTCGCCGCCCGGCTGACGCTCGGCTCGCTGACGATCGGCGAGGACGGACGCCTGACGCTGTGGTACGACGACGGCGAGCTGTTCGCGGGCCATACGATCCGCGTCGAACGCGGTGCCGACGAGCGATTCGGCTCCGCCGAACTGCTGGGCTGACGCAGGCCCCGGCCGGCGGCTGCCGAAGCGACTGAATCTCCAGATCATGCGCGAACCGGAAAGCGTCTTCCGGTTCGTTTTTTTATAGGCAAAAACGGTTACAAATACCATAAGAGCAAAGACGTTCGGCAGGCGGCCGGCGTGAAAGGGGGCACGGGGATGTACGGAAAAAGGGCAGGGGTCGTAGGGATGTCGATACTGATCGCGGCGCTGCTCGGCGGCTGCGCGGAGACGGAGACGCCGGAGCGTTCGGCTGCGCCGGCTTCCGAAGCGGCGGTCCCGAACGGGCAGGCCGCTTCGAGCGTGCGCGAGTACACGGGAAGCGGGGAAGCGTGGACAGCCCGGTACGCGATGTATATCCCCGAAGGCGGAGGCAAGATGCGGGGGCGCCTGACCGTGCATTACGAGGCGGCGGGCTCGGCGCCGACAGGCGAACTGAAATATTCGTACTATGGAACGGATATCGAATCGGGCAGCGGCACGCTGGACGTCAAGCAGTCTCCGGCGGAAGCGCTCTATCTGCTTCGCGATCTGACCACGACGGAATATTCGCCCGACGAAGCCGGCACGGTAGAGCTGCTGCTGATCTGGGACGAGGGCGGGCGAACCGAGACGATCCGGCTGGAGCCGAAAAAAACTTGAAATGAGAAACTTGAAATAAAAATCTTGAAAAGAATGGGCTTGAATACAGCAGGCGGCGCGGCTCGGAACGGCGGGCCGCTTTTTGCTGCGCCCGGGCGTTCAGCCATTTTTCAGCCGGCTTGTTTATAATGGGGCAGACCTTTTCGCAAGCGAAAAGATTTTGTCCCGAAGGAGCCGAGCCATGCCGCATCTGTTCAATAAAACGTTCTACGAGAAAATCTTCTACGTGATCCTGATTGCATTCTTCGCCTTGTTCTTCGGCACATCGTTCTTCGTGCGGGCCGTCTACAACTTCGCCGCTTACGGCGACAATCCGGTCCTGCAGCCGCAGCAGCCGCTTGGGCTGCTCGGGCTGCTGCTTGCGTTGGCCGCGCTGGCCGTGCTGCTGCACCGGGCGTTCCGGGGCCTCAACCGGCTGCGGCCGCGCGTCGTTGTCCCGGCAGTGCTGGCCGCGTCGTTCATCATGCAGCTGGTCTTGATCCTGCTGCTGCCGCGGCTGCCGACAGACGATTCCCGAACGGTGCTCTCGCTTGCGCTTGGCATGCTGGACCGCGGCGATTATTCGACGTTCGAGCCGGGCGGTTATTTGCACATGTTTCCGTTCAACTTCCCGATCGTCTGGTATCTCAAGACGCTGCTGGCGCTGCTGCCGGACAGCTATGTGACGATCAAGCTGTTCAATATTCTGTTCTCGCTGCTGACGACGTTGATGGTCCACCTGATCTATCGGGAGCTGTCCGGCCGGCCGCGGGAAAATGATTATACGGCGCTGCTGTCGGCGGCCTGCTACGTGCCGGCGCTGCTCATGCCGAACCTGATCTACAACGACGTGATCGGAACGGCGCTGCTGACGTCGGCGATCTACGCCGTGCTTCGCTTCGTGCGTACCCGGCATTTTGGGTATGTCGCCGCGGCGTCGGCCCTGCTTGCGCTCGGCAACGCTTTTCGCAGCATCGGCGCGATCGTGCTGATCGCCGCGACCTTGTACGTGCTGCTGCATCTGCGCCGCCTCGGCGTGCGCCGCGGCCTGCTTGCGCTGATCGTGCTCGCGGGGCTGTTCCCGGTGCCGGGCTGGACGCAAAACGCCGCGCTGCAAGCAGGCGGCGTAACGGATGCGGCGTCGCTCAAGCAGGCCGCCCCGGTCTATATGTGGCTGAACATGGGCATCGATGCGGAGCGCTTCGGCTTTTGGGACAACGGTAAAAGCTATCTCATCTATGAGCATGACGCGGACTTCGACGGGCAGGCCAGCGTCGCGCTGTACAAAGCTTCGATCGCCGACAAGCTGTCGCAGGCGTCGCCGGGCGAACTGCTGCGCATGTATGCCAAAAAGCTGATCTGGGTCTGGACCGAAGGCACGTACCAGATCGACCGCTACGGCATCGGCAATGAATCGTCGTCGCCGCGCCCCGGCGCGTCTTCCATCGCCGGAAGCTATGCGTACGAGACGTGGCTGACCCGGCTGTTCCAGGGCGATTCGCCGGCGCGTTCCGGCCTGCTTGCGCTCGTCCACGCTTCGACGATCCTGATGTACCTGCTGTCCGCCGTGCGGCTCGCGACCGGCATTCGCGCCCGGCGCTTCGGAGAAGTGCTGCCCGTACTCGTGCTGCTCGGATTTATCGCTTTCTATCTGCTGTGGGAGATCAAATCCCGGTATCTGTATCCGGTCTACCCGCTGCTGCTCGTCTTGTCGACGCTCGGTTTCCGGGACGCGCTGGTCTTGGCGGGCAGCTGGCGGTTGTTCAATTCGAAGAAGAATTGACGACCGTGATCGCGGTCAGGCTGGCCAGCATCGTGGCCTGCTGCGCAGCGATCAGGTGGGTCAGCACGGCGGCAAGCGTCGGCGACGACAGCTGCCGCGCCGCTTCGTTCACGCTGCGCGAGATGACGACGGCGGAAGACAGCAGCAGTCGCTCCTGTTCCTGGACGTGCCAGCCGCCGAAGCCTTTCTGCTCGCGCAGATAGGCATCCGCCTGCTCGATCGCGTCGGCAATCAGGCGCACTTCCGTCGGCAGCAGCGCCAGCAGACCGAGCGAAGGCAGCGTGTACGTCTTGTCCATGCGCAGCTTGCGCTCCCGAAGCGTGCTCCGCAGCTCGGCCAGGCGGTCCAGCGCAGCGGAATCGGCATCGCCGAGCACGAGCACCTGGCTCAACGCCTGAAGGCTGTTGGTGGCGTGATAGTCCGGCTTCAATTCGGCGTAGATCTCCTCCATGCGCGCAAGCGCAGGCTCGGGCTCAAGCTCCGACAAGCCGAGCATGACAGCGAAAATGTAATCGTCGTGCGAAGTGAGGTACGGGTGGTTCTTTTTCATGCCGTCGTAGAAAAACAGGGCGCGCCGGATGACCTCTGTCCGCCGCTTGGGCTGCGCGCCGCCGGCGAGTTCGTACGCGGCGACGACCAGATAGTCGGATGCTTTGAACGAATAGGCTTTCATCTCTTCGTAGGCGCCGAGCGTGTCGTTCAGCGCTCCAGGCGGATCGCCGGTCAGCGACAGCATCGCCGAGAGGCCAAAAGACAGACTGCCCCGGAACATCGACAGGGCGCCGGTACTCTGCTTGATCGACTCGTGGCAGGCCCGGATCGAAAAGAGATCGGCTTCCTTGTCTTCGACCGCATACAGCAGAGCGGCCAGGCGCACAAGGCTTGCATGCTGCCAGGGAAATTCCTTCTTGATCGATTGCGTGTTCGACACCAGTAATTGAAGACGATTCAGGTCCGTCGGATTCATGGCTGCACCTCGCAGTTTTACGGGATTTTGGGAGATATTCTCCTGCCCAAAGTGTACCATATTCCCGCGCGGGAAAAAGACAGGGTGGGGAGCGGCTCCTTTTCGGGTAATGAATACAGGGACTTAAGGATGACTGACCACTTTTAAAAAAGAAAGGAAGATGGAGATGAACGAGAAACAGCTGGAACGGATGCGGAGCGGCCAGGGGTTCGTGGCGGCGCTTGACCAGAGCGGAGGCAGCACGCCGAACGCGCTGCTGCTGTACGGGGTCGCGGAAGACGCGTACTCGGACGAAGAAGGCATGTACGGCGCCGTGCATACGATGCGTACGCGGATCATCAAGAGCCCGGCATTCAATTCGGAGCGGATATTGGGCGCCATCTTGTTCGAGAACACGATGGACCGCGAGATCGACGGCAAACCGACGGCGGACTATTTGTGGGAAGAAAAAGGCATCGTGCCTTTCCTCAAAGTCGATAAAGGGTTGGACGTTGAAAAAGACGGCATCCAGCTGATGAAGCCGATGCCGGATCTCGATGCGCTGCTGAAACGGGCGGCGGACCGGAACATTTTCGGCACCAAGATGCGTTCGGTCATTCACCGGGCGAATGCCGAAGGCATCAAGCAGGCGGTAGAGCAGCAGTTCGAATTCGGACGCCGCATTTTCGCTGCCGGCCTCGTGCCGATCATCGAACCGGAAGTCGATATCCACAGCGAAGACCGGGAAGAATCCGAACGCCTGCTGAAAGCGGAACTGATCCGTCAGCTCGGCCAGCTGGAAGACGGCGTGCTCGTTATGCTCAAGCTGTCGATTCCGGCCGTAGACGGCTTCTACAGCGAACTGATGGACGATCCGCATGTCGTGCGCGTCGTCGCGCTGTCGGGCGGCTATACGCGCGAAGAAGCCAACGAGCGGCTCGCCCGCAATCCGGGACTGATCGCAAGCTTCTCCCGCGCGCTCGCGGAAGGCGTCAGCTTCGGGCAGACCGAGCAGGAGTTCGACGATACGCTGTCGGATTCGATCGAGAAAATCTATCAGGCGTCGATCAAGTCTTAATATTGGAAAAGAGGGGAAGCGCCGGGCCGGCAGGTTCGCATTCCGCTCGCCAAGTTCAAGCCGCTTGCGGCCCGTGTACGCCAACGGGCCGCAGCGGCTTTTTGGCGCGCGCGAAAAAAAAGTCTGTCGGCAGCTCTATTTTCCAGCCTGATCTACACAATTAAGCCGATAAAAATTGAATTTGGAAGCATTCAAATGGGTGATGTCGAAAATACAGGAAAAATAGCGAAAAAAGTAGAAATATTTGACTATATGAAACGTGACGCCTGCTAGCTTATCGTTTATAATGGGCTTATATACCCAATACATGCGCAACCCAAGACCTATGGAGGCCTATGATGAAACCGATGAAAGAACAGCGTGAAGATCTGATCCGTATCACGTCCAAAACGCTGTTCTCGCTGTTACACTCCGTCATCGACGCGAATACATTTTTTATGGCCTACAATAACGGCAGGCACAATACGATCGTCAGCGCCTGGAACACCGGGGAAGAGATGATCCAGGAAGGCAGCGTCGTTCCTTATTCCTTGTCCTACTGCAGTCTGGTCGGCCTGGAAGCCGGCCCGGTCATGATCGAAGATACGACGGCCTGCGCGCTGACGCGGGAAATGCCGATCACGTCGGATCTTGGCAAAGCCAGCTTTCTCGGCGTCCCGATCCGGCTGGCGAACGGCGATCTGTACGGAACGATCTGCGCGCTCGATCGTCACCATGTTTTCAACGCGCAGGACGTCGAGCGGCTGACCCACGTCGCCTCGGTTATCTCCGGATTGATCCGGCTCGAAGAGACGACGTATTTCGACGACCTGACCGGATTTCTGCGCTATAACGCGCTGGAATCGATCTATGAACGCGAACTCGAAGATTCGCCGAAGGCGGTCATCTTCATGGATCTGGACAACTTCAAGGAAGTGAACGACGATTACGGGCATACGACCGGAGACCGGGTGCTGCAATCGCTGGCGGGCGCTATCCGCAAAGCGGCGGACGAGAACTGGCTGCTCTGCCGCTACGGCGGCGACGAATTCGTGATCGTCATTCCGACGAACGACGCGCAGCAGGTGCAGCGGGCGGTCAAGCGCCTCGTCTCGGCGTTCCGCGACGAAGACATGCCGCTGTCGAACCACGAGGAACCGCTGACGCTGTCGATCGGCGCCTGTCTCGAAGCCGACTCGCTGCGCGAATATATCGATCGGGCCGACACGGCGATGTACCGGATCAAAAAAGGCGGCAAAGCCGGCATGAGCATTTTCCGGATCGAAGATCAGCAGGCGGAGCTGGACATGCGCCAGGCGCTGCAGGGCGGCGAGCTCCAGCTGTATTTCCAGCCGATCGTCGAAGCGGGAAGCGGAGCCGTCAGCGCCTACGAAGCGCTGCTTCGCTGGAACCATCCGGAGCGAGGCATCGTGTCTCCGGTCGAAGCGATCCAGGCGGCGGAAGAAGCCGGATTGATCGAGCAGGTCGATCTGTGGGTGCTGCGCGAAGCCTGCCTCGCCCAGTCGATCCTGATGCCGGAGGAACGCATTCACGTCAATATCACGGTCAAATCGCTGCGCGATCCGTACTTCGTCGAACTTGCGGCCGAAGTGTTCGCGCAGACCGGATGCCCGCCCGGCAAGATCGAGATCGAACTCAACGAAACGACCCAGCGTCTCGACGCTTCGCATATTTTGCCCCAACTGGTCATGCTGCGCGAATGGGGCGTGACGTTCTCGCTCGACGATCTCGGCAGCGGTTCTTCTTCGGGCATCGGCCTGCTGCAGGAGCTGCCGGTCCAGACGCTCAAGATCGACCGCACGCTGATCCAGAACGCGTCGTTCAACCGCGTCAGCCGCGCCATGATTCGCGGCGTCGTCGCCATGGCCGACGAATTGGGCCTGTCCGTCATAGCGGAAGGCGTGGAGACGGCCGAGCAGCGGGAGCTGCTGATGTCGCTCGGCTGCCTGAAGCTGCAGGGCTATTATTTCTCGCGGCCGCAGCCGCTCGATCGGCTGCGGCCAAACACGCACCGGCTGCTGCAGGCCTGCTGCGGCGAATAAGCCGGCGGTGACCGCTTTGCAAGAGCATGCCAAAAAGGATTCCCGTCTACCGCGGGAATCCTTTTTTTACATAGGACTATTCATAGTAAGGCTTTATGGGGCTGGGCATAAAATTTTATTCTTTCGGCGCTTTCGGGGCCGATTCCAGGTCGACCGTCTCGTTGAGGCCCGGTTCGGACTTGGGCTCGGAGCCTTTGCCGACCGCTTTTTTGAGCAGATGGGTGATCATCTTGACCGCGCTTCCGCTTTCCCAATATTCGGCCGTGTCCGTCGTGACGCGAATCAAAACGAGGTTGGGATCGTCATAAGGCGTGCCGAGAATCTTCTCGTACATTTTGTTCCAGAGAACTTTTTTGCGCGCGTCGTCTTCGACGAATTCCGCCGTTCCGCTGATCGAGACGTACGACTTGCCGGCATAAGCCAGATTGACGCGGGGGTCTTTAAGAATCTCGTCGTATTTGGACGTATCCTTTTTCGTCAGGAACCACAGGTCTCCGTCGAATTCGATATGCTGCGTCTTCATCGGACGGGAGACCAGACCGGTGTCGGACACCGTGGTGAGCATCGCCGTTTCGATGTCTTGAATAAGGTCGCGGACGGTTTCGATCGCTTTCGGATCGGAAGTCGCGGCGTTTGTGTGTAACTTGGACATGAATATCGCTCCTTTCCCGTTGGCTTTCCGGGCATCTTGCTATCCCTTAAACGTCCCGCTTCGCGGCTAAACGCCGATCGGCTGCGAAAACGGAATCGGGTAGCGAATTTTCGTTTTCGGAACAGAATTTCCCGAAATTTTCGCGTTACCCGAACGTGCCTCGTTTAAATCGGAATTATGGCGGTTACATAAGAGACGAGTACGGCGGTGCCGGGCGAGAAATTTTCGCTGCATCGGCCGTTCGTTCAATCCCCAACCCCATTTCGCATACTCTAGGAGGCATTCAATCATGAGCGATTTCTACAAGATGCAGGACCCTACGACGCAGTATCCGAAAGCCGGACCGGAATATGAACAGCAGCAGGAAGGCCCGGGCCTTCAGAAAGAGATGAACCCGATTCCCGATTCGGGCGAAACGACGTACGTCGGCAAAGAGCGCCTGGTTGGCCGCAAAGCGGTCGTGACCGGAGCGGACAGCGGCATCGGCCGCGCCGCGGCGATCGCCTATGCGAGAGAAGGCGCCGACGTATTGCTGTCGTATCTGCCGGAAGAAGAAGCGGACGCCAAGGAAGTCGTGAAGCTGATCGAAGCCGAAGGCCGCAAAGCGGTGGCGATGCCGGGCGACGTGAAAGACGAGAGCTACTGCGTGAATCTGATCGAGACGGCCGTCAAGGAACTCGGCGGCATCGACATTCTGGCGATCGTGGCGGGCAAGCAGCAGTTCCGCGAGAGCATCGACGAGATCACGACGGAGCAGTTCGACGAGACGTTCAAGACGAACGTCTACGCGATGTTCTGGCTGTGCAAAGCGGCGATCAAACATATGAAGCCGGGCAGCTCGATCATCAACACATCGTCGATCCAGGCGTACAGCCCGTCCGAGATCCTGCTGGATTACGCGACGACCAAAGCCGCGATCAACACGTTCAGCAAAGCGCTGGCGCAGCAGGTCGGCGAAAAAGGCATCCGCGTCAACGTGGTCGCGCCGGGTCCGGTCTGGACGCCGCTGCAGGTCGCAGGCGGACAACCGCCGGACGCACTGCCGGAATTCGGTTCCCAGACTCCGCTCGGACGTCCGGGACAGCCGGTCGAAATGGCTCCCGCTTACGTGTTCCTGGCCAGCCAGGAATCCAGCTATGTGACGGGCGAGACGCTGAACGCAAACGGCGGGATGGTTTCTCCGTAAGCCGTCGCTCTCCCTATTCGTTCGGCTTCATGCCGAGCACGCGCAGCACCCCCGGCCGGGGATTCGGTCGGGGGTGTTTTTCGCTTTTAAAAAGAAAGGTCGTTCATGTCGTACGTCGGCGCGTCGCGTACGAGAAGAAAGTCGGGCTTCAGCCAAAAGTCGAGCGGATACAGATCTTCCCGGGCCGACAGCAGGCCGCGGATCTCGGCGATCGGAATCTGAAGCGTCTGCTCCTGCCCGGATTCGTCGAGAAACGTGCGCTCGGGCAGGGCGACGACCGCGAAGACGTCGTCCTGATCGTTCATCCGGTACAGGACGTTCTCTTCGTCGAATACGTTGTGCGAGAAATCCAGCGTCAGCAGGTTGAAGGCTCTCTTTTTCCAATTCAAAGAGATGACCCGAAAAGCCCCGCCGTTGATCTGTTCGATCAGGCGTTCCGGCGTCAGCGACAGCTCGATTCCGGTCACGTAACCGTTCTCGTCCACGTCGTTGCCGTACTCCGTGTCGTAGCCGATGCCGAAATCGTCGAAGTAAGAGAGCTTCGCTGCGGTCATCCGGTCTAATCGCTCCGCCAGCTCTGCCGCAGGCTCGGTCACGTGTTCGATCCGCAGCCGATCGGCCGGTACCGCGGTGAGGATGTCGTTGTTCAGGCCGGAGTCGGTCAGAGCGGATTCGTGCGCGGGCGGCATGAGATAGATATAACCCATGGAACTGCATTCGTCTTGCAGGCAGGTGATTCGCATCGAAAAACTCCTTCTATAATGATAAAACTCCTTCTATAACAAGGGATCGCGCCAAAAGCCGGCCCAAGCCGCTTACAGCTTTTTGCTCATAAACAAACTGTACGGGTCCAGCTCATAATCGCCGAACGGCCCGCATTCCGCGAATCCGTGCTTCTCGTACAGCTTCCGTGCCGGCACGAACGCGTCCATCGAACCCGTCTCCAGACTGATCCGTTCGTAGCCGCGTTTGCGCGCTTCCCCGATCGCGTGGATCAGCAGCTTCTCCGCGACGCCTTTGCGCAGATGCCGGGTATCGGTCTTCATCGATTTGAGTTCCGCATGGCCGGCGTCCAGTTCCTTGATCGCGCCGCAGCCGAGCAGCTCCCCGTCTTCCCAGGCGGTCCAGAACGTAATCCCGGGCCTGCGCAGCTTGTCCAGATCCAGCGCGTGAATGCTCTCGGGCGGCGAATGCAGCGTCATGCTGTGCAGATGGTCTTCCAGCAGCGCGGCGATTTCGGGTCCTTGAAGGTCGTCGATTCTGATATGCATGAAGTTCGCTCCTCTATAAGTCATCGTCTATGCGTAAATCTTACCTCGAAACGTTTCGCCCCGCAAGCAGGAAAGCTTACGCGAGAACGGAATTTGACCGGATTACGCCCGGTTTTTCCTTTTCAGGACAGAATAGCTTACACGTATAAAAAAGCGGGACATCAGGCGGAGTTGACCCTCTGCGGGGCGCGTTATAAGGTAGAGAAAAAGCGACGACGGGAGGGGACGGAAGTGAGTCGATCAAGCGGAAGCCTGTTCGGGGGCAAGCTGCTGGAGAGCGGGTACGGCCCGCGGTTCCACGCCTATTATTACAAACAGTGGAAAGCTTACCGGATGGATTACCATCGCCACGACTGCATGGAAATCATGTACCTGATGACCGGCAGCTGTATCGTGGACGTCATGGCCGAAGAAGGGCGCGAAGAGCGCCATAGGTTAAAAAAAGGCGAGCTCATCCTGCTGGACGCAAACGTCCCGCATCGGCTGATCGTCGAGGAAGGTACGCCCTGCCGGATGCTGAACGTGGAATTTTCCGTCGCTCCCCTGGCGCCCGGCGACGAGAGCGCGCTCAGTATCGGCATGCTGGCCCGCGAAGAGCCGCCGCTTGCGGAACTGCTGGACAGCCCGGCGGCGAGCCTTGTCCTGCATGATCCCGAAGAAGTGCCGCATACGCTCAAATCGCTCGTGCTGGAGCTGGATCGCCGGCAGGGCCGGCAAAACGTCATGGTGCGGCTGCTGTTCGCCGAACTGCTGCTGCGGCTCGCCCGGCTGCGGGTGGAACGGCTGCACACCGGTCCCCAGCACGCTTCGCACTACGTGCGCGCCGCGATCGAATACCTGCACCAGAATTATGACCGCGGCATCCGCGTCCCGGAAATCGCGGCCGCCGTCAATCTGCATCCCGGCTACCTGCACCGCCTGTTCAAGCAGCATACGGGGCGCACGCTGACGGATTACCTGAACGCGCTGCGCATGGACAAAGCCAAGATGCTGCTGACCGGCAGCGCCGTTCCGGTCGCCGAAATCGCGGACTACGTCGGCATCGCCAGCCGGCCGTATTTCCATCTGCTGTTCCGCAAGTACGGCGGCTGCACGCCGACGGAATACCGGGAAAGCGCCGAACCCGACTCCTGGAAAAAAGGACAGGGCGGCGCGGAAGAAGCCGAAGGCGGCTGACCGTTACTCGGCTTCGGCGCACGAAAGTGAGAATTTTTAACACATATCGGCGCAAGTGGTCACAATATTGATAACGCTTTCTAACCCCCTCCTGCTAAGATGGGCATGCAGGTTAATCTCAAGCCGCCGGATCAGCCGGATCAGCGACCGAAGCGGCGAAAGGGGCAAAACGGATGTCTTTCAAAGTGACTTTTATCGGGGCGGGCAGTATCGGATTCACGCGGGGGCTGCTGCGCGATCTTCTCAGCGTGCCGGAATTCGCGGATATCGAAGTCTCGTTCATGGATATCGACCGCCGGAATCTGGACATGGTGACGGAGCTGTGCCAGCGCGATATCGACGAGAACGGGCTCTCGATCCGTATCCGTCCGACGACGGACCGGCGCGAAGCGCTGGAAGGTGCCAAGTACGTATTTTGTACCATTCGAGTCGGCGGCCTCGAAGCGTTCGCCACCGACGTGGACATTCCGCTCAAGTACGGCGTGGACCAGTGCGTCGGCGATACGCTGTGCGCGGGCGGCATCATGTACGGGCAGCGGGGCATCGCCGAGATGCTGGAGATCTGCCGCGATATTCGGGAGCAGGCCGCGCCGGACGTGCTGCTGCTCAACTATTCCAATCCGATGGCGATGCTCACTTGGGCCTGCATCAAATACGGCGGCGTACGCACGATTGGGCTGTGCCACGGCGTCCAGCATGGACACCATCAGATCGCGGAAGTGTACGGACTGGACAAAAAAGACGTGGATATCATCTGCGCCGGCATCAATCACCAGACGTGGTACGTGTCCGCCAAGCATGAAGGCCGCGACCTGACGGAAGGACTGCTGGAAGCGTTCGAGCGGCATCCGGAGTACAGCCGCACCGAGAAAGTCCGGATCGACATGCTGCGCCGCTTCGGTTATTACAGCACCGAATCGAACGGTCACCTCAGCGAATACGTGCCCTGGTACCGCAAACGCAGCGACGAGATCAAGGACTGGATCGATCTCAGCAGTTGGATCAACGGAGAGACGGGCGGCTATTTGCGGGTATGCACGGAAGGGCGGAGCTGGTTCGAGACCGATTTCCCGAACTGGCTCCGGGACCCGGCGTTCGTCTACGGGGCGGAGCATCGCGGCGAAGAGCACGGCTCCTATATCGTGGAAGGATTGGAGACGGGACGCGTCTACCGCGGACATTTCAATACGGTCAACGGCGGCGTCATTCCGAACCTGCCGGCCGACGCGATCATCGAAGCGCCGGGCTACGTCGATCGCAATGGCATCTCGATGCCGGTCGTCGGCGATCTGCCGCTCGGCGCGGCCGCGGTATGCAATGTGAGCATCTCCGTGCAGCGTCTGGCGGTTGAAGCGGCCGTAAGCGGCGACGACAAGCTGCTGCGCCAGGCGTTTATGATGGACCCGCTCGTCGGCGCCGTCTGCAACCCGAAAGAGATCTGGCAGATGGTCGACGAGATGCTCGTAGCCGGAGAGCCGTGGCTGCCGCAGTACGGCGGCGCGATCGCGGCGGCCAAAGCGCGCCTCGCTTCCGGCGACCTGATTCCGACGCGCGCAGGCAGCGAAGGCGCGGCACGCCTCAAAGTGAAAACGGTCGAGGAGATGCAGCAGGACCGCGAAGCGGCGAACAAAAACGCCGGCGAGTCCGACAAAGGCAAAGACCGGGAGAAAGTGCAGTCGCCGCAGGACGTCTAACGAATCCTCATATCGCTAATCCCACTTTTTCGGCTGTTTTAGAAATCTAACGAATCCTCGTAGCGTTATTCGCTTCTTTTGGGCCGAATCGGGCCGTTTGGAGACCATTAGCGTGATAACGATTCGTTAGATTCGGAAAAAGGCCCAAAAGCCTGAAATAGCGTGACGACGATTCGTTAGCGCGCCAAAAAAAGCGAAAGGCTCCACTTGCGTGGAACTTTCGCTTTTTGGCGCGCTCGGCCGCTTGGCCGAAGGTGCTTCGTTTACGTGGCTGCACCAGCCTCTGCTGCGCCAACCGCCGCTGCACCAGCTGCCGCGCCGCCAACGGACTTGCAGCCCGGCGGCACGTTTAAGCCTGCGGCTGCATCGTTTCCATCAAGGCGTAGAAATGGCGCGTCTCGCCGGTGCTGAAGTAGTTGTACCAGGCGTCCAGCGTGTCTTCGCGGAATACGCCCAGCAGCGAGATCACCTCGCGGGCGAGCGGAATTCCGCCGGTCGCGCCG
Source organism: Saccharibacillus sp. WB 17 (assembly GCF_008634075.2). Taxonomy (NCBI): domain Bacteria; kingdom Bacillati; phylum Bacillota; class Bacilli; order Caryophanales; family Paenibacillaceae; genus Saccharibacillus; species Saccharibacillus sp. WB 17. The sequence goes on along the minus strand of NZ_VPFK02000029.1, from coordinate 184,150 downwards.
GCGGTAATCAGCTGGCCGTCCGAGACGACAAGCTCGTCCTTGTAGTGGGCGGAACCTTTGTAGGCCGGGCAGAACATGCTCAAATATTCCGGCGCGTTGCTCGTATGCGGCCGATGATCCAGCAGGCCGAATTCGGCCAGCGCAGCCGTCGCTCCGCACATAGCCGCTACGAGGCCGCCCGCATTCAACAGTTGTTCGGCTTTTTCGATCGCCGGCCGATGCTTCGGGTCCTGCCAGGCATTAGCTCCCGGCAGGAGCAGGATCGCGGACTCTTCCGCTGCGATCTCGTCTACCGTCAGATCGGGCAGGATCGTCAGGCCGCCCAGCGTCGTGATGGGGTCTTTGGAAGCTCCGACCGTTCGGACGGGCAGGCGGGTACCGGGATTTTTAAAATATTGACCCGAATTCAGCTGCGCGGTGACCAGAGCCAGTTCCCAATCCGCCATCGTATCCAGCACGTACATATAAGCGTATTTCATGGAGTCCTCCTTGGGGATCCGTTTTACGGATCGCGTATATCCTTATCTTAGACGGGGAACAAGGACAGCATACTGTCCAGATCCAAATCCGGATTTGGCTGAAAAATGAAGTTTTTATCCGCACATTTGCCCATTCCGGTCGTGCCCCGTCCGATCGGAAAATGCGCATACCGGAAACGACGGGCCGCTTACGCTCGTGGAGTCGGCTCTTTTTGATATAATCGTTTTAGGAATCGTTTTGGTTATCCTCGACAGAAACGAAACGGCCAAAAGCGTCAAATGAAATTTTGAAAGGAAGTGCGGGAATAATGAATATATGGGATCCGGTCAACATCAGGCAAGAACTGGACAAACTCGAGGAACACTGGTCGCCCCGGGTGATCGGCAAAGTAAACGACCAGTATGTCAAAGTGGCGAAAGTGCAGGGCGAACTCGTCTGGCACAAACACGATGACGAAGACGAGATGTTTCTGATCGTGTACGGACAGCTGCTGATCCAAATGGAAGACCGAGGCGACGTCAAGCTCGGTCCCGGCGAATTCTGCGTGGTGCCGCGCGGAGTGATGCATAATCCGGTAGCCGAACAGGAATGCGGATTGGTGTTGATCGAGACGGTCACGACCCTGCATACCGGCGGTACGGAATCGCCGCTGACGCGTTCGATCGAAGAGCAGGAGGGGAAGCGTTGAGCGACCGATCGCCTTCCGTGCGCATGAACAAAACGATCGGCATGCTGGCGCACGTGGACGCGGGCAAAACGACGTTCGCCGAACAGCTCCTCTACCATACGGACAGCATCCGGGCCCGGGGACGGGTCGATCACCGGGATGCTTTTATGGACAGCCATGACATCGAGCGGGCGCGCGGCATCACGGTGTTCGCGGGGCAGGCGGTCATGCGCTACAACGGTTCGACCTACTATCTGCTCGACACGCCGGGACACGCCGATTTCTCGGCCGAGATGGAACGCGCGCTGCGCACGATGGATTACGCGGTGCTGCTGCTGAGCGCGGTGGAAGGGGTGCAGGGGCACACGGAGACGGTGTGGCAGCTGCTGCGGCGTTACGGGGTTCCGACGTTCTTTTTTATTAACAAAACAGATCGGGCAGGCGCAGACGTGCAGCGGGTGACGGACGAGATTCGCAGTCTGCTGACGCAGGACGCGTTCGACCTGACGGAAGCGGCGGAAATCGAACAGACGGATGACGGGGAGGAAAATACCCAAGAGCTGCCGCCGGTCAACCTCTCCGAAGCGCTCAAAACGTTTCTGGCCGAGCGCGACGAAGACCTGCTGGAAGGGTATCTGGACGACCGGCTGACGGGGACCGAGTGGACCGAAGCGTTGATCCGGCTGATTCGGGAATGCCGCGTGTACCCGTGTCTGCACGGGTCGGCGCTGCTGGATATCGGCGTGACCGATTTTCTGCGCCTGTTCGACCGGCTCACCGTCACGGATTACGCCGCGGCGGAGGCAGACGAAGACGCGCGCAAGCCGTTCGCCGGCCGCGTCTACAAGATCGGGCACGACGAGAACGGAACCCGGCTGACGTATATCAAAAGTCTGCAAGGTTCGCTCGGCGTGCGGGAATTCGCCGCGTACGCGGACCGCAGCGAAAGCGCGGAACAATCCGGCGTGCGCGAAGAGAAAATTACCGGTATCCGCGTCTACAGCGGCGACCGGCATACGCAGGTCGATCGCGCGTACGCCGGCGAGCTGTTCGCCGTGACCGGACTGACGGAAGCGCAGGCCGGAGACGGCATCGGCGACCTGTCGCGCGAGCCGGTCCCGTTCGAGATGGCGCCGACGCTGACAGCAAGCGTCTCGCTGCCGCGCGAGCTTCCGGTCAAGGACGCGCTGCGCGTATTCCGGATGCTGGAAGCGGAAGATCCCGCGCTCGGCGTCCTCTGGGAAGAAGAGCTGCAGCAGCTCCAGATCCGCGTCATGGGCGCGATTCAGCTTGAAGTGCTGACCGCCGTGCTGCGCGAGCGGTTCGGTCTGGACGCGGCGTTCGGCGCGCCGGAGATTCTGTACCGCGAGACGATCGCGGCGCCGGTGACGGGCTACGGGCATTTCGAGCCGCTGAGGCATTACGCCGAGGTGCATCTGCGCATCGAGCCCGGCGAGCGGGGCAGCGGCGTGACGTTCGCGGACGCATGCCACGCGGACGACCTGTCTGTCGGCTACCGCAACCTGGTCGGGCAGCACGTGACGGAGCGCGAGCATCACGGGCTGCTGACCGGCTCTCCGCTGACCGACGTGAAGGTCACGCTGCTCACCGGCCGCGCGCACAACAAGCATACGCACGGCGGCGATTTTCGCGAAGCGACGCTGCGCGCGCTGCGGCAGGGGCTGGAGCAGGCGGACAACGTCCTGCTGGAGCCGTGCTACCGCTTCCGCATCCGCGCGGAGGCCGAGCATCTCGGCCGGATCATGCACGACGTCCAGCAGGCGCACGGGACCTTCGATCCGCCGGAGCTGAGCGAGACGCACCTGAGCCTGACCGGCCTCGTGCCGGCCGCTTCGTTCATGAATTATGCGGTCGAACTGGCGTCCTTCACCCGGGGCAAAGGCATGCTGAGCCTGACCTACGGCGGCTACCGCCCCTGCCACAACACGGACGAAGTCATCGCGCGGCGCGGCTACGACAAAAACGCCGATCCGCTGTACACGTCGTCGTCGATCTTCTGCGCCAAAGGGGCCGGTTATTCCGTACCGTGGGACGAAGCGGAATCGGCGATGCATTTGTTGTAATCCGCTGCACCCGAATAGGTGCTTCATATGCCGACGGATTGCACCATTTTTCAAACGGCGTTATCCTTATAGAAGTACGGTATTTTCTTAAATCCATAAGGAATCGAGCGATAAATCATGATTACACTCAAAAGCGAACGCGAAATCGGGATGATGGACGCGGCGGGAGACCTGCTTGCGGCCTGCCACAAAGAAATTGCCAAAATGATCAAACCGGGCGTCACCACGATGGAGATCGACCGGTTCGTCGAGAAGTTTCTCAAGCAGCACGGCGCGACGCCGGAGCAAAAAGGATATAACGGATACGAATACGCGACGTGCGCGTCGATCAACGACGAAGTGTGCCACGGCTTCCCGCGCCGCCAGCCGCTCAAGAGCGGCGATCTTGTCACGATCGACATGGTCGTCAACCTGAACGGCGGTCTGGCCGATTCGGCCTGGACGTACGCGGTCGGCGACGTGTCGGCGGAAGACAAGCGCCTGATGGAAGTGACGCTGCGCGCGCTGGAGCTGGGCGTCGAAGCGGCGGTCGCGGGCAATCGCCTCGGCGATATCGGCTACGCGATCCAGAGCTACGTGGAAAGCGAAGGCTTCTCCGTCGTGCGCGAGTTTACCGGACACGGCATCGGGCCGACCATCCACGAGAAACCGCAGGTGCTGCACTACGGCGAGCCGGGCAAAGGCCAGCGTCTCAAGGAAGGCATGGTCATCACCATCGAGCCGATGGTCAACGCCGGCGTCTGGCAGACGTCGCGCGACGCCAACGGCTGGACGGCTCGCACCGCGGACGGCCGCAATTCGGCGCAGTACGAGCATACGCTTGCGATCACCGCGGACGGTCCGCGCATTTTGACTTCGCAGGCCTAGGCGCGGAATTCGTGGCTAGAGCGCAGCATGGCAAAAAAAGAGCACGGAACCGATCCTCGATCGGCGTCCGTGCTTTTTGGCGCTGCGGTCGAACCGGGCTTCGGCGTGCTCTCTTTTAAATAAGGGAACGTCCCGAAGTCTCAGCTCTCCGCAAGCCCCAGCTGCTCCCGCAGATGCGCGATGACCTGCTCTTCGCCGAACACGTCTTCGTCCGACATCGCATGGGCATACACCAGCGTGCGCCCGTTGACGTCGAAGTAATCGGCATGCACGTAAAAGTCCGGTCCGTTCGGTACGAACGGCCGCTCGTCGATCTCGACGTAGGCGCTCGCGAAGACATGTTTCTCCGTGTAGCTTTGCTCGCCCCAATCCTTCAGAATCGGCAGATAGACGGACGCAAACTCGCCGCCCTGCGGGTTTTCAAGAATGGAGACGATCGGGTCGTGTTCCCACACGCCCAGACCTTTGCCGTCGAGCACGACGATGCCCATCCGTTCTTCGTTGGCGAGCAGCATCAATTTGGTCGGATGCTCGGCGTCGGTCGAATAACCTTCGTCCACGATCGCATCCCCGGCCTCGAAGCCGTACGTGCGCAGATTCGAAGACAGGTTGAAAAAGAAAAAATAGGCGACCAGCAGAGCGGCTATGGCCACGACAAGGGTAAGCTCGACGCTCCTGCGTACTCTCATGCGATCCCTCCTTTGATTGATCGGGCCATGGGAACGGAACGGTCCGTTTGGAAAAAGCCCTCTCTTTTATTGTAAAGGTCCCAGGCCTGGAAGGCCAGTCTCTTCACGGGTTTGTCGGAAATGCGACGTCGCGGCAAAAGAAAAAGCCCTCCGCCTCGAATCGGGGCAAAGGGCTGGCTCAATTCTCATATAAGGAAAACGAACTTAGATGCTGCCTGCGCTTCCGTCGGTCGGCTTGCCGTTCGTGCCCGACGTGCGGACGGAATCCTGCACGTTCGATTTGACTTCGCGCGCCGCGGATACGGTATCTTCCTTGAGTTCTTTGACCGCGCCGAGCGTTTCCTTGACGACTCCGGTCACTTCCTGGCTTTTCTCGGCGAGAGCGTGACCTTTTTCGTTCATTTGCGGGCCGGCTTCGCGCAGCGCTTCGACCGCGTCGAGCACGGTGTGGCGAATCTCTTCGCCTTTTTGCGTAGCGACGATCAGGGCGGCTCCGGCACCGATGAGCGCGCCTGCGGCGGCACCGATAGCGGCTGTAGTAATAAACGATTTTTCCATGATTAAAATCTCCCTTCGATTAAAAGTCTCTGCCTTGTTATTACCCGGTTAGCGGCATCTCTAACGGATAAGTTTTCTTTTTGCGAACGTGGATATATCGGTAAATGGTGACAATGGTCTTTTTTACATAGGTCTTTATCTGAAAAAACGCAGCGTTAACATTGCATTGTTATGCTGAAGCCACTGGACACGGGTTCGGTAATACATATACATCGGGGAGAGAATCATGCTTAAGACTTGGTCACGCGCAATATCCGTAGTTCTGGCCGTTATTTTGCTGCTGGGCGTTTTGAGTCCGGGCTTGGGAACGGGCCGGGCACAGGCGGCAGCGAATGAAGAACAAGCCTTGAACGACGGAACGGTTAGTCAGACAGTAGTCGAAAACGTTTACGACGGAAACGGGGTCTCCGGCCGTCCGGAATCGATCACGCTGAGCTTCAACAGCGATCCGTCCACGAGCCTGGGCTTTGCCTGGTACGCGCCGGAGCAAGTCACGGGCACCAAGCTGGAAGTGGTCGAAGCTTCCAAATGGACCGGCGGAGCTTTCCCGGCCGACAGTGCGGTCTCGTACGAAGGCACCTCTGTCGTCACGGCTGTCTACGAGAACCTGAACGACAAAAATGCGAATCAAAGAACGAACTATAGCAGCCATAAAGTGGTGGCAAACAACCTGAAGCCGGCTACCGCTTACGCTTACCGCGCCGGAGACGGCACGGAGAACAACTGGAGCGAAGTGTCCACGTTCACGACAGAACGGACAGGCCGCGCGGACTTCGATTTCCTGTTCACGACCGATTCCCAGGGCACGACCCAAAACGATTTCGAGATCTGGAACACGGTGCTCGAAGCCGGCCTGGGCAAATTCCCGAAATCGGAATTTATCGTCATTTCCGGTGATGAAGTCGATCACGGCGATCGCGAAGAGCAGTGGAAATGGTTCTTCGGCGAAGCCCGCAACATTCTGACCACGCTGCCGCTGATGCCCGCTGTGGGCAATCACGAGAGCAAAAATTACGACAATTTCGCGACGCATTTCAATCTTCCGAACCTGGCGGGAACGGGAGCAAAACCGGACGGTTCCGTCTATGCGTTCGATTATGGCCCGGTCCATTTCATGGTGCTGAACACGGAATATTCCGGCAGCAGCCAGACGCAGGAGACGCGCGAAGTGTACGAGAAGCAGGTACAGTGGCTGCGCGACGAAGCGAAAAATACCGACCAAAAATGGAAAGTCGTCGTCCAGCACAAGGCGCCTTATTCGGTAGCCAGCCACGTGGACGATACGGACGTCAAATATTTCCGCGAAAACCTGACGAAAGTGTTCGACGAACTGGATATCGATCTGGTCTTGAGCGGTCACGACCATACGTATACGCGCAGCTACCAGATGTATGAGAACAAGCCGCTCACCGATATCAAGGCGGGCCAGGACGGATTTGTGCAAAATCCCGAAGGGACGCTGTACCTGATCACGAACGCGGCCGGCAAAAAAATGTATCAGCCCAAACCGAACCGCACGTTCGATTACGCGGCCAAGTACGGTCAGCCGAACCTGCCGATGTTTACGGGCTTCCGCGTAACCGGCGACACGCTGAGCTACGAGACGTACACGGTCAATCCGGACGGCACCTCGGATCTGTACGACCAATACGGCATTCGCAAGACCGATCCGATCGTCGAAACGCCGAAAGTCAGCAAAGTTACGGCGACGTTCCACGGCGACAGCCGCACGTCGAGAGGCTTTGCGTGGTACACGCCGCAGTCCGTCATGGGCACGGACGTGCAGATCGCAGCGAGCGGCGTCAGCGGCGCAGCCGATTTCTTGAACGCGCTGTCGTTCAAGGGCAGCAGCTACACGGCGACCAATTCCCCGACGGAAAAAGTGCATAAAGCGACAGCTTCCGGTCTGACGGCCGGCACGACTTACGCCTACCGCGTAGGCGACGCTTCGATCAATATGTGGAGCCAGACCGGTACGTTCCGTACCGACGACGGAAGCGATTCGTTCACCTTTATCGATCTGGCCGATACCCAGGCCAAAGAAGAAGACGAAGCTTCCCTGTCCGCAGAGACGCTGAGAAAAGCGCTCGCGACCGTGCCGAATGCCGAATTCGTCGTGCATAACGGCGATATCGTCGACACCGGAACGAACGAAGAACAGTGGAACTGGCTGCTGGGCCATTCGCAAGACAGCCTGCTCAAGACGACGATCGCGCCGTCGGCCGGCAACCACGAAGACGAGAACTACGCCTTTATCGATCACTTCAATCTCGATACGCCGGCAGGTTCGGCCACCGAGACGGGCGCGTATTATTCGTACGATTACGGCAATGCGCACTTCGTCGTGCTAAACTCGAACGAAGATTCGGCGGAGTACGCCAACTTCTCGGCGGCTCAGGTGCAGTGGCTTCAAGACGACGTGAACGCGGCAAAAGCGAAAGGCGCGCAGTGGATCGTCGTCAATATCCACAAAGGCCCTTACACGACGTCGAACCACGCGACCGACAAAGACATCATCGGACCGAACGGAGTCCGCAGCAAGATCGCGCCGCTCATGGCGCAGCTCGGCATCGACTTCGTCGTGCAGGGACATGACCATATCTATGCCCGCACGAAGCCGATCACAAGCGACGGAACGGCCGGCCAGGCCGCCGTCATCAAAGAAAGCGTCGGCGGAGAGAGCGTGGAATACACGGTCAACCCGGACGGCAGCATCTACCTGATCCCGGCCACCGCCGGTGCCAAAGTGTATTACAAAAACCAAAAGCCGGCGCTCGGCGACGCTTACTACGCTCTGTTCAACCGCGCCGAAGAAAACCATGCCGCGAAGTATGGTCCGGACCCGACCAACGCTACCCGTCCGGTTCGCGGACAGGTGCAGAACTTCGTCGCGATCACGATCGACGGCGGCCGCCTGACAGCGACGACGTATGAAATCGATCAGCAAAAAGATAACGGCGCCGCTATTCCTTTTGTGATCGATCGCTTCGGCATCGTCAAACAAACGGCAGCGCCGGGCGGAGGCACGCCTTCCGTCCCGCAGGATCCGAATACGCCGGCTCCGACGTTCCCGGTTCCTTCGGCGCCGTCTCCTGCGGCGCCCGTGACTCCGGTACCGGCAGCGCCGGCTCCAACGGCACCGGCTCCGACGGTCCCGACTCCGGCGACTCCGGTCCCTGCGGTGCCGACGCCGGACCCGGCCGATAACGCAGGATCGGCGCAGCCGGCACTTGGCGACATCGCCGGCCACTGGGCGGAATCGGCCGTACGCCGCGCGGTATCCGCCGGCTTCGTCAACGGCTACGCAAACGGCGATTTCCGTCCGAACAGCCCCGTCACCCGGGCCGAGTTCGTGACCATGATCGTTCGCGCGCTCGATCTTCCGGCTTCGACGGCCACGCCGTCGTTCACGGACAACAGCCGCGTAGGCGCCTGGGCCGCGCCGCAGATCGCCGCGGCGGTCGAAGCGGGCCTGATCAGCGGATACAGCGACGGCACGTTCCGTCCGGGCAGCGCCATGACGCGCGCCGAGCTGACCGCGACGATCGTGCGGGCGGCGAAGCTGCCGCTCGACCCGTCGGCGAAGCTGACGTTCGCAGACGCCGCGGACATCCCGAAATGGGCCGTGCCGTACATCGCGGCGGCCAACAAAGCCGGCCTGGCCGGCGGCGTAGGCGGAGAGCGTTTCGCTCCGAACAAGGAAGCCACGCGCGCCGAAGCGGTCAGCATGATCCTGGCCATGATGAAGTAACGCGAAGCCCAAGCGCGGGAAGTCCCGCTCGGGACCTGCCCGCCGCATCGAAACCCCCGACTCTCCGGAAGGAGAGTCGGGGGTTTTGGGTTTGCGGGGTCTTGCAAAGGCCGCGGGCTGCGGAGGCTTGCGGGGTTTGGCGAAGGCTTGCGGGCCTCGCCGGTCTTCGGGGTCTTACTGGACTCGACCTTGCAGGGACTTACCAGCTCTTATGTGTCCTTGCGGGCCTCGCAGGTCTTCGGGTCTTGCAGGACTGCGATTCGCCGGAAGCTAACGAATCCTCATACCGCTATTTGCCGATTTTGCGCCTTTTTCGCAAACTAACGAATCGTCATAGCCTTATGGACCGCCAAACGGTCATTTTAGCGCGATTTCGAGCCCATAGCGTGATGACGATTCGTTAGCGCCGGGGAAAGCGCGTTAGAGGACAAATAGCGCGTTCACGGTTCGTTAGAGGAATCTCATCCGCCGCAGCACTCCGATTGCCCGGAAAAACGAATCGGGGCGGGTGTGCGCCGCATTCCGGTTAAGCTTCCCCCCCGGGATTTGCTTTTTTCGCGCGGCAGGTCTGCCTTACGTTCGAGACCGGTTCATTTGAACGCCTTTTTGCCCTATAATAAGGCCATGAACATTCAACATAACGACCACACCATCGAATTCCACGTCGAATATGCCAAACGCAAAAAAATCTACGTCCAGATCGAACCGAATGGGCTGGTGACCGTCAAAGCGCCGAACGGGATGCCCGAAGCGGAGATTCAGGCCGCCGTCGCGCAGCAGGCCGACTGGATCATCGAGACCCGCTCCAAACAGGACAAAGCGCGCGAAGCGCCGAAGCCCAAAGAATACAAAAAAGACGGCGAAGGCGAGTTTCTGTACCTCGGACGCCGCTGCCGGTTGGACGAGCTGATTCCGACGGAAGGGCGCACGGAAGAACAGCTGCGCGGCGACCTCAAAAAGTTCTATTTTTCCAGCTGCAAAAAAATCGTGAACGAACGGATCGGCCCGTACGCCAAACAGCTCAAAGCCGAACCGAAAGTCATCGAAATTATCGAATCCGCGACCAAATGGGGCAGCTGCGATTCGAGAAAAAGGTTGAATTTCAACTATTTGCTGGCCATGGCTCCTCCTTACGCGATCGACTACGTCATCGTGCACGAACTGTGCCATATCCATCATATGAACCACGACCGCTCGTTCTGGCGCAAGCTCGGCAGCATCCTGCCGGATTACAAAGAGCGGGAAGCTTACCTGAACCGGTACGGCAATTTTATGGTGATGTAAAAGAACGCGAGCGTCGGCGGGCGACGGAAGAGAAGGAGCCTGCCGCCGGAAATGGAAAGAAGGGATCGCTTGTCTGTTGGCCCAACCGATTATGAAGCGCTGCGCGCAAGAATCGAACGCTCGGACCTTGCGGTGAACAGTCTCGTGCTGCGGCACGAGGGCCGCAAAGCGCTGGAGCTGTACCGTCCGCCTTACCGGGCCGGCGTACCGCAGATGCTGTATTCGCTCAGCAAAAGCTTTACCTCGATCGCCGTCGGTATCGCCTGCGACCTGGGGCTGTTGTCGTTGGACGATACCGTCGTATCCTTTTTCCCGGACAAGCGGCCCGCCGACGTCTCCCTGCATCTGTCAGCCATGCGGGTGCGCCATCTGCTGTCCATGACCGCGGGACACGGCGAAGATATCTACCCGTGCGTCACGGCTCGGCAGGATTGGGCCCGCGCTTTTCTGGAGCAAAAGATAGAGCATGTTCCTGGCACTTTTTATCGCTATAGCACGCCTTCTTCTTACATGCTGGCGGCCATCGTGGAGCGGGTGTCCGGCCGCGATCTGGTCGATTTTCTGATGCCGGCGCTGTTTGGGCCGCTCGGCATCACGCGTCCGGACTGGGAGAGATGCCCGCTCGGCGTGACCGCCGGAGGCATGGGACTCAGTCTGTCGACGGAAGACACGGCCAAGTTCGGGCAGATGCTGCTTGGCGGAGGCATGCACGAAGGGAAGCGGATCGTCTCGGCAGCCTACATCGAACTTGCGTCTTCCGAGCAGAGCGACAACCGCACGGGCGTGAATCCGGAGCGGATCGATTCCGCGCAGGGTTACGGCTTTCAATTCCATCGGTGCCGTTTCGGCGCGTATCGCGGAGACGGTTCGTTCGGTCAGTTGTGCCTGATCTCGCCGAAGCACGACTTGGCGATAGCGGCGAACTGCGCTTTTCCGAGCATGCGGCCGCTGCAGAAGCTGCTGGATCTGATCTTCGCCTGGGCAGGAGAAGACGTCGGCGGCGCCGCAGCGGACGGACCCTCGCATCCGCTTCGCGAAGCGGCGTCGACCGGGGCGGACGGGCAGGGCGAGTGCGGCGTGCAAGATTTCGGTCCCGCGGCTTCGGTCGGATCGTCGCGCGTTTCCGCAGCGATGTTCGAATTTCCCGCCGCGGACGGAACGGTCTACGAGCTGGACGACAATCCGGACGGGCTGCGTTCGGTACGGTTTGGCCGGACGGCGTGCGGATTCGAGCTTACGACGGATTATGCGGACGAACGCAGCGGCACGCTTCCTTTTGACATATCGCGCTCGATCGAAGCGGAAGGAGTGTTCGTCAAAGACCTTTCTCTGCATCGTCAGCGGGTCGTCACTTCGGTCACGAACGTCGGAGCTGCGGGAGATCAGGAACAACCGCTGCGCTTTGTACTTCGTTATATCGAGACGCCGTACGAGGTCGTGTGCGAAGTTGGCGCAGCCGAAGACGGCATCCTGTGGAGCTTCGCCGTCAATGTCTCGTTCGGCTTCAAGCACTACGCCGTCCGAGGCCGGCCGAGAGTAGTTACCGAATTTTAACCGGCAAATGACAACGCAAGAGCGCGTTGTTACTTTCCAACTTCCATAGTTTGCTATACTTGCGGCGAACGAGGAGGTTGAACAAGATGTACAAACGACATAAACTTTCGATAAATGCCGGCTGGCTGGCCGCGCTGATATTGGCCGGAAGCGTGTTTGCGGGCTGCTCCGTACAGAGCGGATATTCCGATACCGCTTTGCCTGTGCAAGTCACGCCTTCCGCCGTGGTGTACGAACCGTCCGCCGCGCGCGGCGAATCGCAATCCGCCCCGGATGCCCAGGCCGATCCGGCCCCGATCCGGGAATACTATTTGAATGACGGCCGTATCGGCTGGAAAATAGAAGCTCGAACCGACGGAACTTCCGGCGTGCACAACCGATTGTACCGAACGGAGAACGGCGGCGCGCAGTGGGTCAAGATCGACGATTCGAGGACCGGTTCTTTCCCTGCCGGAGCGGTAGGCGCCGTGCGCTTCACCGATGACCAACAAGGCTGGGTCGCCGTCGCTGCCTCGCAGACGGGCGATCCGGGTCTCTACGGAACGACGGACGGCGGAGTCTCGTGGAGCAGGACGCCGCTCCAAGTGCCCGCCGATTTTGCCGACGCCCGGTTTGAACCCAAGACGCCGATCCGGTTCGAAGGCACGCCACTCGGCCTGTTCATCGCCCAGACCGACGGCGCGGCCGGCAGTCCGGAAACGAACCCGCTGCTGTTCTACGTCACGTCCGACGGCGGCGTCACCTGGTCCGATCCGATTCGCGGCGAAAAGGGCGAACTTGACGGATTGCGTTGGCAAACGGAGCGCCTGAGCGACGGAACGGGCCGCAGCTGGTCGATTACGATCGACGGCCGGACATGGACGTTCGAGCGCAGCGACAAGTGAATAAGCACGCCCAAAAAGAGCCGGATCGCGATCCGGCTCTTTTTGGGCGCCTATCGGCGTGCAGATGCGCGGCCGGCGTCGAATGATTGCGGCGCCGTGCCGTCTTTTTTTCGTTATGCGTCCAACCGCTTCGTTTCCCCGCCGAGGATCTCGACCGGTGCTCCGTCGACCGTCACCCAGACGGACAGCGCCGACGGATTGCGTACGAGCGTGCCGCCCACGGCAAACTCCAGTCGATGCAGCGCGTCCATGTAATCGATGATTTCGATATTCGTCGCCGTCCAGACGTCGCTTCGTCCGGCCATCCGGGCGCAGAACTGCTCCATCTCGTCCCAGTTTCCGTCGTTGTCGAATTCGTAGCTGTGTCCCCAGACGTAGAGCAGCGCCAGATTCGCGTAAGGCGGCGGCGGGTCGAGCGCGAGGAAGACTTCCCCGATCTCGGCCATCTGCTTGTGGTGGCAGGTCGGATGCCAGGTGAGTGGACGCTGCGGCAGCGCGAATTCCCCGGTCGCCTGCACGGTGCGGCAGTAGCGGATGCCGAGCGAGGCTAGCGTGTCCGTCACTTCGTCGTTGTACGTACCGAACGGATACGACATGCCGCGCACCGGATAGCCGGTCAGTTCTTCCAGCGCGCCGCGGTCGTCCATCACTTCCATGACGAGCCGTTCGCGCGGAACGCGCTCCAGAAAAGGATGCGTCACCGTATGCGCCGACACCTCGTGTCCGGCATACAGACCGGCGACTTCCTCGTATTTGACGTAGCCCGGTTCGTCGAACTTGCCGGAGTTGAGATGGAACGTCGCTTTGAGGCCGTGCCGGTTGAACAGGTCGACGAGCCGCCGGTCCTGCGTCATGCCGTCGTCGTAACTGAAAGTGAGCGCTTTGTGGCGTCCGCCCGGAAAAAGGTTCAACAAAATGTTCATGGATATCCTCCTCGTCGTAGGCACGGCTGCGTAAGGATCGAACAGAAAGCGTATTCGGTTCTTCGCTGCACAAGTCCACGACCAGAATACGCCGACCCGGTGTGACGGTCAATGCCGGAGAGCGGAGAGAGCTTTCTTTTTTCGCAAAAAAGCCCGAAAAGCTCTACCTTTCGCCTGCCCAGCGGGTACAATAACGGTAAGAAGACGGCTCGGAGGCGGGAGCGCCTGCCCGGACCGTTTCCATCCAAAGCAGCGGGAGGGACCGTCCATGTGGAGATTGTTTATCAAACCGGAGAAGAAGCAGCCCAAACGCCATGTGCCGACCAAAGAAGAGCAGGACGAAATTTGGTTTCGCTATTTTTACGAGACGCATCCCCGGCTTGAACTGAAAGAGTGGGCGCGCCGGCTGCACACGTTCCGGTTCTGCCGCGCAAATGCCGACCAGACCGGCGACCGGGACCGGCTGATGGCCGCGTTCCGCGTGCCTTCGCTCGAAGCGCTCGAAGAGACGTGCGCCCATCTCGGGATCACGCTTGAGACGCTGCCCGAGACGGACGCCGCGAGCGCCGCAGCAGACCGGTTCCGTATTCAGGATCATCCGAACCTCAAGCAGCCCGGCCATCTGAAGCTGTTCAACCTGCCCGCCCACGTCTGGGTCCGGCCCGGCCGGCTGGTCATCACGATCTCGGACGCGGACAAGCCGTTCGACGTCACGCCGCGCACGGTCAAGTCCGTCGAAGCGATCGAAGACCGGCTGGACTTTTTGGCGGAGCGGGCGATCGATCCTCCGTTGAACGACCGGCACTGCCTGTGCCCGAAATTTTATCCCGAGTATTTTGCGTGATCGGCTCGGCGCCGTCCTACAAAGCCCTTTTGTAACGTCCCCGCCGCGTGGTACACTACATCAGTTGACTTTTACAGGCGGCCAAGCATTTACGCAATATAGGGGGAAAAACAGAAATGACGCTCGCACCACGCATTTACGCCACGATCCAGCATTTGTTCATGAAAGGCATTATCGAAACGGTCGAACTTCGCGACAAACCGGAGAGCGAAGAAGACGGCAAGCGCACATATCTGCTGACCGCGGACGGCAAGCCGAAATACGCGCTGCGCATGGATACGCCGGAGAACGTCGCCATGTCCGAACAGCTGTACAAAGCCTACCCGGACAGCCCGCTGCTGCCGAAGCTGCTGTATGCCGATGCGGTCAAAGGGTATATGGTCCAGCCTTACGTGGACGGCACGGCAGGCGAGAGCCGGGAAGCGCGCGGGTCCAAAAAAGCCTGGCTGCCGCTGCTCGTCACCGAGCTGCTGAACCGGTACGAGACGGACGAAGCCGGAGGCAAATGGGGCCGGTTGACGGAGCCTTGTTCGTCCTGGAGCGAGTTCAACGAACGCGAACTGTCCAAAGCGCGGGAGAATCTGAACGGGCTGCAGCCGGCGGAAGATTGCGAACGCGTGGCGCTGCTGCTGGAGCCGCTGGCTGAAGCGGGCGGCAAATACTTGCTGCACGGCCATACCGACGCGCGCAATCTGGTGTTCCGCAGCAAGGAACTGGTCGGCGTTATCGAACCTCGGCCGACGGCCGGTCCGGTGCTGTACGATCTGGTGCAGGCTTTCTGCTCGACGCCGGACGATTTGTCGCTGGAAGTGCTGTTCGAAGCGTACGCGCAGCTGACGAGCCAGACGGTGGACCAGGAGCGGCTGGTGCAGGAAGCGCTGCTGCGCGTCTACTGCACGATGGGCGTCCGCGCCGCGGAACGATCGGCCGAGCTGGACGAATACGTTGCCGCTTGGCAGTTCTGGCGGATGCTGCTGCCGGAAGCTTGAGTTTGGGCGGAAAAGAATCTTAAAATCAAGTTTAAGGCGCGGCCGCGATGCGGTCGCGTCTTTTTTGCGTTGACAAGCGGCCGATGCCCCGGTAATATCTAATTTAACATTTAACTAATTAGATATATGTTAAATTAAAAAGAGGAGGCAGCCCCATGACGCAGCCCAAAACAGACTTCGAGCACGAATCCAACAGAAACTTCAATCAGGACCCCAACATCCGACTGCGCGACTCGGTCATCCGCCATTTTTTCGATCGGGAAGGACGGCTCAAAAACATCCCGGCGCAGCTCAAGAAGAAACTGATCGTGCTGGAATATTTGGTGGAACAGTTGGAAATGGAACGAACCTACGCGGAATCGGAGATCAATGCTTTTATCCGCCTCGTGCATGACGATTACGCGACGATCCGGCGGGAATTTATCGTGCAGGGCTTCATGTCGCGCAGCGACGAAGTCTACAGGCGCAATCCCTTGTCGGCGGCCCGGCGCTGGGAAGACCTGTCCTGAGGCGGCGAAGACATGGGCGAACTGCTGGAATTATGGAAAAAAGAGCCGGCGTACCGCAAACTTGCGGCGGCCAATTTCGTCAGCGGCATCGGCGACTGGTTCAGCAGCGTGGCGATCTTAAGCCTGCTGCTTCAGCTGACCGGCTCCGGCATGGCTGTCGGCATTACACTTGCGGCGAGAACGCTGCCGTTTCTCGTGATGGGCCCGATCGGCGGCTTGCTGGCCGACAAGCGCAGCAAGAAAAAGATCCTGCTGGTCTCGGATTTGGCCCGGATCGGCCTGGCGCTGTCGCTGCTGTGGGTCGATACGCCGGAGCGGATCTGGATCGCCTACGCCGCGACGGTCGGCCTCGTCGTCTTCTCGGCGCTGTCGCTGCCGGCCCGGCAGTCGCTGATTCCCCGGATCGTCAGCCCGGGTAATCTGCCGGCGGCCAACGCGTTCGACCAGACGCTGGGCGGCATGAACATGACGCTCGGCGCCATGCTCGGCGGAGCGGCCAGCGCGGCGTTCGGTCCGCAGTGGTCGTTCGGCCTGAACGCGTTGACGTTCCTGCTGTCGGGGCTGCTGATCTGGAAGATGCCGGAGCCGAACGCGGCAGGTTCTGCCGAAGGCACGCGCCGGGCTTTCGAAGCCGGAACGGCCGACGTGCCGGGCGCGGCGCCAAGCGAGCGCGAGAACGCGGCGTTCTGGCGAACGTTCCGCCGCTCGGCGCTGATGAAGGTCGTCGCGATCCAGTCGATCGCCTGGCCGATCGGCGGCGGCGCGATCAACGTGCTGATCAGCGTATACGGGTATCAGGTATTCGCGGCGGGCGACCGGGGAGTCGGCATTTTGTACGGCTCGCTTGGCATCGGCTTTATCCTCGGCGGTCTGCTGGCGCCGTCGTTCAAACGCTGGCCGGTGCAGGCCGTCATCGCCGGCGCCGCCGCGGAAGGACTGGCGCATATCGGCGTCAGCGCCGCGCCGAACCTCATAGTCGGCGCGGCATTCATTCTGCTGGCGACACTCGGCGGAGGGATCGCGAACGCGGCGCTGGCCACGCTGATGATGAGCGCGATCCCGGAGCGGGTGCACGGCCGGGCGTTCGCGCTGAACGAGACGCTGTCCAACGTCACGATGGGCGTCTCGATGCTGGCCGCGGGCGTTCTGCTCGACTGGCTGCCGGCGCGCACGATCGGTCTGGGCGCGGGCGTGCTGATCGTGTTGTCCTGCATCCCGGCCCTGCGGCTGCTGCCTCTGCGCCGGCCACTGAACGCGCAGGCGCTTGGGGCGGCTCATGAACATTCGATTGGAAATAGGGAGGAGATTGCCGAATGACGGTTACGATCTGGTTGGTTCGACACGGTTTGAAAAAGATAGCGATCGGAGACGTCCCGCTAACGGCTGCCGGTATCGAACAGGCGAAAGCGACGGCCGAAGCGCTGCGCGGACGTCCGATTACAGCGATCGTCTCAAGCCCGCTGCGCCGGGCGAAGGAAACGGCCGACTGCGCGGCGCGCGTTCTTCAGCTCGAAGCGGTCGTCGATGTCCGTCTGCGCGAACGCGCGAATTGGGGCGACATGCCCGGCCAGACGTTCGAACAATTCACGGCGATCTGGGACCGCTGCACGGCAGAGCCTCATTACCGCCCGCCGGGCGGCGGCGATTCCGCTGCGGTCGCGGCCGGCCGCTTGTCCGCCGCCGTGTCCGACTGGGCGCTTCGCTGCCCGCCGGGGCACGGAATACTGTTCGTCACGCACGGCGGACTGATTACCGATTTTCTGAGCCTGTCGCTCTCCGAAGCGGAGCAAAATGCTCTTGCGCCCGAGTTTGCGGCCGTGCAGACCGCACTCATTCCCGAGTGTTCGATCACGGAACTGCTTGTGGGTCCTGACGGGCTGCGAGTCGGAACGTTTGCGGATACCGGACATCTGCGAGGCATGCGGCCCGCTCCCCCAAAAAGCTAAAGCCGTCCCCCGGCTTGCTTCCGCCGCCGAATTCGTGCTTCAATTGGGACAGACAACAATGACCCGAGAGGAGTGCGGTTGGCATGCAATTGGAGAAACTGGTCGCTTACCACAAGGCGCTGGCCGATCCGACGCGGATTCGGATGCTAATCCTGCTCCGCGAAGGCGAATTGAACGGCCAGGCGCTGGCCCGGCGGCTGAGCGTGACGCCGGCGACCATTACGCATCATGCGGCGAAGCTGCGGGCAGCGAGCCTGATCCGGGAACGCCGGGACAAGAACACGATTTATTTTTCGCTCGACGACTATTTTATCCGCAGCAGCGGTTCGGCCACGGCGGAGCTGATCTACCGGCGCGGCGCGGACGGCGAAGCCGCCGAAATCGAGCCTTCGGAACTTGAACGGCAGGCCAAACTGCGCGCTTCCGTGCTGAAAAGCTTTTTGACGCCGGACGGCCGCCTTAAAAGCATCCCCGCCCAGCTCAAAAAGAAACTGATCGTGCTCGAAGAGCTGGTCAAGCGCCTGGAGCCGGGACGCCCATACGAAGAGCGGGAGATCAACGACTTCATCCGCTCGTTCCACGAAGATTTTGCCACGCTGCGGCGGGAATTCGTGATGCACCAGTACATGTTCCGCGCGGACGGCATCTACGAATTGAACCCGCCGGAGCTGTGGGCGCGGTGGGAGACGTTGAAGTGAGCGACCCTGAAGCGGCCGGGAATATCCCGGCCGCTTCAAGGTGTCGGGCAGCCCGGTTCTCCAAATGGAAGGTCGGAATAGCATCCACGGCAGAACCTCAAGATCAGGGATTGACAGGCAAACGAATAAGCGAAAAAACCGAGTTGAGGGATGAAGATGATGTATCGAAAAATGCGGGAAATTCTAACGGATATACGATACGTTAGCCAAGCCGGGAATTTACATAGATAACTGAAAATTGATAGCGGATGTGCTATCATGAGAGTATGGAAAAACAGGTGGAGTTCGACTATATTCGTAATCGAGATGGCTCAAGTGAGTTTGAGGATTTTTTGAATTCGATTCCTGTAAAAGATCAAGCCAAGTTATTGACAGTCATCAAAAATACGGAAGATCACGGACTTTTAATTGCGATCAAAATGGAATGGGTTAAGAAATTGGATGATGATTTATATGAATTAAGATCCAAAGTAGGGAACAACATCCAGAGAGCTGTTTATTTTCAGAAAATAGGAACCGAATATATGATTACGCATGGATTTACTAAAAAATCACAAAAAACACCTCAAAGCGAAATCGAATATGCTAAAAATTTGCGAGCACGTTATAAGGAGGAACAACATGAGTGCCATCGACAAACTGATCGAACAAAAGAAAAAGAATGATTCTGTCTTCGAGCAGGAATTTCGAAAAGAAGATAATCGTTTGAAAGCGGCTGTGGCCCTAATGAAGCTGCGAGAGGAATATGGTCTTTCTCAAAGGGAATTTGCCAAGCGAATTGGAAAATCTCAATCCACGATCGCCCGAATTGAAAACGGGAGCATGAACGTATCCGTTCAACTACTCGATGAAATTGCAGCGGGTATGGACAAAGAATTGATCATTGGTTTTAAATAAAAAATCAAACAAAGAAGCGCCCGGGCCACTTCCCCCGGACGCTTCTTTGTTTCCTGTGCGGACGGCCACGACAACGTACGTCGCCTACCGGTTCGCCGCAAGCTTAACGCTTGTTTTTCGGCGGCCAGGTTGCCCACAGAATCCACCAGATGAACAGCGGCTGCACGAGCAGGCGGAGCCAGAGGTAGATTGGCGGCGTGTAATGTTGGCCCGGCATCGGAATGTTCATAATCGCCGAATAGATATTGGCCGGGAAGATGAGGACCAGGTAGATCGAGATGACGATGCCCATCAGCTTGCGGATCCGCGGCACGAACAGCAGGATCGCCAAGATCCATTCCACCACGCCGGTAACCCAGATCAACTCTTTGCGCAGCGGCACGAAGTCGGGCAGCATGGCGGCAAAGCCGATCGTTTCCTGAAAATGATAGATGCCCGCGGCCACGAACAGCAGCGCGAACAGAATCCGTCCGATCGTGCGCGGGACGGTAGTCGGGGGATTGCGGTCGTTCATCGCATTCAGCTCCTTGTCGGTCGGATAGTCGGGAAAAGGGAGTCGGTATTCAGACGCTGCGAATAAGAAGTATTACCCGGGCCGGCTCCCGCGTACGCCGATTCCGCGCATTTCGGCCCAGGCCGAACGCAAAAAAAGCGCCTCCGCCGTTGATTGGCGGACGCGCTTGCGGATGAAGTGGATTTAAGAAGCCGTTCCGGTAACGTTCGAACCGTTCTTTGTGATCGTGTACGTCACTTTTTCCCCGCTCCAGAAATGGAACGTCAATTTCACGCTGCCGTCGTTCGTCTCGGCGAAGAAGGCCGGCTGCAGCTTGATCGCGCCGCTCGTCGGCGTGAACGCCGTCTCGAACTCTTTGTAAGACGTCCAGTTTTGCGGGCCGGCATTGCCGCCGCCGGCATAGACGGCTTCCATCGTCGCGAGCTGGTCGCCGCCAAACGCGGTCGGAATGGAGAACGCGGACGTCGTGCCGCTTGTGTTCGACAGCTTCGGCGTCTGGTACAGGACGACGTTGAATTTCCAGTCCGCGCCGCCGTTGAACTTGGCGGTGATCACGGCGCTTTTGCCGAGCGTGCCGGAAGACGTCAGCTGGGACAGGCGTGACGCTTTGAACGTCAGGGTGCTGCCGCTGAGCGTGTAATCGGTGCCGGACTGCAGCGCCGTGCCGTTAACGCTCAGCGAGGAGAGCGTGCGGCCGTTCAGGTTGAGCGTCACGCTTTTGTCCTGCGCGGCGGCTCCTTTTTTTACGTGGATCAAATCGCTCGAAGCGGTGGCCGAACGGCCGCTCCAGGAAGCTTTGATGACGTTGAACAGGTCGGCATCGGACCATTTGTAGGTCGTGCGGCTGAAGTGCTGACCGTTGTCCCACAGCATGGTGGCGATCTGCTTCTGCTTCAGGTAATGGCCGATATACTCGAAAAATTTCAGTTTCTCGCCCTGCTCGATAACGCCGGTGTTTTTGTCGAAGCCGAGCAGGCCGTATTCGCCGACGATGACCGGAATGCCTTTGGCCACGAAGGTGTTGTAGACGTTGTCGAACGTGGTCGTAATATCGTTTTGCACTTCCGCGTTGAACGTCGTGTAACCGGCGATATTCACGCTGAACGGCCAGAAGCCGTAGTAGTGCACGGTCGCGATAATATTTTTGTCGTTCCATTTGGAGATCGCGTTGTACGTCGCCGTCATGCGTTCCTGCGAAGGGGACGCTTCCAGCGTCGAGATGACGAGCGGACGGGCCGTATTGCCTCCGCCGGAGTCGCGCACGATTTTGTGGAACGAATCGTTCAGCGTATTGAGCAGCGCCTGCTGCTTGCCTTCGTCGGTCGTGCCGCCGTCGGTGAACCGCGGCTCGTTGACGCTCTCGAACATCAGCTTGTTGGAGCTGCCTTTGAAGGCGTTTGCAATTTGCGTCCAGACGGCGTTGTAGCGGGCCAGCGTCTGATCGCGGTTGTTCTCCATCTTGCTCAGCCAGACCCAGGAATCGTGATGCACGTTGACCATGACGTACAGATTGGCGTCGAGCGCCCACTGCGTCACTTCCTTGACCCGGTTCATGTAAGCGGCGTCGATCGTATAATTCGGCGCGCCGCCGATATGGGCATCCCAGGTGACGGGAATCCGGATACTTTTATAGCCTTGAGCGGCGATATTCTGGATCAGTTCCTTGGTGATGCGGGGGTTGCCCCATGCGGTCTCGTCCTGGCCGACGGCGTCGAGCGAGTTGCCCAGGTTCCAGCCGGGCTGCATCGCTTCCACATAGGATTGCATCGCGCTTTGCGGAGCGGCGGCGGATGCCGGAACGGAGACAGGCAGCAGGGAGAGCAGCAAAGCGGCGGCGAGCGCCAGGGCGGCCAGCGGCTTGATCGTTCTTTTTCGCATGAATGAACTCCTTTTCGATAAGGGATTTCAAACGCCGAACAAGATGTAAGCGTTTGCTTGATACTAAAATAACATATTCAAAAATTTGGAAACACCCCTATAATCCGTCATAAATCCATGCGAAAATCAGAGATCGCCAAAAACGGCCCGCAGGGGGCCGTTCAGGGCAGCCGAATGCAGGCCGTGTGGGGCTGCTCGGTCAGGTTATGTCAGGTTACGTCAGGTTCTCCGGATTCAATCCGAGCAGCGCGTCCGCGACAAACCGTCCGTTCCGGCTGATCAGCGTATCGTCAAAATAAATTTCGCCGCCGCCGAACGGTTCTTTGAGCAGCAGCATGATGTCCCAGTGGATATCCGACCGGTTGCCGTTGTCCGCATTCGCGTACGCTTGTCCGAGCGCGAAATGGAGGCTGCCGTTGATCTTCTCGTCGAAGCCGATATCGTTCATGATCCGGTTAACGTAAGGGTTGACGCCGAGCGCGAATTCGCCGATCCGGCGCGCCCCCTCGTCGGCATCGAGCAGCTCGTTCAGCTTGTCGTCGTTGTCGCTGCGGCTCGACACGATCTTCCCTTGTTCGAACGTGAACGACACCCTGCCGAAGTTCTGCCCGAGGTAGGAAGCTCCGGTGTTGAACGTGATTGTGCCTTCGACCGACTCGAGGACGGGAGCGGTGTACACTTCGCCGTCGGGCAGGTTGACCTTGCCGTCGCATTTGACCGCATTCATGCCGGCAATCGAAAAAGACAAATCCGTATCCGGCGCGACGATGCGGACGCGGTCGGTCGCATTCATCAGCTCGACCAGCGGGTCCATCGCGGCGGACATCCGGCTGTAATCCATCGTGCACGTATCGTACAGAAACTGCGCATACGATTCCGTGCTCATCTCCGCGAGCTGCGCGTACGCTTTTGTCGGATAATTGAACAAAATCCACTTTTTCTTCGTTTGTTCGTCGGTCACCGGTTTGTACCATTTGCGGTACGCGTCGCGCTTGGCAGCCGGCACGTCGGCGTATTCGAACACGTTGTTCTCGCCGAGTACGAGCACCACCGCGTCCATCCGCTGCATCTGTTCCAATTTGAACGCCGCGTCGAGCCGGAACTGGGCTTCGGTTCCGCCGAGCATCATGCGCCGGTTCACCGCATAATCGCTGACGTCGACAAAAGCATGTCCGCCGGCCGCATGGATCTCGTCGATAAAAGGCGCGAGTATATCGGCATCGTGCACGTCCAGCGCGCGAATCAATACGTTTTCGCCGGGCTGCACGCTGGCGGAATATTGCACAACCGTGCGGGCAAGCCGCTGTAATCTGGGATCTGTCATCTATGTTGTCCTCCCGTAACGAATTCTGCTTGTATCATAAAGCAAAATCGGCGCGTTGTCTTGTGCCAACAGAAAAGCCGCACGAAGCCGGATATCCGGTGTCGGGCGGCTTGAAAGCGGACGGGGGATCGTTCGCTTTGCCTGAAAAAGATTAAGGAGTCGGCTGTCCGCTTACGCTTGTGCCGGTCTTGGTTACGGTATACGTCACTTTGTCTCCGCTCCAGAAATGGAACGTGAGCTTGACCGGATCGTTATCGCGCAGCGTGTCGAGCAGCGTCTGCGTCAGAACGATCTCGTTCGCCGTATAATCCGGATCGAAAGTGCGTCCGAATTCCTTGAACGAAGTCCAATCGTTCGGACCGGCGCTGCCGCCCGATACGTAGACCGCTTCCATCGTGGCGAGCTTGTCGCCGTTGAACACGGTCGGAATCGCGAAATCGGTCGTCGTACCGGTTGCCGCGCCCAATACCGGCGTTTGGTGCACGGTCAGGTAGAAGTTCCAATCCGGACCTTTGGTGAACCCGGCGGTCAGCACGGCATTCACGCCGAGCTTGCCGCCGGCTGTCAGACGCTCAAGCGTCGCTGCCGGAATCGTCAGCGTCTCGCCGTTCAGCATATACTCTTTGTTGCGCGTCAGGCGCTTGCCGTCGGCTTTGAGCGAATTCAGCTTGTTGCCGTTCAGCTGGAGCTGGACGACGGCGTCCGCGATCTTCTCGCCCTGACGCAGTTGGATCAGGTCCGATTCGGCCACGGCCGAGCGCTGGTTCTGGCCGGAACGGATAATCTCGTACAGTTCGGGATCGGACCACTTGTACTGGGTACGGCTGAAATGCTGTCCGTTATCCCACCACATGCCGGCGATATGCTTTTCCTTCAAATAATAAGTGAGGAATTCGAAAAATTTCAGCTTCTCGCCTTGTTCGATCACGTCGAGGCCCTGGTCAAAACCGAGCAGGCCGTACTCGCCCAGAATGACCGGAATGCCGCGGGCGGTAAACGTTTCGTACACGTCGTCGAACGTGTTCACGATATTGCCTTGCGTCTCCGCGTCGAACGTCGTTTTGCCGGCAACGTTTACGCTGAACGGCCAGTATCCGTAATAATGCACGGTGGCGATCAGGTTTTTGTCGGCTTTGAGCTGTTCGAACGTTTTGTACAGCGCATCCATGCGTTCCTGCGACGGCGAAGCTTCAAGCGTCGACAGGACGAGCGGCCGGGTCGCGTTTTTGCCGCCCGAATCCCGCACGATCTTGTGGAACGACAGGTTCAGCTCGTCCAGCATGGACTGGGCTTTCGCTTCGTCCGTCGTGCCGCCGTCCGTGAAGCGCGGTTCGTTGACGCTCTCGAACGAAAGCTTGTCGGATTCGTTCTTGAAACGGTCCGCGATCTGCTTCCAGATGGCGTTGTAGCGGGCGAGCGTCTCGTCGTGATTGCTCTCCATCTTGCTGATCCAGACCCACGAATCGTGGTGAACATTGATCAGCACGTACAGGTTCTCGGAGCGGGCCCAACCGACGACTTCCGCGACGCGGTCGAGGTAGGCGGGATCGATTTTGTACTCCGGCGCCGGTCCGACATGGTTATCCCAGGTCACCGGAATCCGGATGCTGTTGAAGCCCTGGCGAGAGATTTGCTTGATCAGCTCGCGCGTGACGCGCGGATTGCCCCAGGCTGTTTCGTCGGCTCCGACGGAATCCAGCGTGTTGCCGAGGTTCCAGCCGGGCTGCATGCGATCGACGTACGTTTGCATCGGGCTTTTCGGCGGATTTTCGGCTGCGGAAGCGGTGCCGGCGGCTGCAGGCAGCAGCGTCAGCAGAAGAAGGGCGGCGAGCAGCATGGAAAAAGCGGGCTTAAAGCTTCTTTTGAACATGTAGGCCTCCTTGGTATGTAGAAACGGATGCGCGGCCCAATTTCTTGTAACCGCTTTATCTTTTACCCGACTCAAACGCCCCTGAACATAAAACGTTATCGAAAAGGAACTTTTTTGAAAATAAAATCGTTTCGTCGAAAAAAGCTTTTGAATATCGAAATAGAGATGGGGCTTATTTTTAAGGGTTTTTTTCCGATAAACAAATATACGAAGGGTTTTTCTCAAAATAAGGAGCGTGTAAACGGGATGAAACGATTCAGATTTAATATTGGAGTCAAAATAGGAATCGGGTACCTGCTCGTCATCGTTCTGTTGGCGGTGGCCGTTCTGGTCGTGCGCGGTCAGATCGACAAGTTGGAGAGCGAAATGAATTTTATCGCGGGTCACGATATGGACGTGCACGACCGCATAAACTCTATCGAAAAAAGCGTGATCAATATGGAAACCGGACAGCGAGGATTTATCGTTACCGGTCAAGACAAATATTTGGACCCTTATAATGCCGGCCAACAAGAATGGGTCAAAGACTATGAAGCGCTGAACCTGTTGGTGTCGGACAATCCCGCGCAGCAGGAACGGCTGAGCCAGATCAAAGGCAAGATCGAAAGCTGGATTCGCACGGCCGGCGATGCAACGATCGCGATGAAGCGTGCCGGAGACGAGGCAGGCCTGGACCGGTTTTTCACGAATGACCCGGGCAAGCAGGACATGGATGCTTTCCGCGGACTTGCCTCCGATTTTATGGACACGGAAAAAGTGCTGACGCAAGAGCGCGTCAACAGCATGCACGAGAGCAACAAAATGTTGAAAAATATGCTGTTCCTGCTGATCCTAGTCATCCTGATCGTCTCGGTGCTGCTGGCGTGGTTCATCTCTTCGGGCGTGTCCCGCAGCCTCAAAGCGGTGACCGGAACGATCCGCGACATCGCTTCTTCCGGCGGCGACCTGACGAAGCGTATCGAAGTGCGGAGCAACGACGAGATCAAAGATCTCGGCGAAGCGACGAATCTGCTGCTGGTCAGCCTGCAGGACATGATTCGCGACCTCAAGGGCAACACCATCGAACTGCTGAACGCTTCTTCCGCTTTGCAGCAGGGCGCGCAGGAAAATTCCCGTTCCGTGAAGGAAGTGACGACATCGATCCAGCGCGTGGCGGAAGGTTCGGAGCGCCAGGTGTCGCAGACGGAAGATATTTCCGCGGTGATGAAGCAGACGACTTCCGGCCTTGAGCAGGTGGCGGGAGCCGCTTCCGGCGTGGCGGAGCTCGCCAAAGAGACGCGAGGCGTAGCCGCCGAAGGCGAACGCCGCATTCAGGCAAGCGTCGTGCAGGTGCAGGGCGTGGCCGACGCGTTCATGAGCATCCGCGGCAGCGTCTCGGAGCTGGCGGAACGTTCGAGCGAAGTGCTGTCGATTACGGGCTATATCTCCGAGACGTCCAGCCAGACGAATCTGCTCGCGCTCAACGCCGCGATCGAAGCGGCGCGCGCCGGCGAGCACGGGCTCGGCTTCAGCGTCGTCGCGTCCGAGATCCGCAAGCTCGCGGATCAGTCTTCCCGCTCGACGCAGGAGATCAGCCGGATCATCACGGCAATGACGACCGGCATTCGCACGATCGTCGAACTGGTCGAAGCCAGTTCCGGCAGCGTCGAGCACGGCGTCGCGTCGCTCAGCGACGCGGGCAGCGCCTTCGAAGCGATCGTCGAGCGCGTCAATTCGCTCAGCGGACAGATCGTGGAAGTCGCCGGCACCGTCGAAGAGATGTCGGCCGGTTCGCAGAGCGTGGACCGCTCGATCCATGAGATCACGCGCGTGACCGAAGAGATGGCCGCGCTGACCGAGGAAGTCTCCGCCATGAGCGAACAGCAATCGGCGTCGATGAACGAGATGGAGAGCACTTCGTTCCAGCTCAAGGAAATGGCCGATTCGCTGTCCGGCATCGTGGAAAAGTTCAAGATCTGATTCGGCTCGGACCTGTCGGCGCATGACGGCGACAGGCTAGCCATTCCAATAAGCCCGGTTCTCCAGATGGAGGGCCGGGTTTGTTTGGTGTATGCGGGTTATTTGGGGAGGGGAAGAAACGGCGGAAGAGTGAGCTAGCGAGACGACGAAATAGTGGGACAGCGGGGTTAAGGGACTGCAGGGGACCAGCTGAAGGAATGAATTGAACGCATGAATTGAACGCTAACGAATCTTCAGATCGCTATTTGCCGATTTTTCGCTGCTTTTGCAAACTAACGAATCGTCACATCCTTATGAAGCGCTAAACGGTCGTTTTAAGGCGATTTGCGGCAAATAGAATGATTACGATTCGTTAAGTTTCGATAAAAGCGGTCTTGTGGGCAAATAGCGCGACTACGATTCGTTACAGCGTTATACAGGGACAAACCCGGCTCTGCTGCGCCGTTCTGCGCTGTCACGCCGCTTTGCGCCGCTCGCCGCTTTGCCCGGCAATCCCCCGCCTTCGGCTTAGGACGCCGGAGGTTTTTTTCGCGCAGACCGAAAGGTTTTTTATGGAGCCTTTGTTCCTTTATAATGAGAGCAGGATATTACGGCAAAGCCGGATGCAAAAAAGGAGGAAGGCGAATATGTTTATCGTGAACGTGGAAGGCGCGATTCGCAAAGACGGGCGCTGGCTGCTGATCCGACGCGGAGCGGCGGAAGAACATGCGGCAGGCACGCTTGCGCTCGTGGGCGGCAAAGTGGAGACGCAAGGGGCGGAGTCGTCGATTCTCGAATCGACGCTGCGGCGCGAGATTGCGGAGGAAGTCGGCGTCTCGGTCGCGCGGGACATGAGATATGCGCACAGCACGTCTTTTGTGACGGATCGCGGCGTGCCGGTGGTGAACGTGATTTTTGCCTGCTTCTGGGAAAGCGGAGAAGCTTTTGCAGCCAGCCCGGACGAGGTAGCCGAGCTTGTATGGCTGACGGCGGAAGAAGCGCTGCGCCGCCCCGACGTGCCGGAATGGACCCGCGACAGCCTGAAGCGGGCGGAGGAAGCGCTGGTTGGGCTGAATGGGCAGGCGGGATAGACCGGCAGCAGATCCGCACATGCCTTGAAGCCGAAAAGCACGGAGACGAAGAAGAGATGCGAAGCTTGAGATACAGATTCGAAGTCGGCGACTAACCGGAATAACCTCAATAACCCGCCACCCCCGCACCAAAAAAGCGGTCCCCACTCGTATCGAACGAGCAGGAACCGCTTTTTTTTGCATAATCTAGAAGCTGTAATCTATAATCCTTACGCCTTACAAAGCCGTCTCCCGACCGCTCACCCGTGTGCCTGAACGTCCCCGTCCTTGCTCCACAGCTCCCGGAAATAGGCGCTGCGCGCCAGCAGATCCTCGAAGCGGCCCTGATCGACCAGTTCGCCGCCGCGCATAAGCAAGATGCGGTCGACGCTGCGAATCGCGTGCAGGCGATGGGCGACGATGATCAAAGTGCGGCCGCGGAAGCGGTCCAGCACCGTCTCCATGATGCGGCGCTCCGTGATGTTGTCGAGCGCGGAGACCGGCTCGTCGAGCACGACGAGGTCCCGCTGCTGGAACAGCACGCGGGCGAACGCAAGGCGCTGCTTCTCGCCGCCGGACAGCTTCATGCCGCGCTCGCCGACAGGCGTGTCGAGGCCTTCCGGCAGGCTGCGCAGCTTGTCGCCAAGCCTGACGTCGTCGAGCGCGCGCAGCAGCTCGGCTTCGTCGGCCGGTGCGTCGAACGCCAGATTGCCGCGCAGCGTATCGTCGAAGATCGGGGCATCCTGCGAAATGTACGAGGTGCGCGCGTACAGGCTGTCCAGGCACAGTTCGTCGATATCGAAGCCGTCGATCGTCAGCTGTCCCGAGTCTTTTTTGAGCAGGCCGAGCAGCAGCTTGACCAGAGTCGATTTGCCGCTGCCGCTGAGCCCGACGATCGCGGTCGACGAGCCGGCGGGCAGGGAGAACGAGACGCCGCGCAGCAGGGCGGGGCGGTCCGCGTCGTAGCGAAACGATACGTGTTCGAATCGAATGGTTCCCCGCAGCGTCTCCACCAGCCGCCCGCGGTTCAAATTGCGGTCTTCCGGCGCGTCAAGCGACCGTTCGAAGCGGTCGTAAGCCAATCGGTCGAGCCGGTAATTGACGTAGATCACGTTGAAAATCGCGATGGGCGAATACACTTTGTCGATCAGCAGCAGCAGCGCCAGCACCGTTCCGATCGTCGACTCGCCGGCGGCGATCTGCCGAATGCCGAGCGCCAGCACGACGATTTTGACACCGATGATCAGCAGCTCGAACAAGGCGAAAAAAGATTCGTGGACCATGCGGATCTGCACGTTTTTGCGTACGATGTCGTCGGTAATGCCGGTCAGCTTGCGGATCTCGTCCGGATAGCGGCGGTTCAGGCGGAATACGACCAGCTCCATGAAGCCGCGCACGGAATACCGGGACAGGCTCTCCTGGCTCGCCAGCAGCGAAGCCTTGATGGAATACAGGAAGCGCAGCAGCAGGCGGGTCAACAAGAACACGACCGCGTAACCGGCCGCGATGACGAGCATGATACCGGGACTGTAAAAGCCGATGAACAGAAGGCTGAACAGCAGCGTCGGCAGCAGCTCGTGCAGGATACGCAGGTAAAAGCCGTACACGATGCCCGCTCCGGCCTGCGCTCCGTTCTCGATGCTCTGGATCAGCTCGCCCGTGCCCAGATCGCGATAGGCGCGGTAATCCATGTTCGAGAGGCGGGCGAGCGCCAGCAGCTTGAGCTTCTCGGTGAGGCCGCGCGGCAGCTGCGTCTGCGGGTACTCCGCCGCGTAGTTCAGCAGGGCGCACGCGCCGAGCAGCACGCCGTAGAGCAGCAGCAGGCTGCCTAACTCGCCGAGACCGGAGGGGAGCGAGATCCGGTCGATCAGTCGTTGAAACGTATGAATGCCGTAAGCCGAAGCGAACTGCAGGGCGAAGCCGAGCAGCACGTACAGCACGATTTGTTTTTTGAACAGGGACACGCTATTTTTTAACACACCAAAAACCGCCTTTCAAAAGGGAATGAGTCGCTGCGGACGCAGCAAAAAGAGAAGGTTCCATGCAGCATCGTTGTCGTAAAACCAAGGGATGCGATCAGAGGGCAGAGAACCCCCTTGATAGCCGGTACGCGTTTTGATCCGGCCCGATCCTTAGCTACTTCGAACGATGCGGCAGAACATTCTCCTCGTCACCCCATTTGGAAAGATGGGTCCACTATAGCAAAAAAAGCCCGTTAGGGCAAAACCGAAAAAAAGTTCAAAAAAAGTTCGCAAGAAATGCAACCAAATCGACGGCCTGTCCGTCTATGTAGTATCTGATTAAAAGGAACGGTCCCCGGAGACGATAAAACCCGTTCCCCGGCTCGTGCGCCGGAAGGAACGGGTTAATGGAAGATGTTGATTGAAGCGAATATGGGTGTGATGGATATGAGAGAGTTGATGAAGACGAAGACGTGCGGAGAAAATCAGCTCTGAACCATTTGACCGTAAGACCAGTCGCTTGTTACGCGCTTGGCGGTCACGTAGCGTTTGCCCCAATACGAATTGGACAGGCTTGCGATGCTGACGCCTTTGCTGCTCGAAGAATTGGCAAACTTGCCGTTGCCTACGTAGAAGCCGACGTGCGAAATTCCGCGTCCCGTCGTGTTGAAGAAGACGAGATCCCCTACGCGGAGATTGGACTTGGATACGGTCGTGCCTTGCTGAGCCTGGCTTGCAGCCGTACGGGCCAGCGAAACGCCGAACTTTTTGAAAATATATCGGGTGAATCCGGAACAATCGAAACCTGAGGTCGTCGTGCCGCCGTATTTGTAAGGCGTGCCCGAGACTTGACTTACTGCGGCGTTAAGTGGTGCGGAGCTGGCGGCATATGTACTTGTGGCCCCCGACGTAAACAAAATGGCTGCTCCCAATACGGAAATGACAAGCTTCTTCAAAAATTTTTCCCCCTGATGCCTACGGAGTTAGCTAAGGGCTCGGTGGTAGGAATTTCCCTATACTCCCTCTGAAACAAGAATAATTCACCCGAAATGGTTCCCCCGTTTTCTTGCGTTAAGAAATTCGGCATTTATTAATATTTTGTAACTATTGATACTCTACCTTACTGACTATCGGTTTGTCAAACGCTCCTTTAAAACACAAAAAACTTATCGACATCGCATGATTATAACAGGCTGAAAACGAAACACAAGTGACAAATTTGTAATTATTGCTGGGAAAAACGCACGTATTTGTTACAATTGGCGGTACGGAAGGCTTCGCAAAGCCCGAACGTACAGCGTTGGATATTTCTTTTTCGGCAGTTTCGCCCTGTTCGACAATAGCTGCGCGCAAAAAAGTTTATTTAAAATGTTGGGATTTTATCTCTTGGATTGGTGCTGTTTTACCGATTTATGGTATAGAGGACTCGAGCGGGAGGGCCTGGAGATGAACAACAAAGATATTCAAGATGAGATGGAACGCCAGCGTCGAATTCTCCACCAGTTGGCCGACGAGTACGGTTTCCTCGATCAGCGCGTGCTGATGCAGTCGCAGAAGCTGGACGAATGGTTGAACGAATACGAACGCTACAAAAACGCATGACGGTTCATGTGAAGTTTTTTTATGAAAACGCTTGCCTGCTTACTGCTCTATTCAAGCGCGTAGCCTACGCGCTTTTTTGCGTTTGCCGTTAAATCGCCGTCTTGGCTTTCGGGAGCCCGATCTTTCGGGGTATACTTATAGAAGAAAATACGGGCATACGAGGAGGAAGCCGCATGGCAACGGAAATCGAACGCAAATTTTTGTTGGATCGCACGCCGGAAGAACTGATCGCCGCCGGATCGTTCCAGCGCCGCTCGCAGCAGACGATCGAGCAGACTTACCTGGCGCTGGACGAGCAGCAGGAGGTGCGCGTGCGCAGAATGGTCGACGCCGATACGGGCGAGGTCGAATATACGCATACGTTCAAGCAGGGCAACGGCATGAGCCGCGAAGAGATCGAATACTCCATTACCGAGAGCATCTACGGCCAGCTGTTCCGGGCTTCGGGAGCGGTGCCGCTGACGAAGACCCGGACGACGGGGGAATGGAACGGCTTCACGGTCGAACTGGACCGGTACGAACAGCTTGACCTGACGGTGGCCGAAGTCGAATTCGACTCGCTCGAAGAGG
Source organism: Saccharibacillus sp. WB 17 (assembly GCF_008634075.2). Classification (NCBI taxonomy): domain Bacteria; kingdom Bacillati; phylum Bacillota; class Bacilli; order Caryophanales; family Paenibacillaceae; genus Saccharibacillus; species Saccharibacillus sp. WB 17. The sequence goes on along the minus strand of NZ_VPFK02000029.1, from coordinate 151,799 downwards.
CGCAGGCGTTCTCTCCGCCCGATTGGTTCGGCGAAGATATCAGTTCCAAGCGCGAATACAGCAACAAAAAAGTGTGGAAAGAACTGCAAAACCGCGCTTGAGGCCCGGCCGCTTCGAAAGAGTCGGCGCCGCAGGGCGGCCATATGTTACAATAGAGCCAATTCGTCCGCTTTCCGGCGGACAAATTTACGAAAGAGGTGAGGACTATCACGGTTCAAATTCATGTTCAACAAACGCCTAATCCCAATTCGGTTCGGGTCGGAGCGGATTCCGTCCTGTTCGAAGGTCCGAAAAGCACGTCGGTCAAAGCGGGAGAGCCGAGCGAGCATCCGCTGGCTGCGGCGCTCGTCGAAATCGACGGCGTGGACAACATTTTCGGCATGCGCGACTTCGTAACGGTCAGCAAACTGCCGGACGCGAGCTGGGACGATATCCTGCCCCAGGTCGAAGAAGCGTTCCGACGCGTATATCCATAGGATGCAGGTTTCGCTTGCCGAAGCCTTGATATCCTGATCGACGAACGTCTCCTCCGACGGCATTGGGTTTCGCTTTCGGGTCAGGAGACGTTTTTGTTTAGACCTGTAATGAAGTCAAACAGCCGGCTTCCGGTTATTACAATAGAGAAGACGAAAGTTGGACGAGCATGCGCATCAATAAATACGTGAGCGAGAGCGGGTACTGCTCGCGGCGGGAGACGGACCGGCTGATCGCCGCCGGACGTATCGCGATCAACGGGGAAGCGTGCGCCGCCGGCGCCGACGTGCTTCCCGGCGATACGGTGACGATCGACGGGCTGCCTATTCCGCCCAAGGCGGAGCCGGTGTACCTCGCTCTCAACAAGCCGCGGGGTATCGTATGCACCCATGCTCCGGGCGTGGCCGGGAACATCGCCGATTACATGGACTACCCGGTGCGGATTTTTCCGATAGGCCGGCTCGACAAAGATTCGGAAGGCCTGATCCTGCTGACCAACGACGGGGGCATCGTCAATCGAATGATGCGCGCGGAACACGGTCATGAAAAAGAATACGTCGTGACGGTGGACAAGCCGGTGACCGACGATTTTTTGCTTCGGATGGCCGGCGGCGTGCCGATCATGGACACGGTGACGCTGCCCTGCCGGACTTACCGGATCGGGGAATCGACGTTCGGCATCGTGCTGACGCAGGGATTGAACCGGCAGATTCGCCGCATGTGCAAAGAACTCGGCTTCCGGGTGCTGGAGCTGCGGCGAGAGCGGATCATGAACGTGAGGCTGGACGGCCTGGAGACAGGGCAGCGGCGGAAGCTTGGCGCGCAGGAACTCGGCGAGCTGCTGGCGGCGCTGCAAGAATAGAAGGAGCGGCGAATCTTCGCCGCGATTACAGATGAAGGGGCTGCTTGAGATGTTTGAATTCGACCAGATACCGTTTGCCGCGGAATTCGCGGAAAACCCGGAGCCTAGATGTCCCTGCATTTTGCTGTTGGATACTTCGTATTCGATGAGCGGACAGCCGATCGAAGAGCTGAACCGCGGGCTGTCTTCGTTCAAGGAAGAATTGATGACCGACAGCATGTCGGTCAAGCGGGTGGAGCTTGCCGTGGTCAGCTTCGGCCCGGTACAGGCGACGTCCGATTTCGGCACGCCGGACGACTTCTACCCGCCGATGCTGACAGCCAGCGGCAATACGCCGATGGGCGCGGCGATCGAGAAAGCGGTCGCGATGCTCGAAGACCGCAAAAACGTGTATAAGCAAAACGGCATCTCCTATTACCGGCCGTGGATTTTCCTTATTACCGACGGAGCCCCAACCGACGACTGGCAGCGCGCCGCTTCGCTCGTGCGCGCGGGCGAAGCCGCCAAGTCGTTCATGTTCTTCGCGGTCGGCGTGGAGAACGCCGACATGAACGTGCTGAACCAGATCGCGACCCGGGCGCCGCTCAAGCTCAAAGGGCTGCGCTTCGCGGACCTGTTCTCCTGGCTGTCGAATTCGCTGAATTCGGTGTCGCATTCGGCGCCGGGCGACCAGATCCGGCTGGAAAATCCGGCTACGCCGGAAGGATGGGCGCTGATCTGATGTGGAAGTACGCGAACGCTTCCGTGCGCGGCACGTCGCACGCCAAGACGGACAAGCCTTGTCAGGACTTTTCGCTGTGCCGGACGTTTGCGGCTTCGGGCGCGCAAGAGGTGCTGCTTGCGGCCGCTTCCGACGGAGCGGGCAGCGCTTCGCGTTCCGAAGAAGGCTCGGAGCTGGCCTGCACGATGTTCGCCGACGCGCTCGACCGGCATTTCGGCCGGGGCGGGCGGATCGAACAGCTGACGCGCGAATTTTGCGAAGCGTGGCTGTCCCGGTTCCAGCGGGCCATACGCGCCCGCGCGGCCAAAGCGGGCTGCCGCTCGCGCGAATTCGCCTGTACGTTTCTGGCGGCGGTCGTGAGCGGGGACACGGCGGTATTTATTCAGATCGGCGACGGCGCGATCGTATTTTCGGAGAAGGAGGACGACTACATGTGGGCATTTTGGCCGCAGCAGGGCGAATACGAGAACATGACTTACTTCGCGACGCAGAGCAGCGCCAAGAAAGTGCTGCAGCACAGCCTGCACGCGGGCCGGCAGTACGGCGAGATCGCCGTATTTACCGACGGCCTGCAGCGTCTGGCGCTGCATTACCAGACCCGCAGCGCCCATGCGCCGTTTTTCCGTCCTTTTTTCTCCGTGCTGAGACGGCTGGAAGCGGCGGATCAGAGCCGCTACGGCGATTCGCTGCGCGCTTTTCTCGATTCGGGCCGGGTGAACGAGCGGACGGACGACGATAAGACGCTCGTTCTCGCGAGCCGGCTGGCGCCGCCGGAAGGCACGCCATGAAACGGGCCGACCGGATCGTCAACGGCAGCGGGGCGGAAGTGGTCTTCGGCCGGGAACTCGGCCGCGGCGGGGAAGGATCGGTATTCGAGTTGATCGGGCAGTCCGATCTGGTGGCGAAGGTGTATCACAAGCCGCTGCCCAAAGACAAGCAGGAGAAGATCGAAGCGATGGTCCGGTTGAAGACCGAACGGCTGCTGCGGTTTACGGTGTGGCCGGTCGATGTGCTGCGCGACGCCGGGCGTAGGATTATCGGCTTCCTCATGCCGTGCCTGAGCGGCAAGGAAATCCACAAACTGTACGGCCCCAAGACCCGGCTCACGGAATTTCCGCAGGCCGGCTATTCGTTCCTCGTACATACCGCGGCCAATCTGGCGCGCGCTTTCGCGGCCGTGCACGAAGCGGGCCACGTTGTCGGAGACATCAACCACAGCAATTTCTACGTCACCGACCAGGCGACGATCCTGATGCTGGACTGCGACAGCTTCCAGGTACAGTCCGGCGGCACGCGCTTCGGCTGCGACGTCGGCATTCCGATGTATATGCCGCCGGAACTTCAGGGCGTCACTTCGTTTCGCGGCGTCGTGCGGACCCGCAACCACGATAACTTCGGCCTGGCGGCCTTCATCTTCATGCTGCTGTTCATGGGCCGCCATCCGTTCGCGGGCAAATATTCCGGCACGGGCGATATGCCGATCGAGCGGGCGATCCGCGAATTCCGGTTCGCGTACGGGCCCGCTTCGGCGGCCCGGCAGATGCAGCCGCCTCCGGGTTCGCTGCCGCTGCAGGTGCTTCCTCCTGCCGTGCAGGCACTGTTCGTGCGCGCTTTCGCGCAGGAATCGATGACGCGCCGGCCCGAGGCGCAGGAGTGGATCGAAGCGCTGCAGGAGATGGGCGGGCATCTCTCTTCCTGCGCGCGCAACCCCGGGCACCAGTATCCGTCGCAGGTCGGTTCCTGTCCGTGGTGCGCGATGGAGTCCGCGACGGGCGGACTGCTGTTTCGCCCGTCGCACACCACGCCGCACGGCTCGGCGGGAGACCGCGCCTCCGCGCAGGCGGGCGGTTCTGCCGGCGCCGCGGCCAACTTCCAGCTGCCGGTCGTCTGGATGCAGATCCAGCGCGTGCCGCAGCCGCCGCAGGCCGGCACGCTGCCGGAACCCGCGTCGCAGTCTTCGCAGCTGTCGGGGCCCGTGGCCGCGTATTTGCGGCGGCGCAAATGGCGCGGCGGCCTGTCGCTGCTGTCGCTGGCCGCGGCGGCGGGCATCTGGATCTTCCTGCCGGGCTTCTGGATACTGACGGTCGGCGGATGGGCCGGGTTCAATCTGCTGCTGCTGGCGGCAGGCAGAGGGCGGCGCAGACTGCGCGAGACACGGTCGGACGAACGCGAGCAGCTTAGAGGCCGCTGGGAAGAGCTGTCGCGCCGGTACCGCGACGCCGGGCGCTCCGGCGCTTTTGCCGGGAAGCTGCGGGAGCTGGAGCAGGCGAGGCGCGAGTACCTCGATCTGGAGAGCTTCCGGGCGGGAGAGCTGCGCCGCCTGGAGAGCAAGCAGCGCACGCTGCAGCTTCAGGCGTATCTGCGCCGGCAGCGGATCGAGCAGGCCCAGCTCGACGGGATCGGCCCGGGCCGCCGGGCGACGCTTGCACTGTTCGGCATCGAGACGGCGCTGGAAGTCGAGACGCAGCGTCTGGCGCGGGTGCCCGGCTTCGGTCCGGCCAATACGCGCATGCTGCTGGCGTGGCGCGACCGCCTGGAACGGCGCTTCGCGTTCGACCCGGTGCTCGGCCGGGTGCCGCAGGCGGAAGTGCTCGCCGTGGAACGGGCGGTCGAAGCCCGAACGCGCGAACTGGAACGGCGGCTGTCCGCCGGCCCGGCCGAGCTGATGCGGATCAGCTCGGGCATTCGCGCGAAGCAGGAAGCCGCGCTGCGCGAAGCGGGCGGCACGGCCCGGGCGCTGGCGCAGGCCGAACTGGACTTGCAGGCGCTCTAGGCCGCGCGAAGCCTAATGCGGCGCGTCTCCGTGCAGCACCCAAAAAGATCGACCAAACTCCGTGTCAGGCGGGCTTTGGTCGGTCTTTTTTTGGGTCCGCCGCCTCATGTTCATTTTTTGTATATGTGCCTCCCTTATGCTTCTTCTCAGGCAAGTGCCAAGCGAGCATTTTGATATCAGCAAAGGGAGGACAACAACAGATGAGAAAGAGAATGAGCCTGCTGGTCATCGGCCTGCTGCTCGTCGTGCAAATCCTGCAAGGATTCGGATTCGCGACGAACGCAAGCGCGCAGCAGACCGTGACGGAGGCGACGTATGCCTCGGAGGCCACCGGCGGAACGTCGGAGCAGCCAAGCGCAGACGTTATCGTCGACGACGAATCACAAACGAACGAACCACAAACGAACGAACCACAAACGGAAGAACCGCAAGCGGAGAAACCGCAAGCGGAAGAACCGCAAGATAAGGAAAAGGCGGACAAAGCGGAACTTTCCGCTTTGGCGCAGGAGCCGCGGGCTCCGAAAGCGATGACGGAGAACCTGATTACGTCCGTCAATCTGACCGTGTTCGACGCGGCAGGCAGCACGGTAACGGATGCCGTGTACGAGCAGGGCTCCAAAGTGAAGCTCGACTTCAACTGGGCGCTCGCCGACGGACACGATTACGTGCAGGGCGATACGTTCACGTTCGACCTGCTTCCGGAGAACAAGTTCGTCATTTTCAATGACATCTCGGGCGACCTGATCATGGAAGACGGAGAAAGCGTCGGTACGTTTGCCGTCAATCGCCAGACGCGTCAGGTCGTCATGACCTTCAACGAATTTATCGCGCAGTACGACGCGGTTCAGGGCAAGATCAGCCTGGAGACCCAATTCGACAAACAGAAGATTACGGGTTCCACCCAGCAGCAGATCAAATTCCCGATTAACGGCAGCGAACAGGTCGTCGATCTGGTGTTCAAAGCGGACATCAAGCCGGCGATGAGCAAAACGGGCGCTCCAAATGGCAATTTGAATGCCAAAAGTATCAACTGGACGCTCGAAGTGAACCGTACCGGGCAGACCGTGCAAAATGCGGTCGTGACCGATCCGCTTCCAAAAGGATTGGCGCTGCAAGCCGGTTCGGTAGCCGTCTACCCGATGACGTTCAATCTGGACGGCACGGCTTCGGCTCAGGGAACGGCTCTGGACGCCAACGAGTATACGATCGGCCAGACGGCGAACGGAGCAGCTTTTACGCTCTCTTTTAAAAATCCGATCAGCAGCGCGTATCAAATCAAGTTTGCGACGGATCTGACCCCGGATGCGGCCTTCGTCAACGACGAAGCCCGATTCGAAAACAAAGCGACCTTCGGCGGAGACGGAATCGACGGGGCCGACGCGTCCGCAACGGTCACGGTGAAGTCCGGGCAGCTGCTGGACAAGCAAACGACCGGCTATAACAAACAAACCCAGACGATCGATTGGGCGATCAAGTACAACTACGGCGAACAGAATATCGCAAGCGCCGTTCTGACCGACTCTTTCGACGACTCGCACAAGCTCAAAGGCGACGTGAAAGTGTACGAAGTGTCGCTCGCGACAGGCAGCCCGGTCAAAGGGGCCCTGGTCGACGCGTTGGACTATGAAGTGACGCCGACACCGGCGGCCGGCGGCAAAACCGGCTTTACGTTGACGTTCGATCAGGCGATCGATTCCGCTTACCTGATCGAGTATCAAACGGAGACGTCCGGCGAAGTGTACACGGACGGCAAAGTCGTCAACCGCGTCACGACGGGCGGCGTCACGAAGGAAGCGACCCGCAATGTGCTGCAGGCGTTCGGCGAGAAGAAGCTGAGCGGCACGAACTACACGACGCAGCGCGCAACGTGGACGATTACGCTGAACGAGAACAAAGCGCCGATGGACAAGCTCACACTCACCGACACGTTCACGAACGGCGGATTGACGCTCGTGCCGGGTACGCTGAGCGTCAAGAACTCGGCTGGCGGCACGGTCGCTCCGGCGGACTATACGCTGGCACCGTACGGCACGCCGGGCAGTTACAAAAACGGCTTCACGCTGGAGTTCAACGGAACCGTGTCCGACAAATATACGATCACGTACCAGACGTCGTTCGATACGGACGACCTGACAGGCACCGGCAAGACGATGCCGAACAGAGCCGTGATCGCCTGGATCGACACGATCACGACGACGGACCGCACATTGACCGTTACCGATACGCTGGACCCGAACGGCTATACCAAAAACAACGGGTACAAAAACGGAACGTACAACGCCAAAACCAAAGAAATCACGTGGAACGTAGGCTTGAACTACAACCGCGACAAGCTTGCGACCGCTTCGATCGAAGACGCGCTGGAAGCCAATCAGAAGCTGGTTGACGGTTCGGTCGCCCTGCACGAGATGACGATCGCTGCGAACGGAACGCCGACGATCGGCAGCGTAGTGCCGCAGGCCGATTACAAAGCGGAGTACGATACTGCCAGCCGCAAGCTCGTCGTTTCTTTTAACGAAGAAATCGATTCCGCTTACGTTCTGACTTTCCGCACGAGCCTCGAAGGCAAGTTGATCGACAACACGGCCAAGAACACGGCAATCGTGAAAAACGGCCCGACCGTATCCGCTTCGCTGACCGGATCGGTATCGATTCCGAACGGCGGCGAATACGTATCGAAAAAAGGTACGCAAAGCGGCGAGATGATCGATTGGAAGATCGTGATCAACGCCGGACAATCCTACGTAAGCGAAGCGTCCATCACCGATACGCCAAGCGCGAATCAATCGCTTGTGCCGAGCACGTTCAAGCTGTACCAAGCCGAAGCGGCCGCAAACGGCACGCTGACCCAATCGGGAGATCCGCTCAAGGAAGGCGAAGCGTACATACTCAAAATCGAACGCGACGCGCAGGGCAAAGAGTTCTTTACCCTGACTTTCAACTCGGATATCTCTTCGGCTTATATCTTGCAGTACGAGTCGTTGATCAACGCCAATAACGGCGAAAAAGTAGGCAATACCGTCGCTTTCCAGGGAAAAAACGTGGAGACGGTAAACAAGCAGACAAGCGAAGAAGTGACCGTGGGCGTATCGTCCGGTTCGGGCTCCGGCAGCGGAGTTCGCGGTCAACTGACCGTCGTCAAAGTCGATGCGCAGGATGCCGCGAAAATGCTTGCAGGCGCCACCTTCACGCTTGACCGCAAACTGGCGAACGGAACCGTCGTTCGAATCGGCACGCAAACGACCGGAGCCGACGGCAAAGCGGTGTTCACGAAGCTGCTCTCCGGCAGCTATATCCTGCAGGAGACGCAGGCTCCCGAAGGTTACGAACTGAACCTCGGCGCTGCCGGGCAGGCTGTGACGATCGATGCTTCGGGCACGAACGTCGTCACGGTCAAGAACAGCCAAAAACCGACGGAACCGGTCACGCCGCCCGTGACGCCTCCGGTAGACCCGCCGGTGACGCCGCCCGTCACCCCGCCGGTCGATCCTCCGGTGACACCTCCGGTCGATCCCCCGGTGACGCCGCCGGGCCCTCCGGTCACGCCTCCGGTGAACCCGCCGGTGACACCGACACCGGAACCTCCGGTACCGCAGACACCTCCGCCGGTCATCCCGACGCCGGAGACGCCTGCGCCCGTAACGCCGCCGCCGGTCATTCCGGCGACGGAAGAACCGACGCCTAGACCGCCGGGGCTGTACTTCCCGGAATTCCCGCTTCCGACGCCGCTTATCGTCGTGCCGGAAGACGGACCGCCTGCGGGCGGACTGGACGTCGATCCCGATCCGGCGACGCCGGAACCGACGCCGACCGTGCCTCAGCCGGACGACAGCATCGACATTGTCGACGAGACGCCGCAGGGCGGACTCGACGTCGATCCGGACCCCAATCCGAATCCGACTCCGGCACCGGGGCAGCCTCAGCCCGTACCGGCTCCGATCGAGTCGCCGGACGGCCCGACGCCGAGCGGAACGGTCGAAATTCAAGGCGGCGTCCTGCCGCAGACCGGCGAATTCGATACGGTTCCGACCCGCGCTTTGGGCTTCGGCCTGATCCTGCTCGGCCTGCTCGGATTCCTGCTCGTACGCAAAAAAGGACTGGAAAACCGGGATTGATCCTGATCCGCTAAACGTACCAAAAAGCCGCTTCCAAAGTGTACTCACACTTCGGAAGCGGCTTTTCTCTGTTGCGGCACGCTATGCGCCGGCTAGTCTCAATTCGGGCCCGAGCGCAGGGCGATCGGGACGTTCCCGCCGTCGGCAAAATCTCCGGCGTTCCAGCTTGTGTACCACTGCGACAAGATCAGGGGCAGCTCGACGTCAAGCTCCTGTTCGAACAGCGTCTCCGCCGTTCGGTAGCATTCGTCGACCGCGAGCCGGTCGCCCAGCATGGCGTACGCCTGCAGCAGGCCCAGATGCGCGTATTCGGAATACGGATGCAGCAGCGTCAGCTTTTTGTACTGGGCGGCCGCTTCGGCCGTTTGGCCGCTGTCCAGCAAAAACAGGGCGAGGCCGGAAGCGTGATGCAGCTGCAGGGCGCGCAGCCGTTGGCGTTCGCCTTCCGCCCATTCATAATCGTAATCGGCGAGGTAGTCGCCGATGTACAGTTCCGCCAGGCGCAGATGCCGGGCGCAGGTGGCGGCGGTGACCGCTCCGAGCGACCGGATACCGGTCTCGAACCGGTCGACGTCCAGCACGACACCGCCCAAATGCAGCGTGTAGCCTTCGCCGCCGCTCGTATTGACGATCTCCGCGTGGATGCCGCTCTGCTTGAGGCATTGGCGAATCTGGTAAATCGCCGTATACAGATAAGTCGAAGCCCGCTTGAACGGGGAATCGGGCCAGAACTGCTGGATCAGGCGTTCTTTGGCGACGAAGCGTTCGCGGTGATGGAGCAGGTACGCGAACAGCTCCTGCGCGCGCGTCGTGCGCCAGCGGAACGCCGGAACTTCGGAGCTGCCCGGGACGGCATAGGGACGAAGCGTTTTGAAGCAGCCGATCATCGTCTCTTCGGCCGGTACTTCGGGAGCCTCGGCTTCCTGGCGCCGGCCGCTCAGGCGCGTGAGCGTCTTCGCCAGGCGCGTCCGCTGCACGGGCTTCAGCACGTAATCGAGCGCATTCAGCTCGAACGCTTCGATCGCGTACCGGTCGTATCCGGTCACGAATACGATGTCGGACCCGGGACTTGCCTGCTGCATCATCTCGGCGGCCTGCATGCCGTTGATCTCCGGCATGACGATATCGAGAAAGATGACGTCGGGCTGGCTCAGGCGGGCCGCTTCCACGGCTGCGGCCGGGTCGGTATACGATTCGATACTGTCGAATTCCGGCAGTTCGCGCAGCAGCTTTTCCATATGCATCACGGCCAGCTTCTCATCGTCGATCAGCAGAGCCTTCATCATGTTCGATTCACCTCTTTAGCGATATTCTTCTTGATGTCCACAACGAAAGCGGGCGGACTTAATCCGAAGCGAGTCCGCCCGGCGAAGGGCGACCGCCATTTAATGGAACGCGAAACGACACGGTCGTGCCTTCGCCGGGGCGGCTGCGAATCGACAGGCCCGAGCCGTACAGGCGCTTGAGGCGGCGATCGGTATTGAGCGTGCCGATGCCCTGCCTGCCGCTGCTGACGGGAACGAGCAGTCCGCCCAGCGTATCGGCGTCCATGCCGACACCGTCGTCGGTCACCGTGAAGACGACGTCTCCGTCGACAAGCTGCGCGTCCAGCGAGACGCAGCCGCCTTTGGAGCGGCTGAGCACGCCGTGCCGGACCGCGTTTTCCACCAGCGGCTGGATGCAGAGCGGCGGAAGCATCAGCTCCGGGTCGATCTCTTCGGGAATGTTCACTTCGACGCGCAGCCGGTCTTCGAAGCGCATCGTCTCGATGTACAGATAGGAGCGGACAAGTTCCAGCTCGCGCTCCAGCGGCACGAGCGGACGGGCACTCCAGTAATCGAAGCTGATCTTCAGGTAAGAACCGAAAGCCTCGATCGTTTCGTTCATTTTGTCGATATCGATCCCGCTCAGCGCCGTAATCGAATTCAGCGCATTGAACAGGAAGTGCGGCTGAATCTGCGCCTGCAGGTAGGCCGCTTCGAGGCCGAGGCGCTCGCTGACCGCGCGCTTGAGATCGGTCAGCGCCTTGACGCGGTAGTTCAGCTCCAGCGCGTCGGCCGGCTTGGCCAGGTAGTCGCTTGCGCCGGCCGCGAAGCCGGCATAGATGTCTTCCGGCCGGCTTCGCGCCGTCAGCAGCAGAATCGGCAGTTCCGCGCGCGAATGGCGCTCGCGTATCCGGGCGGAGAGTTCGTAGCCCGACATCTTGGGCATCATGACGTCCGCGACGACGAGGTCCCAGCTCTGCTCGTCGAGCAGCTCCAGCGCTTCCGCGCCGCTGAGCGCGGACGTGACCCGGTAGCGCGCTTCCGGCAGGAGGCTGCGCAGAACGCGCAGATTGACCGGGTCGTCGTCCACGGCCAGAATCCGCGGCCGGGGATCGGCGCCGCCGAGGCTGCCCGGCTGCCCGGCTCCGCTCTCGCCGGAGCCGTCGGCCAGGCGTTCTTCCGCCGAATACGGCGGAAGCGGCGCCTGGCCGCGCTTCGCCGCGGCTTGCGCGGCGGCTTCGGAGAGCCGGCCGGCCGCGCCGGGCTCTTCGGCCGTGCTGCGTCGGTCGCCGTCTTCGGCAGGCGAAGCCGGACGGCCGATTTCCCAGGCCGACACTTCGGCCAGCGGGAGCGAGAACGAGAAGACCGAGCCGACGCCCGGCTCGGATTCCGCTTGCAGCTCTCCGCCGTGCAGTTCGGCCAGGCTGCGGCTGATCCCGAGGCCGAGCCCGATGCCAGCGGCGTTGTGCAGCGGATCGCCCTGCTCGTACGGCGCGAAGATCCGCGCCAGGTCGGCCGCGCCGATGCCGGCGCCGGTATCGGACACCGAGAGAACCGCCCGCGGCGCTCCGGCCGAGCCGGCCGGCGCAGACGGCTTGGCGCGAGCATCGAGCAGCCGCGCGCGAACGACCACTTTGCCGGAATCGGTAAACTTGATCGCGTTATGAATCAGATTGAACAAGATCTGCGTCAGCCGTTTCTCATCCGCGTAGACGGCAGGGAAATCGTCGGGCATGTCGAGTTCCAGCTCCAGCGCTTTGCCCGCCGTCATGTAGCGCAGCATGTCGAGCACGCCGGCGGCCGTCGATTGGACTTTGACCGCTTCCGGGTGGATCGCCAGCCGGTTCTCGCGAATCTGCGAGACGTCGAGCAGGTCGCCGAGCAGCAGGCCCATGCGGCGTCCGACCTGGCTGACCAATTGCAGGTCCCGCCGGGACCGCTCGCTCAGCACTTCGCCTTCCGCGGCGAGCACGCCGTCGGCCATATGGATCATGCCGTGCAGCGGCGTACGCAGCTCATGCGACGTATTGGCGAGAAAATCGTCTTTGGTCCGGTCCGCCTGCTGCAGCCGCCGCGCCAGGTCCGCGAGATCCGCGTTATTGCGGAAATAGCGGCCGACGGCGTAAGCGACCGTGCCGAGAAACGCGAGCAGAATATCGAACGGGTAGAAGCCCGGTTCGACCCAACCCGCGTTTTTGAATCCGCCCCAGATCAGGGTGGACGTCATACCGGCCGCGGCCACGAGCAGAAAAATGGCGTTCCGGTCTTTTTGAAGAATGTAGCGGATCAACAGAAGCGGCACCCAGAGGGACGGAAACAGCGTCGCGACGGTAAACACGCCGATCTTGGTCGAGTAGAGTACCGCTTCGATCGGCGCGATCGCGATAAAGGCGCCGTACAGCGCCGCCGCCGCGAAGTAGGGCCGGTATTTGCGCCGGCGAATCGGTTCGAGGCAGAACGAGACGGCCAGTGCGAGCATGAGCGTCATCATCGCCGCGTACGCGAACAGCGAGATCTTCTTGGCGATCGCGTAATCGAACGGCCAGATCGCGAGCAGCACTTTGTCTTCGTCCAGCGAGATGCTGAACACGGCCGCGATCAGCAGCAGGGTGAACAGCAGGAAAATCTTGTCTTTGCGGCTGAACAGGTAAATCATGCCGATATACAGGGCGTGCAGCAGCAGAAGCGCGAGCGTGATCAGCTGCATGCCGACGTTGTACGTACGTTCGGAATTGATCGCGTTGGTCGGACCGAACTTGATCGAGCGGGCGATTCCGCCTCTGCGGGCGTTCTCGAAGTTCGACACTTCGACGACCAGCTCGATCTCGGCCGCGTCGGGCAGCCCGAACGTATCGGTGTTCACTTCGGCCGTATGGTCGGCCGCGTTCGACGCCGGATGGCCGAGCTGCGATTCGAGCCGTCCGTTGGCGTACAGCCGGTACGCGGTCTGGATGTCTTTGACCATCAGTTTGTAGGAGTGTTCCTGCGCCGGATCGATCAGCACGCGCAGCCGGTAGCTGCCGTAGCCGTCGGCCGAATCCCGCTTCGTCTCCAGCGCGTCCTGCCAGCTGCCCGGCACCTGGATATAAGCCGGAGGGACTGCGCCCGAAGGTTCGGACAAGATCAGCCGCCCCGGGTAAAATTCCCATTCGCCGTCGAGCGGAAGCGTGTGCCAGTTGTCGAGCGGCGTGCCGCGCAGGTCGAGCACGCCCTGCTGCGCGCGGGGCGGATGAGCGAGCGAGTACGGATTCGTCAGCACCAGCCGCAGTCCCGACAGAATGATCAACAGAAGAATCAGCAGCAAAAAGATCGAAACTTGCGGCGAAAGTCGAAACGTTTTTTTGAAAGGGTGACGCATCAAGGTTCTCATACCTTCTACTTTAATTCTGTCGGCGGTTCGAATCCACACTTTCTTTGCATGAAACGGCGCGGAATCAACATTTATTTCAAATTCCATGCCAAAAAGCCCAAGAACGGAGCGGAAATCCGTTCTTGGGCCTCTTTATGCATGACGGGATACGGGAATCAGGCGGTGCGCATCGGATTGGTTAGAGCAGCCACATGGCCGCAAGTCCGCACAAAACGCCGAGTCCGACGACGGCGGCGGCTACGAACAGCAGCGCTTTTTTGGGAAAAGAGCGCGAGATCATCAGCAGGGAAGGCAGGCTGACGGCCGGCAGCGTGAACATCAGGGCCGCGGCCGGTCCTGCGCCGAGTCCGAGCGCCATGAACGACTGCGCGATCGGAATTTCGGCCGCCGTCGGAATGACGAACAGCATGCCGGCGATCGCGAAGCCGACAATGGCGAGCAGGTGGTTGCCGCTGGCGATTCCCGAACTCGGGAACAGCCACGTCTGCGCCGCACCCAGCAGAAGGACAGCGGCGAAGTACGCCGGTACAAGCGTCAGCGTCATGCTGCCGACGCTTTTGATCCAGCGCACAAGCAGCGGCTGTTCCGGCGCGGCCGAAGCGGTCGTCAGCGTATCTTCCGGTTCCGGACTTAGTCCTTCCGGAAGCTTGGCGTCCGCCGCGAAGCGGTTCGCCCAATAGCTGACGCCGAACACGAGCACGACGCCGAATACGATCCGCAGCGCGACGAACTTCCATGAGAGCACGAAGCCCATGAAGATCAGCGTGGCCGGATTCAGCGTCGGATTGCCCAACCAAAAAGCGAGCGCGGCGCCGACGGACACTTGCTTTTTGCGCAGGCCGACAGCGATCGGCGCGGCGCAGCACGAGCACATCATGCCCGGCAGACCGGCCGCCCCGCCGGCAAGCGTGCTGCCGAACGACGTTTTGCCGAGCGTTCTCAGCAGCCACTTGGCCGGAAGCAGCACCTGCACGAGCGAGCCGAGCAGGATGCCAAGCAGCGCCGCTTTCCAGACCGCCTTGAAATAGACGACGGCGTATCCCCAGGCGGTCGCCCAGGAAGCGCTTTGCGGGCCGCTTTCGCCCAGAATGGAAGCGCCGATCGAATGATCGGCCGCAGCTTTGATCGCTTTATGGTAATACGGCCACCATTTGACGTACGACAGACCGACGATCGCGATAAGAATGAAGATGACGGCAAGCGCTATCGTTTTGCCGCGTTTGGAACGAAGACCCGAATGGGGTGAAGCGGATACGGACATGTGGAGCCTCCTGTTGTCGGAAAGTGTAGGTGAACGTAAATAATAACATATCCGATTGTCCAAAATCCGAAATAAAATTTCGTTTTTTAACTTTTCCACATTTTGCTATCGCATATTGAAACAAGTTACAGTATACTAATTGGGAATGCTCATATTCGGCTGCCTGATTAGGTCGTAGAGCCGATGTGTCCGAATTCTGGGCATATCCTGATAACTGGGCCGGTGTTAGTATGAATGAAAAAGAAACAATCAGCCTGGTGACGAGTTACGTCGGTAAGTTGCTGAGAACACGGTTTGGCAAGGGCCCCGAATCAGTAAACGTTTTTTTGTGCGACCAATGCATCGTGTTCCATTTGCGCAATTTTATGGGACCGGTGGAGAAGTTCCTGCTGACGCAGGAAGAAGAAAAAGCTTTTCGGTATACGCGCGAACTTCTGATGGAATCGCTGCTGCCGGAACTCAAAGCTTTTTTGGAAGAAAATACGGGTTTGAGCGTGACCGAGTTCTACTATGATTGGGGCGTACACAACGCTTCGGGCGCGATCGTCGGCGTCTTCGGTTCTTCCCTGGACCAAACGGAAGCTTACCCGGGCAAGGAAGACGTGCACGAGAAAGTGATCAACGTGACGGCCGCCATTCAGAAAGTTCCCGAACACATCGACTCCTGGTGGGTCACTCCCAAGATGCTCGCCGTCTTTAGACAGGGTATAACCGTACTGCTGGAAAAAGAAATGGTGGAACTGGGTTACACCGAAGTTCTGAAGGCCGCCAAACGCCGCCTGGAAAAGCGCATGCTGGAACAGGACGCCAATGCCGGCGCTATTTTGAACAAAACGTTAACGGACCTGTACGCGGATTGGGATTTCGACCGCGATCGCAGCATTGTCATTTACATATTCAAGGAATAGGACGAATAGAGATCGGTAACGATTCAGACGCCTTCGGGACGCGCTGTTCAATCGGGCCGAAGAAGAGGTGATGCCACCTCTTCTTCGGCCTATTTTATTGGGAAAGGATGGTCGAATTGCAGAGAGATTCCGCCTATGTGCTTTACATCGAGGACGACCGTTCCAGCATGCTGCTCATCCGGCATATCTTTCGCAAAAAACTGCCCGAATTCACGCTTCTGGAAGCCGGCAGCGTGGAAGAAGGCATGAGACTTGCCCGGATTCACCGACCGATCCTGATCCTGATGGATATTCAGCTGCCCGGCATGGACGGTTACGAAGGCGTAACCCGTCTGAATGCCGATCCCCAAACATCCTTGATTCCGGTATGGGCCGTCAGCGCAAGCGCGCTTGACGACGACGTGCAGCGGGGGCTTTCAGCGGGCTTTCAGCAGTATTTGAAGAAGCCGCTCGGCATGGGCACTCTCGTTCGGTTGATCCGGGAGAGTCTCAAGCTCGAAAGCCGGGAAAAGTAAGTGTGGCATAATGTTGGAGTGGTTCTTTGCCTTAATGTCGATTTTCGCACAAGATCGGCGTATACTGGCAGGGAATACCCGCATCTTGGTCTTGGCTATGCCGTCTACAACCAGTCTCTGGACGCGGAGTATACCTTCTGGAAGTGAAAACGGGGAACTTGGACTTGAACAAACAAGAAACGGTAGACCGGATTGCGGGTCATGTAGGGAAGCTGCTCAGGAACCATTTTGGCAAGGGGCCCGAAGTCCTGAACGTTTCCCTGGATGACCGGAGCATCGTGCTTCATCTGAAAAATTTCATGACTCCGATCGAAGACGCGCTGCTCGCGAAGAAGGATGAGAAGACGTTCCGTTATACGCGGGAATTGATGATGAAAGCTCTTGTGCCGGCATTGGAGACGTTCGTGCGGGAAGATCTGCATCTGCGGTTCATGAGCCTGTATTACGATTGGAATCCGGGCAATTCTTCGGGAATGATCACGGTGCTGCTCGACTCGGAAACCGATGCGAACCGAAATTACGAAGGTCGGGAATCGGTTCATACACAGATTGTCGATATTTTGACGAAGACGCAGGCCGAACCTTATTACATCGATTCGTGGTGGGTGGATGCCAAGACGCTGCTCGTTTTTCGAAAGGGTATAGCCATACTTCTCGAAAAAGAGCTGAACGCGCTCGGCTATACGGACGTTCTCAAAACAGCCAAACGCTCGCTTGAAAAAGAGTTGATGTGGAAAGAAGCGCATATCTCAAAAACGGTACGCAAACCGATGACGGATCTGTACATCGATTGGAATTTCGATCGGGACGACAGCGTCATCGTCTGCCGGTTCGACGGATAGACCGCGCCTGTTCCGACAGTCCCATAAACAGTTGAATAAGACGGTAGCGATTCAGACATCCGTGGGGATGGGCTGACCATTCGAGCCGAAGAAGGGCGTGCATCCGCATGCCTCTTCTTCGGCTTTTTTGGAGGGATTACGGTGGATATCGGCAAAAAAGAAGTGTTGTATATCGAGGACGATTCTTACAATATGCTCGTCGTGCGTCATCTGTTCAGGAAAAAGCTCCCGCAGCTCAAGCTGCTCGAATCGGCAACGGTCGAAGCGGGCCTCGAATGCGCAAGCCGCGAACGACCCTGCCTGATCTTGATGGACCTGAAATTCATCGGCATGGACGGCTACGAAGGATTGACGGAGCTGCGGCGGCGGCCCGAGACGCGGCATATTCCGGTATGGGCAGTAAGCGCCTCCGTCATGGACGACGAGATCGAACGGGCAAAAGAAGCGGGATTCGATGCGTATATCAGCAAACCGATCGAGATGAAAACGTTCGTCGAACGCCTGCAAGCTTACGTCGACAGCCTGCCTTCCCTTTGAACCCCATCGCGGTCGACTCCGCAAAAGTGGTAGAATAAAGGGACGATCCAAGTAAACGCCTATCCGGAAAGGAAGATGAGTTCATGTCCACACCCGAAAAGATCAAACTGACTTCGCTCTCCTCCAAAGGCGGCTGCGGCTGCAAAATCGGTCCCGCCGACCTGGCGCAGGTGCTGCGCAACCTGCCTCCGCAGGCCGCCAATCCCAATCTGCTCGTCGGGCTCGACACGAGCGACGATGCCGGCGTCTACCGGCTGTCCGACGACCTGGCGCTCGTCCAGACGCTCGACTTCTTCACGCCGATCGTCGACGATCCGTACGATTTCGGCCAGGTGGCCGCGGCCAACGCGATCAGCGATATTTACGCGATGGGCGGCCGGCCGCTGACGGCGCTCAATATCGTCGCGTTCCCGATCCATACGCTGGACAAATCGGTCCTGACCGATATTCTGCGCGGCGCGGGCGACAAAATGGCCGAAGCCGGCGTCACGCTGGTCGGCGGCCATTCGATCGACGACAAAGAGCCGAAGTTCGGCCTCGCCGTCACCGGAACGGTGCATCCGGACCGGGTGCGCACGAACGCCGGCGCGAAGCCCGGCGACAAGCTGATACTGACCAAGCCGATCGGCGTGGGCATTCTGAGCACTTCGATCAAAAAAGATCTGTTGAGCGCGGAAGAGATCAAGCGCGTCACGCACGTCATGGCGACGCTGAACAAGACGGCCGCCGAGACGATGGAGCCGTACGACGTGCATGCCTGCACGGACGTGACGGGATTCGGCCTGCTGGGCCACGCGACCGAGATGGCCAAAGGCAGCGGGATGGGCATCGTCGTCCGCTCCGCCGACGTGCCTCTGCTGCCGCGGGTACGCGAACTGGCCGAAGGCGGCTCGGTGCCGGGCGGCACGCGCAACAACTACGACCATATCGAAGCGGACGTGGATTTCCCGGAAGAGATGGACCAGACGGGCCGCTTCATTCTGTGCGACGCCGTCACTTCGGGCGGTCTGCTGATCGCGATCGACGCCCAGCAGGCGGACGAGCTGCTTGAGCGTCTGCAAGCGGCCGGAGTCGAAGCTGCGGCGATCGGCGAAGTGATCGAAGAAAATGCCGGCCGCATCACGGTCCTCTGATCCGCCTGGGCGAAACCGATAAAATCTTTTGAGCCGATATGTTAAGGAGAGAACACATTTGTTTCAGGACATTACGATAGAAGAACTGCTGGCCAAACGGGCCAGCGGAGAGATCGCGACGATCGACGTCCGGTCGCCGTCGGAATACCGCAGCGCGTCTATTCCCGGCAGCCTGAACATTCCGCTGTTCGACGACGCGCAGCGCGCGGAAGTCGGCACGCTGTACACGCAGGTCGGCGTCGAAGAAGCCAAAGAACGCGGCTTGCAGATCGCTTCGGCCAAACTGCCCGAATTCATTCGGCAGTTCAAAGAAATCGAAGGGCCAAAAGCGGTATTCTGCTGGCGCGGCGGAATGCGCAGCCGGACCACGGCGACGGTGCTGGACCTGATGGGCATCCGCGCGTACCGGCTGAACGGAGGCTTTCGCGCTTACCGTAAATGGGTCGTCGAACAGTTGGAACATTTCGACCTGAAGGCCCGGGCCATCGTGCTCGGCGGCAACACCGGCAACGGCAAGACGGCCATCCTGCACCGGCTGCTGCAAGAAGGCTACCCGGTCGTGGATCTGGAAGGCATGGCCGGCCACCGCGGTTCGGTATTCGGCGGTATCGGCGTGGAAGTCCGCAACCAGAAAAGCTTCGATTCGCTGCTGCTCGAAAAGCTGATGCAGGTCGGCAGCGGACCTTACCTGCTGCTCGAAGCCGAGAGCAAGCGGATCGGCCGGGTCGAGGTGCCCGCTTTTCTGATGGATGCCAAAGAGCGGGGCTTGCAGCTTCGAGTCTCGCTGCCGATCGAAGAACGGGTCCGCCATATTCTGGAGGATTACCGGCCCGAAGAGAACGCGGAAGCGTGCATGGCGTCGTTCCTGCGCGTCAAAGAGCATATCCATCAGCCGATCGCGGCCGAGATCCATCGGCTGATGACGCTCGGCGAATATGCCGGTGCGGTGCGGATGCTGCTGGAATCGTATTACGATCCCAAATACGATTATTCCTCCGATCGGCTCAAAGCGGAGAACACCACGTTGATCGAAGCCGATACGGCCGAAGAAGCCGCCCTGCGCATCAAAGAGATTCTGACGGCGGAATACGGAGCGTAGGCGCAAAGACCCTTCGGGGTCTTTTTTTGCTGCGCTGTTTTTGTCGCACGATTTTCACGAAATTCGATGCGATTTCTGTCCGGTTTTATCGGCCGCTATGATACAATGGCATACGGTGCGTTTGCGGACGTGCCCGTTTATTTTGGACCTGCGCCGGACAATCGGCACAGGCAGGCAGGAGGATTCGCAGTGAACCAAGTTCCCTATATCGCGGTCGAAGGACCGATCGGCGCCGGCAAGACGACGCTCGCGACGATGCTGGCCGCGGAATTGAATATGCCCGTGCTCAAAGAAATCGTCGAGGAAAATCCGTTTTTGGGCAAGTTTTATCAAAACATCGACGAGTGGAGCTTCCAGCTCGAGATGTTTTTCCTGTGCAATCGGTACAAGCAGCTCGGCGATACGGAATCGCAGCTGATTCGCCGGGGCACGCCCGTTATCTCGGATTACCATATTTACAAAAACCTGATTTTTTCCGAACGCACCCTCAAAGGGCGCGAGCGGGAGAAATACCGGCAGATCTACCACGTGCTGACGGACGATCTGGCCAAGCCGAGTACCATCGTCTATATCAAAGCGAGTCTGGAGACGCTGCTGGCCCGGATCGACAAGCGCGGCCGTTCGTTCGAGCAGGACATGGACCGCGCCTACCTCCAGCAGTTGATCGAAGACTACGAAGCCGCGATGGCTTCGCTGGCCGTAACCGAGCCGGAGACGACGATCATTACGGTCGACGGGGACGCGGCCGATTTCGTGGCGAACCCCGACCATTTCGCCGAGATCGCCGGCCGGGTCAAAGCCCGGATCGCCGGACATCCGCTTCGCTAAACGCTGCGGCGTGCGCGGATGTCCACCCGCCGCGTACACCGCATACCCTATCCATTTAATATAGAAGGAGTTTGACCTAACCATGAACCCAACTTATCTGTCTTCCATTCCCGCCGACGCCCTCATTACGGTAGCCGGCACGGTAGGCGTCGGCAAATCGACGCTGACTGCCGCCCTTGCCCAGCGACTCGGCTTCAAGACGTCGCTTGAGAAAGTCGACCATAATCCGTATCTCGAAAAGTTCTACCACGATTTTGAACGCTGGAGTTTCCATCTGCAAATCTACTTCCTCGCCGAGCGCTTCAAAGAGCAGAAAGCGATTTTCGAAGCGGGCGGCGGCTTTGTGCAGGATCGTTCGATCTACGAAGACACCGGCATTTTCGCCAAAATGCATGCCGACCAGGGCACGATGTCCGCTGTCGACTACGAGACGTATTCCAGCCTGTTCGACGCGATGGTGCTGACGCCGTTTTTCCCGCATCCCGACGTGCTCGTGTATCTGGAAGGCAGCCTGCCGTCCATTCTGGGACGCATTAACGAACGCGGCCGCGAGATGGAGATCCAGACCGAAGTGACGTATTGGGAAAAAATGCACGGACGTTATGCCCAGTGGATCGACGGATTCGACGCCTGCCCGGTGCTGCGCCTGAACATCGACGAATACGACGTGAACGATCCGGCTTCGCTGGACGAGATTCTCGTAAAAGTCGGCCGGAAAATCGAGGAATCGCGCAGGGAAAAGACCGGCTCGAACGTCTAATAACCGAAGCGGAGGTGGCTGCGCATGAATCTGTTCCGGCTGTCCGCGGCTGTGTGGGGTCGAAGCCGTATGGACGACTTTTTGCGGGACTGCTTCGTCAGTATCGGGTATCCCGGCCTGGGGGATCTCGAAGACGCCGACCGGGCCGAGGTTTCTAAGCGGCTCAATCGGGTGTATGGATATGAAGGGAACGAGCTTGAACGCAAGCTTGAAGACCTGCATACGTTCGTTCGCGTCATGGACGACGGCGATTACGTGCTCGTCGCGGACAGCGGCCGCGTCTGGCTGGGCGATCTGGGCGATTATTATTATCGCGAAGAGTACGACCGTCCGGAGGCGGACACCTGCCACCGCCGGGGCGTGACCTGGCTCGGCGTGCTGCCGGCCGCCGCGCTGAATCCGGCGCTGCGCGAATTTGCGCGCGAGCTGCCGGCCGGCGGCGGCGAGTCCGCCCGCGCCGCGGAGCGGTATCCGCTGCCGGCGGAGCAGGCCGGGCTCGAAGCTTTCGCCGCGCAGGCGCCGGGCGGGCAGCTGCCCGGGCTTGGTTCTGCGGCGTCCGGCGCGGCTCTCCCTTCGCGCCTCGTCGACGAAGGGACGCCGTCCGGCGCGGCTTTCCCTTCGCGACTTGTCGACGAAGAGACGCTGCGCGAAGCGGTTGCCGCTCTGCGCGAAGCGCTGCGCGGCGACGATCCCGAGCTGCGCGTGCGCGCGGCCGAAGCGCTGCTCCGGTACGGACTCTAACCGTCCGGAGCTTCTTCGCCGCGCGCCGCGAAGCGCCCGGGGCCGATCGCCGCGGGCCCGGCTGGATTGCCCGGCCGTCGCCATGATAAGATGGAAAATGCTTTGGATCGAATAACGGATAAGCGGAGAGGCGGGAGAGAGTGGATTGGGATTTATTTTCATTGTTTAAATCGCTGATTCTGGGGTTCGTCGAAGGGATGACCGAATTTGCGCCGGTGTCTTCTACCGGCCATATGATCATCGTCGACGACCTGTGGTTGAAGTCGGAAGAGTTCTTCGGTTCGAAGTACGTGGCGAACACGTTCAAGATCGTGATCCAGTTGGGGTCGATTCTGGCCGTCGTCATCCTGTTCCGCAAAAAGTTCTACGAACTGCTCGGCTTGAAAGGCCGTCACTCGGGCGCTCCGGCGGGAACGCCGAAGCTGAACCTGCTGCACGTCTTTATCGGCCTGCTGCCAGCCGGCGTGCTGGGCCTGCTGTTCGACGATTACATCGACGAGCATCTGTTCTCGCTGGAGACCGTGCTCGGCGCGCTCGTCATCGGGGCGATCCTGATGATCGTGGCCGACCTCGTCATGCGCAATTCGAAGCGCAAAACGATCGAAAGCGTCGATGAGATTACATACGGAAAAGCGCTCTATATGGGACTGTTCCAGTGCGTCTCGCTCTGGCCGGGCTTCTCGCGTTCCGGCGCGACCATCTCGGGCGGCGTCCTGATCGGCATGAGCCACCGGGCCGCGGCCGACTTCACGTTCATTATGGCCGTTCCGATCATGGCCGGCGCCAGTCTGCTGTCGCTCGCCAAAAACTGGGAATACTTTACGCTGGATGCCCTGCCTTATTTCGTGGTCGGCTTCCTCAGCGCTTTCGTATTCGCCATCATCTCGATCCGCTTCTTCCTGAAGCTGATCAACCGGATCAAGCTCATCCCGTTCGCGATCTACCGGATCGTGCTCGCGGCTGTCATCTACCTGGTCTGGTTCTGATCGGGATTTATCGCTTTGCCGCCATGCCAAGTCCGAACGTCCTTCACAGGCCGTTCGGGCTTTTTCACGTGGTCGAACCGGGATGTGCCGGCGTACCGCCTGCATCGGAAGCGGGCGAAGCTTGCAACGACGGGGCGCAAAGCGCGTATACTGGAAAGTAACGACTGCCCAAGAGGAGAGACTGCTTATGACCGCCGGACAACTGATGAAAAATCTGCTCAAAGGCTTTGTCTTCGTATTTTATTTTCCAATCTATGTGCTGCAAATGGGGTTCGGCTGGCTGTGGAACCGGGTGCTGGACCCGGCGTTTTCGTGGTTGATGCTGCGCGTCGCCCTGCCGCTTGCCGCATGGGTGTGGCGCACGCTGCTGGAACCGCTGTGGCGTCACGTGTTCGAGCTTCCCGCCCGCTGGCTGTGGAAGACACTGCTGCGCCCGCTTTTTCGCTTCATATGGTTGTACGTGCTCTATCCGCTGCTGCATTACGTCGTGTATATGCCGCTGCGCTTCCTGTGGATCTACGGGCTGCGGGGGTTCTACGTCCATATTTTGCGGCCCGTGCTGAACGCCTGCCGTATCGCGGCGCTGTGGATCGGGACCGTCCTCTCCGCCGTCTGGCAGACGCTCGTCGTTCGCCCGCTGCGTTGGCTGTGGCGCACGCTGCTGCATCCTCCGCTGGACTGGCTGCGACGCGAAGTGCTGAAGCCGCTCGGAGTCTGGTTCAGGAGTTGGTTTCGATGAAAAAAACGTATAAAAAGATACAGTTTTGACGCTTTTGTGCAAAGCGATAGCAGGCGGCTTGGTTTAGGGTAAAATAGAGCAGCAGCGCTTTTCGGCGGACAGGCGTTGGGAGCAAAAAGAGGCCAAAAGTGCAACTTATGCCGCATAGCTGACGTCTAATGAAAAGAAGCATCTACAGAGTGCCGAGAAGCACGATGCATCAAGAAGGGGGAACCAACATGAAAAATTTGAAAAAATGGACGGCCGCGCTCATGCTCGTGGCTTTGTTCATCGGAAGCTTTTCCTTTGCGGGGTCCGCGCAGGCGGCAGGAAGCGGAGAACAGCTGATCATCATCAACAAAAAGACGAACCAATTGGCCTTTTTCGATAATGGCAAGCTGAATTCCACGTTCCCGGTCGCGACCGGCAAAACGCAGGACCTGACGCCGGAAGGCAAATTCAAGATCGTCAACAAGATCAAGAACCGTCCGTACTACAAAGACAATATCCCGGGCGGCGATCCGAAGAACCCGCTGGGCGACCGCTGGATCGGGCTTGAAGTCGGCAGCACATACGGCACGACTTACGCGATCCACGGCAACAACAACGAGAACTCGATCGGCAAATACGTGAGCGCCGGCTGCATTCGCATGCACACCGACGACATTCACTGGTTGTTCGATCAGGTTAACAAAGGCACGTACGCGGTCATCACTTCGTCGAGCCTGAGCTTTGAGCAGATCGCCGCCAACAACGGCTACTCGCTGAACGGCAACGGAGCGTTCACCGGCAGCGTATTCGTCAACGGCAAGCTCAACACGATGGACGACGATATCATGACGATCGATTCCCGTCTGTACATGCCGCTGCGCGAAGGCTTCGAGATGCTGGGCGGCACGGTTAACTGGAACGCCAAGACGATGACCGTTACGGCCAAAGTCGGCGGCAAGTCGATCGTCCACAAAGCCAAAGCTAAAACGGCGAAAGTGAACGGCAAAGCGGTCAACATGACGGCTTCCCGCTTCGTCGGCAACAAACTGTACATCCCGCTGCGCGACGTCTCCAAACTGTCGGGCTACACGGTCAAATGGTACGGCACCGAAAACGTCGTATCGTTGATCGCGCCCAAGTAAGCGGGACGTTACGATCCGCTTCAAGCGTTCGTTGGTTCGGCCGATGGCCGGACTGCGAAGCCGCCGCCTGTTCCTTCGGGGAACGGGCGGCTTTTTTTGTGTGCTGCCGGAAAGGGAGGCGGGGCGTCGCAACTCCCGCTGGTAATTAACGCGGATATGCGTTACCGTAAAAGAAAGCCTGCGTCATCGCAGAAGGAAAGACCGAACGAAGGGAGCCGAAGCGCAATGAAGGCGATAGTGGAAATCAGGAAGGTGCGCCTGGGCGAAGGCGCTCCGAAAATTTGCGTGTCGATGACCGGCCGCACGCGCGAAGCACTGCGCGAGGAAGCGGCGCTGCTGCGCACGATCGATCTGGATCTCGCGGAATGGCGGGTCGACTTTTTCGAAGGCGTCGACTCGCCCGAAAAGGTGCTGGAGATGCTGGCCGAGCTGCGCCTGCTGCTGGGTCCCGTCCCGCTGATCTTCACGTTCCGCAGCGCGCGCGAAGGCGGACAGCGCGAACTTGCGGCCGACGACTATATCGGCCTGAATGCGGCGGCCGCCGCTTCGGGCCACGCCGACGCGATCGACGTCGAGCTGTTCGCGGGAGACGAAGCGGTGCGCCGCCTCACCGCCGAAGCGCGCCGCTTCGGCGCCGTCTCGATCGTGTCGAATCACGATTTCGACAAGACGCCCCCCGCTGAGGAACTCGCGGCCCGGCTGCGCCGCATGCGGAAGCTGGGCGGCGATGTGCCCAAGATCGCGGTCATGCCGCGCGATCCCGGCGACGTGCTGGCGCTGCTCCAAGCGACGTACGCCGTCAGCTCCGACAATGAGGGCCCGATCATCACCATGTCGATGGGCCGCCTCGGAGCGGTCAGCCGCGTCGCCGGCGGCACCTTCGGTTCCGCGCTGACGTTCGGCGCGGCGAAAAACGCGTCCGCCCCGGGGCAGCTCGCCGCAGCGGACCTGCGCGGCCTGCTCGGCGCGCTGCACGGGGAGTAGCGGGGCCGGCCGGTGCGGCTGGCTGACGGCGGCGGAGCGGGACTTGCCGCCACGTTCGTGCGGCGAACGAGAAGAAGGGAGCGTATAGACGCCGGTGTCCGGCGTTTATACGCTTTTTGGGTTTTGTGCGTGGCGGCGCGTGGCGGGGAAGAGAACGGCTTGGCGTAGGGAGCGGGGAGGTTGGCATGGGAATAGGAGGCGCGGGGGTTGAGCGTTTCTTTCCGCTTGGCGCAGTAAGGGAACGGCTTCCCGCCGAAACACGACGACACGCGGGTGCCGGCAGATTTTTTTTCGCATGTGGGCTCGAAGTATTATAATTGTATTCGCTGCATCCCCTACGCTGACGAAGGCAAAGATGCCAACGCCGGATGTCCTTACGCGAGCACCCGACGTACCGATTATTTTTTGTCTTTATACTGCACTTTGTCTTCGAGTGGGTGTTCCCGTGCGAGCACCCGACGTACCGATATTCGTGCCGGATAATCGCCTTGATTTGGTGAATTTAGGTTGTTTAAAAAATAGATAAAACTTTGTGAAAAATGTTACTTTATCTTGGATAGCCTTGTGATATATTGAACAAAGTAAAGAGAAATCATTCACAAGGGGAGAATTTAACATGAGAAAAGTAGTAAGCTTGGGTCTGGTACTGGGAATCGCGCTGCTGGCAGGCTGCGGCAACAACGAAGCGACGACGGCCACGACGGAAGGCACGCAGAATCCGGCCACGGCGACCGAGACACCAGCCAAGACCGAAACACCGGCTGCAACGGAGACGCCGGCCGCTACGGAAACACCTGAGGCTACCGATGCGCAGACGACCGCTTCGATCGTAAACGACAATGACGGATTCCTGAACGCGATCAGCGCCAAAGGCACCTGGATCATCGCCGCGCTGAACGACCTGAACATCGATCAGGATCTCGTTCTGGACGGACAATTCGAAAATAAAGGCGAACCGGCCCGCAAAATCGCCCTGTACGCGCAGGATGCCGATCGCAACGTCACGGCCCGTTACACGCTGACCGCTCCGAAGATGACCGTAAACAGCGAAAACGCGCGCATCCAAGGCGGCACGTTCAAAGGCGACGTCTACGTGACCGCCGACGGCTTCCAAGTCGTGGACGCGACCGTGGACGGCAACCTGTACTTCTCCACGCAGGCCCAACTCGACGCTTTCAAAATGGAAGACGGCGCGAAAGTCACCGGCGAAACGGCCGTCAAAGCCGAGTAATCTTTGCAAAACGCAGCCGGAACTACCCGGCGCTCGGGGTCCCGAACCGTTTATGGTTCGGGATTTTAGCGTTCCGGCATCTTTATGTTTTGCGGAGCCGCCAACAAATAACCAATCCGTACTAGTCGATTTCCTAAGGAATAACGAATTCGTATCCTGGAAGCCGCTATTGCTTCTTCCGGGCGTGCTAACGAACCCTTCCACGGGGTCCTGTTGGCGAATCCTTCCCGCTGCAACCTGCTAACGAATCCTTATCACGCTATTTGCCTTCTAAAGCCCTTTTATCGATTTTAACGAATCCCTATAACGCTATTTGACCGAAGTTTACTAAAATCGACTTCATAACGCCAAATAAGGATATGACGATTCGTTAAATAATTAAAAAGGCGGAATTTAGAGCAAATAGCGATATGACGATTCGTTGGACGGCTGGGGCGACGCTTGGGACGATGAGGATTGAGGATTGAGGATTGAGGATTGAGGATTGAGGATTGAGGACTGCGTATGGTGGTCAGAGTCATGCGACTCGGCCGGTATAAAAGGCTTTCGACACTTGAAGTCCCGAACCGTTAACGGTTCGGGACTTTTTGCTGCCGCCGATGCGCTCGCCTTGATCGCGGTCCTCCAGCGAGCCATACTTCCGCCAAAGCGCGAAGTATCCGGGCGACTCTCCGACGCCGCCCTCTCGCGAGCCATGCTTCCGCCAAGGCGCGAAGTATACAGGCGATTCTCTAATCGCGCTCCTACCGCGAGCCATACTTACGCCAAGGCGCAAAGTATCCAGGCGATTCTCTGATCGCCATACTTACGCCCTTCCTACCGGTCCCCTTTTCCGGGACAATAAGCCTTAACGAAACGAACAGTCCGGCGCCGTCCGTTCCGCCGCGCGAGCGAATTCGCCGCTGCGGAAGCCGCCGAATCCGAAGGAGGAGAAGACTATGACACGACGCCCTTTTGCCGAGCGCTCCGGCCCGGCCCGGGACCAAGCCGATACCCGCTCCGATGCCGCCCGCGACATCCATCCCGACATCCGTCCCGATGAGGCCCCCGACGCCCGCGCCAATGCCCATCCCTACACCCGCTCTGATGCCCATCCCGACATCCATCCCGACATCCGCACCGAAATCCAAGCCGAACTCTCCCGTATCGAACGGGAAGAGAAGGTCCGCATCCTGTACGCCTGCGAGTCGGGCAGCCGTGCATGGGGGTTCCCTTCGCAGGATAGCGATTACGACGTGCGCTTTCTGTACGTGCGCGAGCCGGACTGGTATTTGTCGATTTTCGAGCGCCGTGACGTGATCGAGCGTCCGATTAGCGACCTGCTTGACGTGAACGGTTGGGATCTGCGCAAAGCGCTGCGGCTGTTCCGTAAAAGCAATCCGCCGCTGCTGGAATGGCTGCAATCGCCGATCGTGTACCGCGAGCTGCCGGAAGCAGCGGCGCAGATTCGCGACTTGGCCGGGCCGTCTTTTTCGCCCAAAGCCTGCATGTTCCACTACCTGCATATGGCCCGCGGCAATTACCGGGATTACCTGCAGGGC
Source organism: Saccharibacillus sp. WB 17 (assembly GCF_008634075.2). NCBI lineage: Bacteria > Bacillati > Bacillota > Bacilli > Caryophanales > Paenibacillaceae > Saccharibacillus > Saccharibacillus sp. WB 17. Next base: position 123,002 of record NZ_VPFK02000029.1, on the reverse strand, counting down.
GAGACCGTCCGCAGCAAAAAATATTTCTACGTGCTGCGTCCGCTCCTCGCCTGCGCCTGGATCGAACGGTACAACGAGCTGCCTCCAATGACGTTCGACACCCTCAAGGGTACGCTGCTTGCTACCGGCGAACTGAAGACGGCGGTCGAGCAGCTGCTGGAACGCAAAAAATCCGGTATCGAACTGAAGGAAGAACCCCGGATTGAGGTTATTAATCAATATCTGGAAACACAGATCCACTACTATGAGCAGCAAGCCCCGCACCTGCCGGACTCCGGCGAATCGGTCGACGACCGGCTCGATCCGCTGTTTGTGTCCGTGCTGCGCGGCGCCTGGAAGGAGCAGCACCCATGGCCATCGTCCAACTGAGCTCGACGCACCCCGATTTCTCTTTTCTCATTCGCAAAAATCCGTCTACCGGCATGCTGATCCGTCCGATTCGCAAAGGGCTGGCCTACGGCTGGTACGGCGATCCGCAGACGTTCAACGTGTATTTCAAAGACGCGGACAACGAAGTTTCGTACAAACGCAGCGAGCACGAAGAATTCGAATACCTCAACGTATCACGCTACAACACGCCGCTGTTTCCGCTGAACGCGATCAACGAGTTTTTCTCGCATCCGCTCAAGCCCGACGATCGCGACACGGAAGGACATACGCATGCGTTGTTCGTCAATATGGTGCATATCGAGCGCGACCGGTACCTGGACTTTTTTGCCAAGCATTTTCCGGACATCACGTTCGAAGCGACGCTTCTGGCCCACAAAAGCTACAGCCTCAAAATGACGACCAACCGCAATCTCTACGTCCTGCTGCACGCCGCGAGCGTCCTGTTCCTGTTCTTGTCGATGTTCGGCAAAGAGTTTATCGATCTGAACGAATCGGTGGTGGAAAAATACATCCGCAGCCTGAACATCATCGACGCGCCGTTCTATATCCGCAGTCTGTTCGTGCGCAATTTCCTCGGCTCGCGCGCGATGTTCCGCAAATACGCCGCCGAGCTGGAGCGCACCGATCGCTATGATATTCGGTTCGACTTCGGCGGCACGGCATTCCAGCGGCGCAGCGCGATCACGCAGCGGCTGGCGTTCGACAAATCGATTCTGGATATCGGCTGCGGCGAAGGCTTCTATGCGATTCCTTATGCCGCGCGGATCAAGGACGACTACAGTTACTACGCGATCGACGTGAACGACGAAGTATTGGAAGAAACGGTGCGCAAAGCGGAGAAAAAAGAGCTGGATAACCTGATCCCGTTCGCTTCGCTCGCGCAGTTTCTGGACTCGTACAACGGCGAGCAGGTCGACGTGATCCTCACGGAAGTGGTCGAGCATATGGGCACGGAGGAAGCGGCGGCGCTCGTACGTCTTATTTTGAAAAAAGTGAATTTCGACCGTTTCGTGATCACGACGCCGAACGCCGACTTTAACGTCTTCTACGAACTTGAAGGCATGCGGCACGACGACCACGATTGGGAAATGCCGCAGACGGAGTTCCGGGCCTGGATCGGCGAACTTGCGGCCAAGCACGCGGTGCACGCGGAATGGCTGGAGATCGGCGACCGGGTCAACGGAATCGCGACGACGCAGGGCGTGCTGTTCACGCGGCAGTCCGAGATCGATATATTAACGGGAAAATCAGTGGAAAAAGCGACGGGAAAAGGAGGGACGGCAGATGAACGAATCCATGCCTAAAACGCTGGAAATCCGCACGAAAGTGCATACCATCCTCATGCTGATCGGACCGACCGAATGCGGCAAGACGACGTTCGCCGAACGCGTGCTGCTGCCGAAGCTGAAGCTGGAAAATGAAGAACGGGGCCTCCGCGGCAACGTACAGCTGCTGTCGTCCGACCGGATTCGGCAGGAGATGCTCGGCTATGAGTACGACAAATACGACTCGGTCATGCTGGAAGCGAGCGAGCAGACGTTTGCGCTGCTGTTCGAGCGGCTGAAACTTGCGACGACGTTTCCGATCAACGCGGAATTCGTGATCGTCGATACGACCGGCCTGTCCGAAGATTTTCGGCAGCAGGTGCGGGCAATCGCGCAGGAGAACCATTACAACGTCGAAGCGATCGTGTTCGATTACCGCAAACGCAGCGATTATTACGCGTCGGAGCGCTCGAAGCGGCTGATCTCGACCCATATCAACCGGCTCAAAAAAGACGTACTGCCGGCGCTGGCGAGAGAAGGCTACGACGCGGTGCATCGGGTCAAAGCGAAAGACTTCGGCGCTGCCGAACCGGCAGGGACAGGGACGGTGGAGACGGCAGGTCCGGCAGATCCAGCAGATCCGATAGCGGCAGCGGCGGCAGAGGCGACAGGGGCTGCGAAAATTTCGGGGAGCGCAGGAGAAGAAGCCGGTTCGGCTTCTTCGGGAGTATCCGCTTCTTCGGAAGAGTCGACCGGGTATACCGTCGTCGTCGAGAATGAGGAGTCCTACGTCGACTGCATCCTGCCGCAGGGCCGCGGTTCCATCGTAATCGGCGACGTGCACGAGAGCGTGGACGCGCTTCGGGGACTGCTGCTCGATTACGGCTGCACGTTCGAAGACGGACAGCTGATCCTGCCGGAGAAGCTGGCGGATACGGACTTTATTCTGGCCGGCGACTGGATCGACAAAGGCAAACGGACACGCGAGACGATCGAGTTCCTGCATGCGAACCGCAAGCATTTTCTGCTGGTCAAAGGCAACCACGAGAACTTCGTGTACAAATATCTGCGCGGCGAAATTTCCGGCGTGGACGGCGAACTGCTCGACAGCTACTTCGATTCGATCCCGGTTCTGCAAGAAGACGAAGCGCTGCGCGCCAAGTTCGACGAGCTGGTCGAAGCTTCGCGGCCGTTCTATCGCCGGATCGGCGTCGGCGAAGGGCAGCCATCCTTCTACGTCACGCACGCGCCGTGCGAGAACAAATATATCGGCAAGCTCGACGCCTATGCGCAGCGCCATCAACGCACGTTCCGGCTGCGCCCCGACCTGCCGAAGGAAGAACAGCTGGCCTTTCTCCAGCGGGACGCCGTCGGCAATTACCCGTATCACCTGTTCGGCCACGTCGCCGCGAAGCAGGCGTTCCGGCTCAAGAACAAGCTGCACCTCGATACCGGCGCGGTGCACGGCAATCTGCTGACTTCGGTCAGCATGGGCTACAAGCCGTTCTTCAAATCGCACAAATCCGCGAACGCCGCGATTTCCGAAGAACTGCACATGCTGTTCGCGTATCAACGCCGCATTCAGCCTCGCGAGCTGAGCGATGAAGACCTGCGCCGCCTGCGCTATATCTCGCGCCACAAGATCAACTTCGTCTCCGGCACGATGTCGCCGTCCGACAAAGACCTGGGCGCCGGCGAACTGGAATCGCTGCGGCGCGGGCTGGATTATTTCCGCGGCCACGGCGTCCGCGAAGTGGTGCTCCAGCCCAAATACATGGGCTCGCGCTGCAATCTGTATCTGCATCGCTCGCCGGAAGAGAGCTTCGCCGTCAGCCGCAACGGCTACAAGATCAAGAGCGTGGATCTGACGCAGATCCACGCGGCGCTGATCGAACGCTTCGGCTCCTATATGGAGGAGCAGGGGATCAGGCTGCTGATCCTCGACGGCGAATTGATGCCGTGGCACGCGCTCGGCGAAGGGCTGATCGAGCGGCAGTTCCGCCCGATCGGCGAAGCGCTCAAGAGCGAACTGTCTTTCCTGCGCGAGCAGGGCTTCGAGCAGGCGCTGGACCGCCTGACTTCGGACTATGAAGAGAGCGGATTCGGCGTCGACCGTATCCATTCGTCCAAAGCGAAGCTAAGCGAGAAATACGGCAGCGGTACGTACCAGACGTACAAATACGTGCATGACATCCTCCAGGCGCGCATGCCGCTGGACGTCCATGAAGAAGCGCGCGCCGTCTACGAGCGCCAGCTCGGGCTGTACGCGCAGGCGGGCGAAGCGGCTTACAAGCCGTTCGGCCTGCTCAAGATCGTGTACGCCGACGGCCGCGAAGAACTGCCGGGCTTGACGCGCAAGCAGTCCGACCTGTACGCGTTCCTGTCCGGCGACAGCCTGCTGACGCTCGATCTGGCGGCGGACGACGCTTACGAACGGGCCGCGTCGTTCTTCGGCGAGCTGACGTCCGAGCGCGGCATGGAAGGCGTCGTCATCAAGCCGGAGCTTCCGCAAGGCGGCGTCGCGCCGAACATGAAAGTGCGCAACGCCGATTACCTGAGCATCGTGTACGGCTACGATTACCGCTTCCCGCACAAATACGCCAAGCTGATCAAGCAGAAAAGTATCCAGCGCAAGCTGCGCACCTCGATCGAGGAGCACCGCCTCGGCCTGCGCATGCTGTCCGTCCCGATCGACGACATCTCGCCCGAGCACGCGGAATACCGCGAAGCCGCTTCGGACCTGCTGTTCGAAGTGGCGGGGGAGAAAGAGATCGATCCGCGGTTGTAGCGATTTAGGACTGTAGAGCTGTAGAATCCGGATTAACGTTAGGCGAATCAACGGCAGGCGGACATTTATTTTGCATGAAAAGACGCCGGGCTGACCTTTAGTTGCGAGAATACACTTATTTTGCATGAAGAGTCGATGGGAAGAGCATTAATTGCGAAAATACACTTATTTTGCGGAAAACGGGCGTTTTTGACGGCTGGATGCGGAAATAGCTGTCCTCTCGCAATTATTTCGCGCGGAGAGGACAGATGGAGGGAAATAACTGTTCTCTCGCAATTATTTCGCATAGAGAGGACAGGTAGAAGGCAATAATGTTCTTTACGCCGTTATTTCGCCCTGGTCCGATGCAGACATGTCGAACAAAAAGACCGTTCTCGCGCCGCTCCTTTTTCCGCTCTCATGCCAGTCCGTCCGCCTATCTGCGTCCTCCGTCGTTCATTCTCTATCCTCTTTTCCAGCAAAAAAAGCCGAAACAAAAAAACCTCGAATCCCCTGGCGGGATTCGAGGTTTTGATTTGTCCGGCTGCGAAGCTTGTTGCGCTGCGAGGCGTGCGGGTTGTCGCAGCCTGCTTCCGGGCGAGAAGTTTGCCTGATCGCCCAGCCCGCCTTATCGGGCCTAGCTCTATCGTCCAGCCCGCCTGATCGCGAAGCTCGCTCCCGGCCTTATCGCCCAACCCGCCTTATAGCGATTCCCGTCCGCTTCCGCCTCCGCTTCCGCGCACAGCCTTTACTGGCAGGCGCCCTGCGAAGTGCGCTCTAGGTCGATCTCCGGGGCGAGCGTGATCTCGAACGCGCGCCACCAGATGAAGTTCGGGTTGTTCTCCGGCAGCAGCGCGGCGGCGTACTGCGCGTAGCGCCAGTCGCGGGAGTTCGGGCCCGCTTCGCCTTCGGGAACGCCGAAGCGGCGAATGGCGCAGGCGGGAGCGCTCGTGCCGATGCCAAAAGCCGGCATGGCGGCCAGTTCGTTCGTACGCGTCTGCATGTCGGTGCGCAGCAGCTGCGTCAGGAAGTCGTAATCTTCCGGCGTGTTGAAGATGCGCATGTTCTGGTCGGCCGTCACGTTCGTGTACGGCGTGCGGGCGCGCGATTCGGTGCGGATCACGCCGATCTCAAGCGACTTGTACGAATAGTCTTTGAGGAAACGCTTGAACAGCAGCGAGCCGTGCGCGTCGAGCGCGAGGCCGAGCGGGCGTTCCTGGGTTTCTTTTTTGAGGAAAAAGAAACGGGACAGCGCCATGCCGAGCGACATGCCGATCTTGTTGCCGGCCGTGTTCCACGCGCTGTAGCCGAGCAGGCTGCCGGTCGCCGGCGAATTCAGCAGCACCGGCGTCACGACGAGGCCGGCCGAGCCGCCGCGCGTGAAGTCGACGACAAGCGTCGGAATCTGCGCCGCGCGGTTCGCTTCGAGATGCGCGACCGCTTCGCCGATCACGTCTTCGCCTGTCAGCGCGACGAGTTCCAGCTCGAACGGCGTATCCGCCGCTCCGGCCGGCGGCGCGATCGGCGAACGTCCGTCACTGACGTACGTGCCGCCCGCGATATCGATATGCCGCAGAATATTGCGGTGCACGTCCATATATTCGTACGGATTGACGATCTCGGCTCCGTCCCGGCCGAAGTAACGCACGGCGACGACCGGCTTCGCGGGTGCCGCATGCAGGCGGGCGGCCATTCGTGCCATGAGCACGTGGCCGAGTCCGTCGGCGTCCGGCAGAATCACGGCGCGATCCGGGTTCTGGCCTTCGCTGCCGCCGAGCCATTCGTCGATACGCGCTTCGATCCAGTCGATCTCGTTCGCCTGCACGCCCTGCGTGGAAGCGTCGTCCACGCCGATTGCGGCGAAGTCGATACCCGCGTCGCGTACGAGCGTCTCCAGCACGCGGCGGTTCGTTTTGAACTTGTGGCGGCGCGCGTTGTAATACCGCTCTTTGTTCAGGTAGATCGTGTCTTCGTACGGCGTACCGTCCGGCTTCAGGTCGTACCCGGCCAGAATGGCGTCGAAGTCGGTCTGCGCAAGCCGCGGCTTCATCGTCAGCGCCCGCGATTCGTTATACACTTCGATGCTGAGCCCTTCCGCCATCGTCGTCGTGGCGAGGCGCATGACGGTATCGAGCAGGAAGACCGGCTTGTTCGGGTAATCGCGCTTCAGCCCGGCGACCGTGTCCAGCAGCGAGTCGACGGCCGGATCGTAATTCGGGTACTCGCCCCCGGCATCGTCTCGCAGCCGCCGGCTGCCGATCAGTCCGCCGTACACGAGCATGTCGGTCGAGATGATGAAGCCGTCGGCCGCCGCCGCATGCTGCCGCAGAAACTGCTGCACGCCGGCGGGATCGCCGTAAGACGCGCCGCTCGTGCCGACGACTTCGGTGCCTTCGATCTGTCCCGTGTCGTCCATCCGGTTGCGGATGACCGACGCTTCCGGCGTCAGCACTTCGAGACCGGCCGCTTTGCCCTGCAAAATAACGTCGTCGAGATTGGCCGGACGGTCGTCCAGCGGTACGTACACTACTTTTTTCATCGTAAAATCTCCTTTTAGGTTCGATTCGGCTTCTGCGCCGTGCGACGGAAAATTCCGCCTTCACAAAGAAAGGAGGAAATTCGGCGCTTTTTACAACCGGCTGCGAAAATTTTTTTTGGCTCGAAAAAAACCCCTCTATCGGTATGTACGTCTTTTCCGATCAAACGTTGTGCCTTTTTGGAAAATGATTCTATCCAAATGGCAAAGTTTATATTATGATAAGAGCGAACGTTTGTTCCGATTTGAAGCAACAGGAGGGATTGCCTTGACCGAAGACACGATCGAGCATTACCGGATGGAACTGCGGCGCGCCGCTTGGCGCTTCCGCTACAAGCAGAGGATTCGCGGACGAAACGAAAGATCCGGGCTCGAAGAGGACGAACGGAACCGGGCGGCGGAACCGTGTGTCCTCGAAGCGGAACGCTCGGCGCGCGAATACGTCGGACTGATTCCTTTTGACAAAGGCCGGCACGTCATCCGAGCGCTGTTTCTGGAAGGAAGAACGGAAGCCGAGACGGCGCAGAGCCTTCGGATCAGCCAGCAGGGGGTGAGCAAATGGAAACGCAAATCGCTGGAGCATCTGCGCCGGACGTTGAATTCCTGAACCTGCTGAAGCGATCGAGAGCGGGAGACCGCGGCGCGCTGATGCGGGTGGTCGAGCTGCTCGAACCGGATATTGCGGAGCTGAGCCGGGGCATGCAGATGGAGCGGAGCGACGCCATGCAGACGCTCCGCACGGAGCTGATCGGACTCGTGCTGCGCCGGCCGGACGAAATTTAAGTTGACTTTCCGGCGATTTGCCCGATATAATAGCGTGTGCAATAAATGCACATGCAACTATATCGGCGAATCGCACGACGGAAACGTTCGAACGCCTGAGGAGAATGCGCATGGACCATCAAGCCGATACGCTTGGCTTCCTGCTGTCGCGAACTTATCTGGCCTATGCCAAAGCGGCCGGCAAGATCACGGCCGGGGCAGACATGACGCCCGAACAGTACGGCGTGCTGCACAGGCTGACGCTGGCCGACGGCATTTCGCAGAAAAAGCTGGCCGCGATCCACTCGCGGGATCAGACGTCGATCAGCAAAGTGCTGGACAAGCTCGAACACAAAGAGATGATCGTGCGGCGCGGCAATCCGACCGACCGGCGCAGCGTGCTCGTGCATTTGACGGACAAAGGTCGGGATGTCGAACGGATGCTGACCCCGCTGATGGAAGCGAGCAACGCGGAAGCGATCGAAGGATTGACGGAAGAAGAGTTGAATTTGTTCATTCGGGTACTGAACCGAATTTTCGGGAATGTATCCGGATGACTTTTTTTGTCCAAATAGATGCACATTCAACCATTTAAATTTGAGTCACTGTGAAGCATGAATCGAAGCAGGAACGACTTACAAGAGGAGAGAATTTTTTTCATGAAACAAGCTTTCAAGACCATGATGAGCATTACGACGACCCGGGTCGGGATCGTCTTCGCGCTGTTCGTACCGCTGCTGTTCGTCCTGCTGTGGATGACCGGCTACGACGGCGCGACGCAGCGGATCGACCGTCTGCAGGCTGCCGTCGTCAACGAAGCGGGCGCAGCCGGCGAGAAGATCTCGCAGAACCTCGCCGATTCCGCTCCGTTCGGCACGACCGCCGTCGCGAATCTGGACCAGGCCAATTCGGCGATGGACGCCGGAGATTACGCGATGGTCATTCGCATCCCGGCGGATTTTGAATCGGCCCTGCGCGGCGGTTCCGCCGAATTGACCTACTACATCAATCAGGGCACGTCCCAGGTGGCGGCCGCGATGATGGAAGGCGCCGCGACGAAGATCACCGACGGCATGAACGCGGCGGTATCGGGCGGAGTGGCCGCTGCGCCAATTCGGGCCGAAATCGTCAAAACGCACGAACAGAGCAACTTTGCCGTCACGATGCTGCCGATGATCCTCGGCTTCATTCCGTACATCGCGATGATGACGATGAATATCCAGTTCAACATCACCGCGCAGATCATGAAGCACCGCACCGGCAAATGGGCGATTTTCTGGAGCCGCCAGCTGCTGCTTCTGCTGATCTGCGTCGCCGCTCCGCTCGTGATCGTGCTTGTGTCGCGGCTGTTCGCCGAACCGGCCTCTTCGCTGTGGAGCCTGTGGCTGCTGCTGAGCCTCGTCTTCCTGGCGAGCGCCTGCCTGACGCAGATGAGCTTTGCGCTGCTGGGCAACGCGGCTCCGCTGTTCAATGTCGCGCTCGTGCCGATCCAGCTTATGACGGCGGGCAATATCATCCCGGCCGATATGCTGGCGCCGTTCTATCGTCATCTGGGCAGCTTCCTGCCGGCGCCGAACGGTATTCAGGGCTTTATGCGCCTGATCTACAACGGGGACGGAGCCGGCACATTCATGCTGCATCTGCTGCTGATCGCGCTCGTCACCTGGGCGATTACGCTGCTGCGCGTCCGGCTGCAGCCGGACAATCCGGCACCGGCCGCTGCCGGGCAGGCAGGCGCTCCGGGCCGACCGGCCGCGTCGCACTGATTCCATAAGGCAAAGCGCTATGCGCAGCCTCGGCTTGTTCTTCATTCGAAGCGGGTACTCTCCAGCAGAGTGCCCGCTTTTTTGCGCCTACCATTAAGGGTACAGGACTCGTACGCGAAGTTGATTTCGGTGAACGGAGCGGTTAAAATGAGGGAAGAGGTGATAGTTTATACTATCAAAAGATAGCTTGTCGTATCTCCCGGTGGAATGCGAGAAGGAGGAGGCGTCATGAGAAAAACATCGGTGCCGGCCCGGCCGGCTCAACCGAATCAGATCCGCATGAATCATATTCTGGACACGGCGACCGGACTGCTGATCGAGAAGCCGAACGCTTCGCTGAACGAGATCGCGCAGCAGGCCGGTATCGGCATCGCGACGCTGCACCGTTACGTGGAGAGCCGAGAGCAGCTGATGGTCCGGCTGGGCTTCCGGGCGATCGAAGTCGTTCGGACCGCGATCGCGGGCGTGGCGTTCGACGAGGAGCAGGCGGAACGTTACGTGACCGACTTGATCGAAGCGCTCGTGCCGCTTGGCGACAAAGTACATTTTCTCGTGCACGACGCTTCGGTCAACGAAAATCCGGAGATCGAGCAAGCGTACGAGAAGCTGCGGCAGCCGGTCATGGAAGCGTTCGAGCGGCTGCGCGAGCGGGGCGTCTTCCGGGCGGAACTGCAGCCGGAATGGATGTGGGGCACGGCGTATTCGCTGCTGTTTCTGGCGTGGGAACAGATCCGGGCGGGTGTGCTCGCGCCCCGCGCGGCGGTCAGCCTCGTGGCGGATACGCTGTGCAGGGGACTCGGGCCCGATGGACGTCGATAACCTATTCGGGCCTGCGGCCCTCAAGGAGGACGAAGCATGAAGATCGAGACGGGTTACGGGCATATTCGAGTGGCGGAGAAAGCGCTGCGCAAGATCGTGGCCGGCGCGCTGGCGCAGACGGAAGGGATCGTGATCGAAGGGATCGCGCTTGAAAAAAAGAGTCCGAAGGAAGACGGTTCAACCGCCTCTTCGGACCGGCTGCGCGCAGCCGCCAAAAGCGGCCGTATCGCGCTGCATCTTCGCGACCGCTTCCTCGACGTCGAGCTTCGGATCGACGTGCGCTTCGGTGCGCGCATTCCCGAAGTGTGCCGGCAGCTCAAGCACAATGTCGGCACGGGCATCGAGACGCTGACCGGACTTGCGGTCGGCACGGTGACGATCGTCGTCGAGAATCTGATCGGACGGCGGATCGACCGCGGCGAAGGACATCTGGATATGCGGCCGGGAATTTGATCTTTTTTAGACAGACATAAGGAGAGTGTAGATACATGCCGAACATCGTAAAAGCCGATCCCCGTTCGACGGTCGGCGCCAAGCTGCTCATGATGGCCATGGGTCAAACGGCTCATGCGCTGATCGGCAGCCGCGACGTCCGGACGGTGGAACGCGTCATGCGCAAGCTGTGGCGCGCGGATCGCAACCGCTTCAGCCACGAATACGCGTACGAAGCCAAGCACGGAGACGAGACGATGGGCGTCGTTACCTGCTGCCCCGCTTCCCGGTTGGAGCAGTTGGCCTGGCCGACGTTCACCCGGCTGCTGGCTTACCGCAAGCTTCCGCTGATTGCGTACCATCTGCTTCATCCGCGCCAACTGCTTGCGCTGACCGGCCTGAAGGAAGGACTCGGCGACGAATTCCATATCGCGGCGCTGGCGACCCTGCCGCACGGACGCGGTCTGGGAATCGGCTCGAAGTTGATCGCTTTTGCCGAAGAAGAGGCGCTGCGCCAGCGCTTCACCGCCTGCTCGCTGACGGTCAGCCTCGGCAACCCGGATGCCCGGCGGCTGTACGAGCGACTCGGCTACCGGGTAACGGACGAGCTGCCCGGCCTGTCGCTGCAGCGGATGCGCAAAGCGCTCATTTGACCGCCTGCCCGTGCGGGGCGGGCTTTTGCTGCCGGATTCGGGAGAATGGTTCGTTTCGGGGGTTGAGCTTTTGCTCCCCGGAACACATAATAGACACAGAACCTACACCGGAAATGGAGCGTCAACTTTTGAAAACATTCAAAAAAGTATATATCGAAATTACGAGCGTCTGCAATCTGTCCTGCCACTTCTGTCCACCGACGGCGCGTCAGGCGAAGTTTATCAAGCCGGAGACGTTCGCGCAGATTTTGGACAAAATCGATCCGCATACGAACCACATCTACCTGCATGTCAAAGGCGAACCGCTGCTGCATCCCAAAATCGACGTCCTGCTCGATTTGGCGCACGAGCGCGGCTTCAACGTCAACATCACGACGAACGGCACGCTGATCGCCAAAAACCGCGACAAGCTGCTGGGCAAGCCGGCGCTGCGCCAGATGAACTTTTCGCTGCACAGCTTCGACGGCCATGCCGGTTCGACCGACCGCAACGGTTACCTGGCCGATATCCTGTCGTTCGTGCGCGACGCTTCGCAGCATGAAGTGTCCGGCAAGCTGATCTTCTCGTTCCGCCTGTGGAACCTGACCGAAGACAATATGACCAACGCCGCGCGCAGCCGCAATCGCGAGACACTGGAACTGATTGAGCGCGAATACGCATTGGATTACCGGATCGAGGAACGGTTCGAGCGCGGCAAAGGGCTCAAAGTATCGGGCAACGTCTACCTGAACCAGGACCACGAGTTCCAATGGCCGAGCCTGAGCGCGCCCGAAGACGACGGCAAAGGCTTCTGCCACGCGCTGCGCAGCCATGCGGCCATTCTGGTCGACGGCACCGTCGTGCCCTGCTGCCTGGACGGCGAAGGCGTGATCAATCTCGGCAACGTGCTGGAGCAGGAATTTTCCGAGATCGTCGAGAGCAAGCGCGCCAACGATCTCGTCTACGGTTTTTCCCGCCGCGAAGCGGTGGAAGAGCTGTGCCGCAAGTGCGGATACCGCAAAAGATTCGGGGCTTGACGGCGGATTGGAACGCAGGACGGACGCGGGGACGCCCTGCCGAGCGATGGGCAGGGCGGAGTGAGGCGGCGAGCTGCCAAGCGGTAGTCGAGGCGGAGCCGCGATCCGAAAAGGGATAAGCGAAAGGAGGCTGGCAGAGATGCATCAGGTGACGTTGACGCCGATAGGCGCCGCAGAATTCGACGTGTTTCTGGCACGGTCCATCGCGGAATACGCGCAGGACAAGGTCAAGGCCGGCGCCTGGACGGAAGAAGAAGCGTTGGAGCGTTCCGCGGAGAGTTACCGGGGTTATTTTCCGGAAGGAGCGGCGACTCCGAATCAGCATGTCTACCGGATTCTCGCAGAAGACAAGTCGTCCGACGTCGGCTGCGTCTGGATCAGCCTGTCGGATGCGCCGGCAGGGAAGCAGGCTTTTGTATACGAGTTTTTTATCGACGAGTCCTGCCGCAATCAAGGATACGGCCAAGCCGCCATGCGGGCGCTCGACGATACGGCGCGCTCGCTCGGAGCGGTCTCGATCGGGCTGCACGTATTCGGGCATAATGCCACCGCGCTGCACGTATACCGCAAAGCCGGCTACGAGGTGACCGATTACAAAATGGCCAAAAGACTATAAAGGCAATTTCAGTATGTCCGAAAACCCGACTTTCCCTACGGAAACTTGGGTTTTTTGGCGTATTCGGGATGTGTGAAATAGCGGCTTCCGGAGTCTGGAGTGGAGGTTAGCCGAACTTGAAGCCGGGGGTTCGGCGTACTCGGGTCAGCCTAATTGCATACCGACTGTGTCCAAGCATACGCCCGCCAATATTCAACCTGCGTACCCGCTGTACCCAATCGTGCGCCGCCAACATCCAATCCGCATCCCCATCACGCCCCACGCGGTACGTAACGAATCCTCCTATCGCTATTTGCCGATATTCGGCCTTTTTCTAAATCTAACGAATCGCTGTATCCTTATTGGCCCGAAAAAGGCCGATTTAAAGCAATTCAGGCCCAATAGCGTTATCACGATTCGTTAGTTTGGAAAAAAGCGCGTTAAAACCAAAATAGCGTGACTACGGTTCGTTACGGTCGGCGCAGAAGCGAACGAGCCCAAGCGCCAATATCAGGCTAATGATTCTTCGGAATCCCGAATCTCGAGGAATCTCGCGGCTTTAATCCTCCCGCCGCTTCAAGCCCACTGACGCTCCAAGCATCCCGCGGCTTCAGGAATCCAGAACGTCAAGCTTCCCGTATCCCCGAGCGCTACGCACCGCACATCCGGTCTCTCCAAACATTCCGCAGCACCTCGCATTCTGCACCCCGCACTCTGCACGGCCCCGCGTATACCCCAGTACCCCGCATCCTGCACCGCGCCCGCACATATCCCCCTCAGCCCCGGCACCGCGCCTCCCTTCCAAACAGATCTTCTACCGAAATTCCGAGTCCGGTGCTTTGCTTTCGCGTTCTCGGTTTCTTTATAATAGAAGGAAATCAGGAACAGGCAGACAGAAAGGATGAGCGGCATTGAGAAAAAAAGCGATCGACGCCTTTGTCAGAAACGAACGGGAAGAGAAGCTTGCGGTCTGGGCGGACGAATTGGCGGGACGTTTTGCGAAGCGTGCCGCGAAGCATGATCGGGAAGGGTCGTTTCCGTTCGAAAACTTCGAGGAATTGAGAGCCGGCGGTTACGCCAAGCTGACGCTGTCGGAAGAGCAGGGTGGCGACGGCGTGTCGCTGTACGAATGGCTGCTCGTGCAGGAGCGTCTTGCGCGCGGGGACGGTTCGACCGCGCTCAGCGCGGGCTGGCACGGAGGCATGATGCTGCATTACCGCGAGACGGACATTTGGCCGGAACCGGGCTATGCGGATTTTTGCCGGGATGTGGCGTCTTCGGGCGCGATGATCAACAAGTTTGCGAGCGAGCGCGCGACCGGCAGCCCGACGCGTGGAGGCCGCCCGCAGACGACGGCGGTTCGCGTCGAAGGCGGCTGGACGCTGACCGGACGCAAGACGTACAGCACGCTCAGTCCGCTGCTGACGGACTATATCGTCAGCGCCGGGATCGAGAATTCGCCGGAAGTCGGCGATTTTATTATCCGGCTCGGCGCACCGAGCCGTAAAAACGGCAATGCCGCCTCTTCCTCCGCCGACGCCACCACAGCCTCTGACGCAACCACCACAGCCTCTGACGCCGCAGCCTCCGCTGCGCCGGAACCTCAGCCCGAACGTCAGGCGCCGGCATCTTCGCCGTTTGCTCACGGCGGGGTCGCGCTGCCCGATCTCGCCGAGATCGCGCGGCGCGCCGAAGCGTCCGAGCGCCGCGCGGCCGACCTGCGGGCAGCCGCGGGTGTCACGCTGGAGGAGACATGGGACACGCTCGGCATGCGCGCCACCGGCAGTCACGACATCGTGCTGGATCGCGTGTTCGTGCCCGACGAACAGGTGATGGGCATCTACGCGCCCGGGCAGGCCAAAGGCGGGATCGACGACGGAGACGGCTGGATGCTGCATATTCCGGCCTGCTATCTCGGCATCGCGTACGCGGCGCGGGATTACGCGCTGAACTTCGCCAAAAACTACACGCCGAACAGCCTCAAGGAACCGATCGCGACGCTGCCTCATATCCGGCAGTGGATCGGGCAGATCGACAGCGAGCTGCGCCTGGCGCGTACGGCGCTGTACGATATTGCCGATCGCTGGGATACCCGGCCGGAGGAGCGGTCTTCCATGCGGCCGGAATTCGGCTGGGTCAAGTACAATGCGACCCATCTTGCCGCGCAGGTCGTCGACAAGGCGATGAAGATCGTCGGCGGCGCAAGCTTGTCGCGCAGCCTGCCGCTGGAGCGGTATTACCGCGACGTGCGGGCCGGCCTGCACAATCCGCCGATGGAAGACGCCGTGCTTCAGATGCTGGCGCGTACCGCGCTGGAAGAATGATCGGCGTCCGGTCCGTGCTTTTCGGCGGAAAAGTCCGCACGAAGCCGGCGTCGGCATCTGTCCGATCAACGAAGAAGACCCGTTCATGCCTGCGGCGGGTTTTTTTCTATCTTGCATTCTGGTAAAATGAATCTGTACATATGCGAACGTTCATTCGCTTTTTCGGGCCGTCCGATCGGTCTGTCCATGGAGGAGGAAGTCATATGAAGCTGACCGCAATCGTAAAAAGCGCGGGGCGCAAACGCGGCGTGGCGGGCCGCGAATTCGATCTGCCGGGCATGCCGCGCACGCTGCGCGAACTGATCGACCAGACCGTGCGGCTGATGGTCGCGCAGTTCGAAGAGAAATTGGCCGGCGACCATCTGCTGCCGTATTTGACGGAGCAGCAGGTCGAAGAAGGCGCCCAACGGGGCAAAGTCGGTTTCGGCGCCGTCTACGGAGAGAAATCGCCGGACGCCGAACAAGCCGTGGCCGCGGCTGTGCTGGGATTCGAGGACGGGCTGTACCGGGTGTTCGTGCGGCAGGAAGAAGTGACGGGGCTCGACGTTCCGCTGACGCTTGCGGACGGCGACGAAGTGATATTCATGCGTTTTACGATGCTGGCGGGCGGGTTCTGGAACCGCTGATCTCATCAACCCGATCGAGGAGGCACCAATCATGAACGAAGAAGAGCAGTTTCGGCAGGAAGAACAGTATTTTGAAACGTTGAAAAAAACGGCGGGCCGGCTCGCAGGGCCGGACGCCGAGCTCGCGGCCTGCCTGTGCGAAATCGTCGAAGAAGGTTACGTGAGCGAACATCAGGAGAGTGTGCGGAACATGCGCCGGCTGCTTCTGGAGCGGGCGCAGGGCGACGAGGGAAGCCTGCTGCGGCCGCTGGAAGAGGTCATGTCCGCGCTGGCGGGAGAACCGGCCGCGCAGCGGGTCCGGCGGATGGCGCAGCAGGCGGCCGATTATCCGTATTCAAGCGGCTATATGCGGCGGCCGTTTCGTACGGCGGACCTGTCGGCCCATCTGACACGCATCCTGACGAACCTCGTCGGGCATCTGTGGATGGAGGCGTCGGACTTTTCGCTGGATCTTCACCTGACGCAGCGCGACTATTCGAGCTCGAACGGGCGCACGCGGTCTTTTTACCGGATTAGCCAGTCGCTGCCCGACCTGATCGCGCAGAAGCTCGACGAACGCGAGGCCGGCGTCGAATCGGCGCTGCGCGACATCGTGCTCGGCGAGAACCAGACTGCTCTGCTGAGCCGCGAGATGCTGGCCGGCATGCTGATGAGCCATCGGCCGGACATGCACGGGTTGGTCGGCGACCTGCTCGTCGCGGCGAGGCTGCAGGAAGGGCTGCGGCAGTCGATCGTGGAGAGTATGGACTTCGGGACGCCGGAAGCTTTTTCCTATTTGCTGAAGTTGATTCTCGATCAGGGCTTCGTCCGTTACGCGTCCGTCGTCCGCGCCGCGGGCGTCTGGACCGGGCTGCCGTTCGAGGCGTCCGATTCGCGGGTCGCCGCGAAGATGCTGGAGCGGCTCCATGCGGCGCTGTCCGATCCGAAGACGCGAGCCGGCTGGCTCGAATCGGACAACGCGCAGGAAGTCTACGCTTCGCTGTTCGCGCAGGCGTGGATCGAGGAAGCGGAGCTGCCGAAGCAGGTGCGCGGGATTATGGCCGGAAGTGTGCATTACCGCAAAGTGGCGGCTCAATACGTCCTGTCCATGAGCCAGCGCTCGGAGCTCAAGCACGCTTCCGCGGTCGAACTGCTGCACGGCGGCGAACGCGACCCGGAGCTGCTGCACTGGATGCTCGTCAATTATACATACGAATATGCCGTACAATGGGGGATGCCCGACGAAGACGAGCCGCCGATGCCGTGGCTGGGAGGCGGGCCGAGCAAGCTGGACCTGCGGGAAGCGCCGGAATTGAGCGATAAGGCAGAACGCCGCAGGCAGTTCGAAGCGTTTGAGTCGCTGCTCGGGGACGGGCCTTCCAAGCCGGTGACCGGCACTTCCGGCGCGCTCGAATTTTTGTCGTATACGTACGACCCGGCCGATGTGCTGCGCAAAATGATGTATCTGGCCGCCTACGACATGGACCCCGAATGGGTGGGACGCCTGATCGGGCTGTCCGGTTCGATGAGCGCGGACAGCCGCCACGATTTGTTGAAGTTTTTCCTGACGCGGCCGGATTCGGCGGAGCAGCGCGGGTTCATCTTCGATACGCTGGCGGACAAAAATATCCGCAACCGCGAGACGGCGCTCAAGCGGGCGGGGATGCTTCGGCTGAGCGACGACGAGCTGCGGCGCGTCGAGAGCATGCTGAAGCTCAAGACCGGTTCGCTGCGCCAGAGCGCGATCGCCCTGCTGCTGGGCCAGCCGCGCGAAGCGCTGGCCAGCGCGCTGGACCGGCTGCTCGGCGCCAAGGCGGAGCTGCAGCGGCTGGCCGGCCTGGAGCTGCTGACCGAACTGTCGGCCGACCCGGAGCGGGCCGGCGATTACGAAGCGCTGCTGCCGCTCGCGCAGCAAGTCGCGGAGCCGACGCCCAAAGAGTCGCAGCTGCTGCAAAAGCTGGACGCGCCGCAGCGGAGCGAGCAGGCCGCCGCCAAAGGCTTCGGGCTCTGCGATCCCGAAGCGATCGAACCGTGGCTGCTGGAGGCGTCCGGCCCGCAGGCTGACTTCGACCGCCTCTTCTCGCTCGATCCCGAGCGGGCCGGCACGTTTATCCGCGGCCTGGACGAATTGATCCATACGCTGCGCGATACGGAATACGAAGTGGAGCATTACGCGGGCGCCACCGAAAAGCTGCTGCTCGGCGCGGAATTCCGTCCGTTTTCCTACGGGGCGATCGGCTCTTACAACGCGGTGCTGGAACCGGATTACAAGCGGGAATCCGCGCTTGACCGGTATCCGCTGGCCGACGAATGGCGGAAGTACGTACAAGAGAGCGGCTTCGGGCCCGAAGAACTGCTCGGTCTGTACCTGATAGCCACCACGAAGCGGCTGTCCGGCAAGGTCGGCGATCATTACGGCGAATTCGCGTCTTACTACGATTACCAGAAAATGCAGCGTATGCCTCTGCTCGCGGATTGGCGCGCAGAATACGTGCAGGGGTTGTATCCGCTGGAGTCGTTGAGAGCGGGCTGGCAGCTGCTCGAAGACTGCCGCTACGCTTCGGCGGTCGTCATGCTGCTGGGTGCCTTTTTCGAAGACAGCGCACCGGCACTCTCTTTCGAGGCGGCGGCTTCGGCGCTGGAACGGTTGTTTGCACAATTCCCGGGAGACGCGCCGGAAGAAGACCGTCCGATCTGGCTCGTGCTGGCCCAGGACTGGAACGCCCTGCTGCGCCGGCGCGCGTACGACGACGCTTCGTTCAAGCGCTGCATCTCGCTGGGCTATCGCTATGACAAGGCGCGCCGATCGTTCAAAGGCCAGCGCGGGTCGTCGCTCGATATCCGCATGCTGTTCAAGGCGCACACGCTCGGCCTGCTCGGCGACAACGAGATCTACAAGCAGCTGCTCGGCGAAGAGGCTCCATACCTGCTGCGCACTTTGACGTCGAATCCGCCGGAGGAGCTTACGCGAAGCGAAGCGCTGCAGGGCATCCTGCGCACAATCGTCGACCGGCTGCTGGACATCGAGCTTGCGCGCGGCGATCTGGCGACCGAAGCGACTTCGTATACGTCCGCCCTGCAGCGGATCGAAGGCGTGGACGTCCTGCTGCGCATTCTCGTCAGCCTCGGCGGCGAGACGTTCGTGCGCGGCTACATGTACGGATACGGCGACAATCTGACCAAAAAAGAATCGCTCAGCGCCCTGCTGAAAAACTGCTATCCGGCGGAAGGCGACGACGCGGCCGCGCTTGCCGGCAAACTTCGCGGCACCGGTCTGTCGGAGCGGCGGCTGCTCGAAGCGTCCATGTACGCGCCGCAGTGGATCGGGATCGTGGCGGAGCATCTGGACTGGCCGGGACTGCGCAGCGCCGCGTGGTATTTCCACGCCCATATTAACGAGAGCTTCTCCGCGGAAAAAGAAACGATCGTCGCGCATTATTCGCCGATTACGCCGCAGGAGTTCAACGACGGCGCGTTCGACGTCAAATGGTTCGAAGAAGCGTACAAAGCGATCGGCGCCGAACGCTTCAAGCTGCTGTACGACTGCGCCAAATACATCTCGGGCGGTTCCAACCATCGCCGCTCGCAGCTGTTCGCGGACGCGGTGCTCGGCAGGCTGAAGCTCGGCGAAGTCCGCGCGCAGGTCACGGCCAAGCGCGGCAAAGACCAACTGCTGGCCTACAGCCTGATTCCGCTCGCGCGCAGCAAGGAGAAAGATCTGCGCGAACGCTACGACTATATCCGGAAGTTTCTGCTGGAGAGCCGGCAGTTCGGCGCCCAGCGGCGGGCGAGCGAAGGCGCGGCCGGCCAGATCGCGCTCGGCAACCTGGCCCGCAGCGCGGGTTACGCGGATGCGATCCGCCTCCAGTGGGACATGGAAGCGGGCAAGATGGACGATCTGCGCATCCATATGCAGCCGACCGAAGTCGGCGACGTGCGCATGAAGCTGGTCATCGACGAACGGGGCCTGCCGGAGATCGAAGTGGAGAAAGGCGGCAAAGCGCTCAAGTCGATCCCTTCCCGGCTGAACAAGGATGAAGTCGTCGTTCGGCTCAAAGAGATCAAAGCCGACCTGACCGAGCAGCATCGCCGCTTCGTGCGCGAGCTGGAACGTTCCATGGAGACGGCGGCCGCGTTCGCCGTGTCCGAGCTGCTTAAGCTGCACGGCAATCCGGTCGTGTCGCCGCTGCTGGACACGCTCGTGTTCCGTCTGGAGGAGACATCGCCGGACCTTCCCCGGGTCGGCTATTTCCGGGCCGCCGATTCGGCGCTGCTCGATATTGCCGGCGGCGCGAACCTGCCGCTTGACGGCGGAGCCGCGCTGGTTCTCGCGCATCCGGTCGATCTGCACGCCAGCGGGCAGTGGCCGCTGTTCCAGCGGGACTTGATCGAGCGGGGCCTGCGCGACGGGCAGCACGGCAAGGACGGACAGGCAGGCCGCGCGCAGGCGCAGCGCCAGCCGTTCAAGCAGATCTTCCGCGAATTGTATCTGCCGAACGCGGACGAGCGGGCTTCGGGCGCGTTCTCGTCCCGCTATGCGGGACATCAGGTGCAGCCGGGCAAGACGGTTGCGCTGCTGCGCGGCCGCGGCTGGACGGTCAGCTACGAAGAAGGGCTGCAGCGCGTCGATTACAGCCGCAATATCATCGCGACGTTGTACGCGATGGCCGACTGGTTCTCGCCGGCGGATACCGAAGCGCCGGCGCTGGAAACGATCCGGTTCAGCGACCGCCGCACGCACCGGCCGATTCCGCTCACCGACGTGCCGCCGGTGCTGTTCTCGGAAATTATGCGCGATGCCGACCTCGTCGTCAGCGTCGCCCATGTCGGCGGCGTCGATCCGGAAGCGAGCCTGACGACGATCGAGCTGCGCACCGCGATCGTGCGCGAATCGCTGCTTCTGCTCGGCAAGAACAATGTCCGGCTGGACGGAAGCTATGCCCGGATCGACGGGACGCTCGGCGAATACGCCGTGCATCTGGGCAGCGGCATCGCCTACAAGCAGGCGACGGGCGCCCTGAATATCATCCCGGTCCATGCCGGGCAGCGCGGCCGCTTCTTCCTGCCGTTCCTCGACGAAGATCCGCGCACGGCGGAGATTCTGTCGAAGATCGTGCTGCTGGCGGAAGACGGGCAGATCAAAGACCCGCAGATTTTGGAGCAGATCAAAGGCTGATCCCGGCGGATGGATGCCGTATCGGAGTCCGCGTCACACGCCGCATGAAACGTCGTATAAAATGTACCGGCGAACACCCGCGATCCGCCCGGCGTCATATGGCGGATTCGGCGATTTTTAAAATTACTGACCTGTAGGGTCTTTTGCGGGGTAATCATAGGATAGAGGCCGACCGGCCGGTCCAAGACCGACCGGGTCGGCCGCGCGATCACGGGAAGGGTGTGTGTGTTATGGCTAAATCGATTATGGGAAAAATTCGCTCGAACACGCAGGGAGAAGGTCGGGCGACGCTCGGCACCTATCTGTTCGACTGTCTGAAAAAGGAAGGCGTGACCGAAGTGTTCGGTGTGCCCGGCGACTACAATTTCACGCTGTTCGACACGCTGGAGAGCCGCGAAGGCATCACGGCGGTGCCGACCCGCAACGAATTGAACGGAGGCTACGCAGCCGACGGCTATGCCCGGATCAAAGGGCTCGCGGCGCTTATTACGACGTTCGGCGTCGGCGAGCTGAGCGCGACGAACGCGCTGGCCGGCTCGTACAGCGAGAACGTGCCGGTGATCCATATCGTCGGTTCACCGAAATCGGAGAAGCAAAAGCAGCACAAGCTGATGCACCATACGCTGATGGACGGCGATTATGATGCGTTCCGCCGCATGTACGAGCCGATCTCCGCGTACACGGCCGTGCTGACGCCGGCCAACGCGATGGCCGAGATCCCGAAAGCGATCGAGATCGCGAAGCGGACCAAGAAGCCGGTCTATCTGTCCGTCGCGATCGACCTCGTGGACCAGCCGCTTGCGACGAAGGCGGCGAAGATCGAACAGCCGAAGACGAGCGAGTCTTCCCTGAAGTCGGCTTCGCGGCAGGCGCGCAAACTGCTCAAGTCTTCCGAGCGGGTCGTGCTGCTGAGCGACGCCAAAGTGAAAAGCTGGAAATGGGAACCGCTCGTGCGGGAACTCGCGGAGGCCATGCAGATTCCGGCCGCGTCGACGATCATGGGCAAAGGCGGCTTCGACGAAAGCCATCCGAACCATATCGGCATGTACGGCGGAACGCTCGGAAGCGAGAAAGTACGCGAAGTCGTGGAGAACGCGGACTGCCTGATCGTGGCCGGTTACGTGCCTTCGGATACGAATACGGGCGGCGGAACGGCGGAGCTGAATCCGAAGAAGATGATCGTGATCCAGCCGGAATCCGTCGTGATCGGCGGACAGGAATATGCCGACGTGCTCGGCGCGGACATGCTGCGCGAACTTGCGGCGCTGGGACTGACGGCGGCGCTGCCGGTTCCTGCGGCCGAACATCCGTACAACAGCGGCACGCAGCTTGACGGCAGCAAGCCGCTTCGGGCCGACGACTATTATCCGCTCATTCAGCGGCTGCTCCAGCCGGGAGACGTCATCGTGGCCGAGACCGGCACGTTTGCCTACGGCTTGTCGCAGACCAAGCTGCCGCAGGGCGCGACCTATATCGGGCAGGGCGGCTGGCAGAGTATCGGCTACGCGACGCCGGCCGCGCTCGGCGCGTGCGTGGCGGCGCCCAAACGCCGGGTGCTGCTGTTTACCGGCGACGGATCGCTGCAGCTGACCGTGCAGGAACTGAGCACGATGATGGATCACGGCTGCAAGCCGATCGTGTTCGTGCTCAACAACGGCGGCTACACGATCGAGAAGGTGCTGAATTTCCGGGTGCCGGTCGAAGAACAGACGTACAACGAGATTCCGGGCTGGGATTACGTCAAGCTGGTCGAAGCGTTCGGCGGCGGGGCTTACACGCAGCGCGTCCGGACGATCGGCGAGCTGGCGCGGGCGTTCCGCGAAGCGGAAATGCAGCGCGGCGACAAGCTGTGCCTGATCGAGATGATGGTGTCCGACGGCATGGACGCGCCGGATTACCTGCTCCGGTTGGGCGAAGAGATGGAGAAGCAGGAGAGCTGAACCGGGGGCTTTTTCCCGGCCGGGTCCGCACAGGAGTCCGCGTTTCCTTCGGGAAACGCCGGACTCTTTTTTGTTTTTGACAAAAAAAGCTCGAAACGGAAACTTTGCGCGCTGCGCAGGCGTCTATACCTGTGATGAGCCGATTGGCGCTTTCAACATTTCAACGACAAGGAGAGGGTACGGGGTGGAAAAAGGATGATGGCAAAAGTTCGGCGTACGGGATACGCAAAAAGGTGGATCGCGACGGTGCTTGCTTTGGCGGCGGTGTTTTTCCTGTCGATTCAGGTCGTTCAAGCGGCTTCAAGCACGAAGATCGTCCTGAATGACAGGGAAGTGACCGGGGCCCGAGACGTACTGACCGTAAAAGGCACGACAATGGTTCCGATCCGGGTCATCTCGGAGGAACTCGGATATCCGGTCGGTTGGAATTCGGCCAGCCGGCAGGTGACGGTAGGCAGTCCGGGCGACAAGCTCACGCTTACGCTCGGCAGCACGGCGGCGATCGCGCCGGAAGGCACGATCATGCTCGAACAGGCTCCTTTTTCGCAGGGCAATACGACGTATGTGCCGCTGCGCCTGGTCGGTACGAAGATGGGACTGACGGTCAAATGGGATAACCGCGCGCAGACGGTCTTTTTGCAGTCGCCGCCTCCGCTCGAAGCGCCGAATCAATCGGGGCCGAACGATGACGTCGATCCGCCGAAGCCCGTTCCGGGCGGCAGTCCGCAGGCTTCTTCGTCGGTCGAGCAGATCAGCTTCGGCGAGAACCGGGTCATGATCGGGGTGAGCGGCAGTGCGGAACCGAAAGTGTCCGCGATCGCTTCGCCGAACCGGATCGTCGTCGATCTGCCGAACACTTCGTTCAGTCCGCTGTTCGCGGAAGGACAAGGTCTGCTGATCGGCCAGCAGGGGCAGATCGCGGCATCCGGCTCGCCGGACGTGACCGGAATCCGCTTCGCGCTAAACGACGATTCGCCGATGCGGGTCCGGATCGTCATTGATCTTAACAAAGCCAAAGGCTACGAAGTGTACCGCGAAGGCAGCCTGATCTTTATCGATCTGAACAAGCCGAGCGGGCCTTCGACGCCGGGCATCGGCGACGACGGGAAGAAAGTCGTCGTGATCGATGCCGGACACGGCGGCAAAGCGACGGGCGCGATCTACAGCGGAGGACCGACGCTCACGGAAAAAGAAGTCAATATGGGTATGGCGCTCAAAGTCGAAGCGCTGCTCAAACGGGTGGACGGCCTCGACGTCATCATGACGCGCAGCGACGATACCGACGTCTCGCTGCAGGGTCGGGTCGATATCGCGGAAAGCGTCGACGCCGACGTCATGGTCTCGATCCATGCGAACAGCATGCCCAAAGGGACGAAGCCGACGAGCGGCACCGAGACGCTGTACACGAAGCCGGAGAGCAAAAAGCTGGCCGAGACGATTCACAAATACGTGATCGTCGCGACCGGCCTGCCGGACCGCAAAGCGAAGTACCAGAATCTGCACGTGGACCGCGAATCGAGCATGCCGACGGCGCTGGTCGAGACCGGCTTCCTGTACGCCGGAGGCGACGTCNGGGACGGCCGGAGACGGCCGTCCTTTTTTGTGATCCGATGCCCGCTTCCGGGGTTATAAACAATAGAGACCGCGGCGGCTGACCGCCACAAGCGGCCTATGGAGAGGATGGAGAATACGCATGAACGGCTTGAACCCCAAACGATCGGCCGCGTTTCTGCTTGCTTTTGCGGCAGCCGGCCTGGCTTCCGGCACGCTGCTCGGCTTGACGCTCAAAGCGGCGCAGGACTTGAGCGGACACCGCGTCTATCGCCTGCTGCTGAACGCGGACTATGTGCCGGTACTCAAAGAGTTTCGGTTGACCGAGGTAACGGAATTTGTCATACATCTGTTCATTTCCGCCGCGCTGTGCCTGATTTTGGGTTGGATTTGGCAAAAAAGGGCGTATCGCCGCATGCCGTCCACGGCGTCGATGATCGGCGTTACGGCGCTGATCGGCGGCGTCGTCGGGCTGCTGCTCTATCCGACGACGCTGCTGTCTGCCGGAGGCACGCCGCCGATCGACAGCCTGCCGGCGTGGGCCTGGTGGCTGGCAGCGCATCTGCTGTACGGCGCCGCGTCGGGCCTGCTGCTTCGGGCGGTCCTGCTCGCGCAGCGTCCGAGGCGGCGCGCGTAGCGTCCCGAAAAATCGGTTTTCGGGTAAAGAAACGATCGAAACGTTTTTGCGGCAGCGGGGATTGTTTTCTTGCGCAAACAAGCATGCCCGCCGCTGCGCCGATTGTAAAGCGAATATTAAAATTCTTTTTAAAAATGGTGACACAGAGGCTCAATTACCTTATAATTTAGTCGATTAAAGAATATAACAGAACAAAAAAGTAGTGGTACAAGGAGGGATCGGCCATTCTATCCCTGCAGGAAGTCAGCAAGACGTACACGGCACAGGGACAAACGTTTCGGGCCGTTCTTCCGGTCAGCATGGAGATCGAGACGGGCGGCATTCACGGGATTATCGGCACGAGCGGCGCGGGCAAATCGACGCTGCTGCGATTGATGAACCTGCTGGAGCGGCCCGATACGGGCAAAGTGCTGTTCGAAGGACGCGACCTGACGGGTATGGGCGAACGGGAGCTGCGGGAGGCGCGGCGCTCGATCGGGATGATTTTTCAGCAGTTCAATCTGGTGCATAACCGCACCGTGCACGGCAACGTCGCTTCGGCGCTGGAACTTGCGCGAACGCCCAAGCGCGACCGCGAACGCCGGATCGGCGAAGTGCTGAAGTTCGTCGGTCTGGAAGACAAGGCCGGGCAGTATCCGGCGCGGCTCAGCGGCGGCCAGAAACAGCGCGTCGGCATTGCGCGGGCGCTGGCCAGCAGCCCCAGGCTGCTGCTGTGCGACGAGCCGACTTCGGCGCTCGATCCGCAGACGACGGAAGATTTGCTGAACGTCCTGCTGCATATCAACCGGACGCTCGGCGTGACGATCGTCGTCGTGACCCACGAGATGGAAGTGGTCAGGCAGATTTGCACGAGCGTCTCCGTTATGGAGATGGGCGAAGTCGTCGATACGTTTGCGCTGCCCAAGCGTGCGGACGAAGGCATTCGTCCGAAGCTGACGTACCGGGAGCAAATTCTCGGCACGGTGCGCGAGGAGGAGACGCCATGAGCCTTGATCGAATCATGGAGATCTGGGCCCAGTATCATGAGCAGATCTGGGAAGCGATCGGACAGACGTTCTACATGGTCGGCATGTCCACCGTCGCGGCCATAATTCTGGGCATTCCGCTTGGAACGCTTATCTATTTGACCCGGCCGGGCGAGATGCTGGCCAACCGGAGCGTGTCCGTGTTCGTGAACACGCTCGTGAACGTTATTCGCTCTTTCCCGTTTCTGCTGCTGGTCGTGTTCATGTTTCCGATCACGCGGGCGATCGTCGGGACGACGATCGGGACGACGGCGGCGACGATTCCGCTCGCGATCGTGGCGATCGCCGGGTATTCGCGCCTCGTCGAGCAGGCGCTGGTGGAAGTGCCGCGCGGCGTCGTGGAAGCGGCCCGTTCGATGGGCGCTTCCCGGCTGGAGATCGTCTGGAAGTTTCTGTACGTGGAAGCGCGTTCGGGCCTCGTGCTCGGCCTGACGACGTCCATCGTCAGCTTCATCTCGTATTCCACGGTCGTCGGCATCGTCGGCGGCGGGGGCGTAGGCGATTTTGCGATCCGCTACGGGTACCAGCGCTTCGAGATGGACGTGACGATCTGCATGATCGTGCTGATGGTGCTGCTCGTCCAGATCGTTCAGGTGGCCGGCAGCGCCCTGTCGCGCAAGATCGACAAAAGGTAAGGACAAGGACGGTCGGGCACTTTTGGAACCATCTTATTTTATCCAAATAAACGGAGGTATACCCTTACCATGAAAAAGTCCCTGATTTTGATTCTGACCGCGCTGCTGCTCGTTCTGGCCGGCTGCGGCCAAAGCGCTTCGACTTCGTCCAACACGACCGGCAGCGCTTCGGACGCTTCGGGCGCCGCCGCACCCGAAGAGAAGAAGAGCACGGAGATGACCACGATCAAAGTCGCTTCGCTGCCGGCTCCGATGGACGCGATCCTGCTGCTCGTCAAGCCGCTGCTCGTCGAAGACGGCATCAACCTGGAGATCGTGGAGATGTCCGACAATATCCAACCGAACGACGCGCTGGCGAACAAGGAAGTCGACGCGAACTTTTTCCAGCACGTTCCTTATGCCGAAGCCTACAACGAAGCCCGGGGCAGCAAGATCGTGCCGATCCAGCCGGTCTATAACGCGCTCTACGCGGGCTACTCCAGCAAGCACAAATCGATCGAAGAACTGCCGGACAGCGCGATCGTCGTCATCCCGAACGATCCGCCGAACATCGCGCATTCGCTGCTGCTGCTCGAACAGAACGATCTGATCGAACTCAAGGAGGGCGCGGGCATCAAGGCGGGCCTGCAGGATATCACTTCGAATCCGAAAAACCTGCAGTTCAAAGAAGTCGACCTGCTCACGCTCAACCGCATGATGGACGACGCCGACCTCGTTACGATGTATCCGGCTTACGCCAAACCGCTCGGATTGTCGGCGAAGAAAGACGCCCTGATCGTCGAAAAAGACATGGAGGCGTTCGCGATTACGCTGATGGCGCGCGAAGACAACAAAAACGATCCGGCGCTGCTGAAGCTCGCCGAGCGTATGCGCGGACCGGAAGTCGTGAAGTTTCTGGAAGAAGAGTACACGGACACGTATCCGGCGTTCTAAGACTCGCTGCCGGGCAAGCGCAACACCTGTCGGACCGATCGGCTGCCGCCGATTGGTCTTTTTTTGTCGAAAAATGACATTCTCCTTAACAAAAGCAAGCCGCCTGCCGAAATACTATGGAGAGCAATTAAATTTAGGGAAATTATACAGACACCAGAGAAGAGGACAGACAGTTGAAACTTACGATTAAGCAGAAGTTATTCGGTGGATTCGGCACGATGATCGTATTGATCATTATCTTGAACAGTCTGACCAATATGGGGACACAGACGCTGCAAAAACAGGCGGAGCAGTTGAAAACGCACGATATTCCGAGTGTTGTCATGCTTGAAGAGATCAATGACCGCCTCAAGACGATCGATCAGCTGACGATGCGCAATATTTTGGAGACAAGCGATGCCGACATGGGCGGAAGCCGCGAACAAATCGAACTGGCCATGCGCGAGATGAACGAGCAGATCGAAGCGTACGCCGCGCAGCAGACTTCGGACGAAGAACGCGAAGGCGCCGTTCAGTTCCAGCAGGCCGCCGCCGGTTACGGACAATCGGTCACGCAAATTTTGGACCTGTCGGAAGTGAACCGCGACGACGAAGCCGCGGCTTTGCAGCAGCAGACGCAGGAACTCGTCACGAAGATGACGGAAGCGCTGCACGGGACGCTGGATCAAAAAGTGGCGGCGATGAACGTTTCGGCCGAAGCGCAGACCGAAGCCACGGGCCGCATTCTGATCATCTCCATTTCGGCGCTCGTCATCGCCGTGCTGCTCGCCGTGCTGCTGACGCTGCTCATCTCGCGCAGCATTACCCGTCCGCTCGGTTCGATGATCCGGCAGGTCGATTATATGGCGGCCGGCGAACTGGACAAGATCGACGACCTGCCGACCGGGCTGAAGGGCGAACTCGGCCAGCTGGCGTCTTCGCTGCAGCAGATGGGCCGCAATCAGCGCGATATTCTGCTCGAAGTGGGCCGGACGGCCGGAGCGCTTTCCGCGTCCGCGGAAGAGTTCAAGTCGGTCGCGCAGGAAAGCGCGGACGGCGCGGAACATTCGGCGAATTCGATGCAGCGCATGGCCGAGACGAGCGAGCTGCAGTTGAACGCTTCGCGTTCGGGCGGCGAACTCATGCAGCAGATGCTGAACAAGATCGTCGTGATCCGCGACCGAGTGTCGGAGACTTCCGAATCGGCGCATACGGCAAGCGGCAGTTCCGAACGGGGCGGCGAAGTGGTGCACGAAGCCGTGCGCCAGATGGAAGCGACCGTCGTCGGCATGGACGGCATGACCGAGGCGGTGGACACGCTCAACCGGCGTTCGCTGGAGATCGGCGAAATCGTCAAGCTGATTACGAATATCGCCAAGCAGACCAATCTGCTTGCACTGAACGCCTCGATCGAGGCGGCGCGCGCGGGCGAACACGGCAAAGGCTTTGCCGTCGTCGCAAGCGAAGTCGGCAAATTGGCCGAGCAGTCGTCGGCGTCGGCGTCGCAGATTATCGACATGATCGACAATGTCCGCGAAGACGCGCAGCAGCTCAGCCGGATCATCGCGCAAACGTCCGGGCAGGTCTCTGCCGGACGCGACGCGATTCGGGCAACCGGCGACCTGTTCGGCGATATTCGCCGCACGGTCGAGCAGGTGGGCCGCCAGAGCGAACAGGCGGCGCAGGCTTCCGGCGAGATGGTGCAGGTCGTCGAGAAAGTCGCGTCTTCCATCATGGAAGGCGGAAGCCGGATGGAGCACACCGCCGAAGAGATCCAGAACGTCTCGGCCGTGTCCGAGCAGCAGGCGGCTTCCATGCAGGAGATGTCCGCAGGCGCGGCGTCGCTGTCGGAAATGGCCGATGAACTTCAACGGCTTGCTGCGCGCTTCACGCTGTAAACCGATTTTGCAGAAGACCTCTTCCTTCAAGGAAGGGGTCTTTTGGCCGATATAGGAAAAGATGGCCTGCAGAAAGCATGAAACGGCAGGCCGCAGAGAGATTGCAGAGACATCACAGAGAGATAAAGGGGATGAACAGGTTGGGAATTCGGGGGACCGGCAAATGGTTCGGAAAATGGGGCGCCCTGCTGCTGGCGGCCGCGCTGATCACGGGGACGGCGGCTTCGGCGCGGCCCGAAACGGCGCATGCCTACAGCGTCTGGAACGTCTATAACGAAGCGATGCGGCTGGACAAGCAGGGCCGGTATGCCGAGGCGATCGCCAAATACGAGCAGGCCGGCCGGGAGATGGCGGCCAGCCGCGATTACGGCAACGCCGGGCGGATGTACCGCAATGCGGGAGAAGCTTACGTAAAGCTCAAGCGCTACGACCGGGCCGTCGTCAGCTGGGATCTGGAATCGGCGTATTACGCCAAGGTAAATCTGGTGCAGGACAGTATCGCCGTCCAACGCAAAGCGGATGCGCTGCGCAGTTCGGTGCAGCTCTATTACGGAACGGGGCTGTCCGAAGCGGCGCTTGCGGGCCGCGAGCGCGGTCTGGCTCCGCTCGAACCGGCCAACGGCATCCTGCTCGGCGCGTACGCGGAGCAGAACCCGAAAGTGCATGCGACGAGCGGCAAATTCTATACGGACGAATATCCGAAATTTACCGGCAAAAAGCACGCGGGATACCTGATCTACTTCACGTACGGCACGCCGCTGTCCACGATCCGGTCGCATCTCGACGCGGCCAAGCGCAGCGGCACGGCGATCGAACTCGGCGTACAGCCGCTGCAGGGCATGGGCCAGGTACGGGATGACGCGTATTTGCGGCAGCTGGCCCGGGACGCCGCAGCTTCCGGCGTGCCGATCTTCCTGCGTTTCGCGAACGAGATGAACGGCAACTGGACACCGTGGAAAAGCACGCCCAAAACGTATATCGAGAAATTCCGGCTCGTCGCGGACGTTTTCCACGAAGAAGCGCCAGGCAACGTCGCGATGGTATGGGCGCCGGGCGCCAATCCGATCGACAATCTCCGCAGTTATTATCCGGGCGACCCATACGTCGACTGGGTCGGCGTCAGCCTCTATTCGATCTACAATCCGTCCGCGGACCCGCTGAAGCAGGGCATCGACCGCAGCAGCCATATCGCCAAGCTGGACGCGGTCTACGGCTGGTACGCCGACCGGAAGCCGATCATGATCGCGGAAGGTTCGGTCTCGTACATGTACCCGGAGAAAATGCGCGACGTGACCGAGTGGTCCGTCTATCAGACGCAGCAGCTCTACGCGACGCTGCCGATGAAATACCCGAAAGTCAAAGCGGCGTTCTGGTTCGACGTCGACACGCAGGGCACGACCGACCGGGTCAAATATTACGGGTTGTCCAACAACGACAAGATGCTGGCGGCGTATCGAAAAGCGATCGCGAACCCGTTCTATCTCAGCGGGATCGGCGCAAACACGACGTTGTCGTACAATCCAATCGGGACGACCGTTCCGGCCCGCAAGTTGAGCGTGTCCGGCTACGTCAAGACGTGGTCGCCGACGCTCGGCCGGGTCGTCTACAAGATCGGCGGCAAGCAGGTCGGCGCGGCTACGAATCCTCCGTGGACGGCCGAGCTCGATTTTTCCAAATACAGGGGCAAATCGATTACCGTCGACGTCGCGGCTTACGACAAGCAGGGCAAATGGGTGACGACGCAGTCGGTGAAGACGAAAGTGCAGTGAAATACGCGAAAAGACGGACTCTTCAGAGTCCGTCTTTTGCTGTGTGGAAAACTTGGCGATGTTCAAGGGTGTAGGTAAAAGCGGTCTGGGTAAAAAGATAAAGAAAGCTTTACGGTCCATAAAAAACGGGAGGAGGCGGGGCCGCATGGAACTGTTTTTCAAAGACAACTTTCTAAGCACCGGCGTAACGGAAATTATGGATGAAGGGGGAACGGAAATCGGCAGGCTGGATCTCAAAAGCGTATTCAGCCCTTCGGTCGACGTCTACGGCAGGTCCGGCGAATTGTTCTATGCAGGCAAGCTGGAGACGGTCAATCTTCGCCGCCGCTGGATGGTTTACGAGGCGAACGGGGAAGAAGTGGGCGAACTGCGATCGAAATTCAGTCTCGCAGGCCGGATCTTCGAATACGACGCAGGCCGGAGAGGGCTGTACGGCATTCATGCCCCTTTTTCGCTCAAAGAATTTTATATTACGGAAAACGACGAGGAGATCGCCTCTTTCGCCAACACGAACAAGTGGTTCAGTCCCCATGCGTACGTACTGCGAGCTCCTTTCCCGCGAATCGAACCTTACGAGTGGGTCGCGGTCGTCATGGGCATCAGCGCGTTGGTCACCGATTCCCAATGATTCGCCTTACTCCGCCGGAACCGAAACTTGCCGCGGCTGCAGCAAATAGTCCATGTACCGTTCCGCGCTTCGCCGAATCTCTTCGTCGTTCGTGCGCGAGTTGACGCCGTAGTATACGAAAGGCGTCTCGTATGCCGCCTCGATATAGGCTGCCGTCACTTCGAACGGAGTCAGCAGCGTGGAGATCTCGTAGCGGAAAGCTTCTCCCGGCCGGTAGTCGGTTTCCCGTCCTCCGGCGGTAATGGCGAGACCGATGCTTTTGCTGCGGAACAGGTCGACGCCGTCGCCGTAAGCCCAGCCTTCCAGCAGCACTTCGTCCAGCCACTGCTTGATCATCGGCGGGCAGTTGAACCAGTAGAACGGAAATTGCAGCACGATCCGGTCGTGCGCTTCCACCAGCGCCTGCTCGGCAGCGATATCGATGACGCCGTCGGGGTATTTTTCGTGCAGGGAGCTGATCGTGATCTGTTCGGGGTACTTCGCGGCTTCTTCCAGCCATTTGCGGTTGACGCGGGAAGACGCCAACGTCGGATGAGCGGCAATGATCAAAGTGTTCTTCATATCGGTCAGACCTCCTGATGTTCGAATGGGCGGGAGCGAATCCGGGCGGAACGGGTGGATTCGTATCCCTCTTGACCCCATTGTAGAAGCCGGAGAAGATCTGCGTAAGTACGCACTTTTCGGTAACCGCTCCACTCGGCGAACGCTCCACTCATCGAACGCTCCACTCAGCCGAATCGCCCAGGTCGCCCAAAGACCGTCAATCCGCGGTACCCGGCAGGTCGGCTTCCGGTTCGAACGGGTCGTCCAGCATCATGCGCCGGTCTCCGTACACCCGGTCCAGATGGGCCTCGCCCCATTGGCAGAAAAAGTCCAGCACGCCGATGAATTCGCTCCCGTATTCGCTTAATTCGTATTCGACTTTGGGCGGTACTTCTTCGTAATCGCAGCGCAGCAGCACGCCGTCCCGCTCAAGTTCCCGCAGCTGCTGGGCCAGCATCTTGTGGCTGATCTCCGGTATGAGGCGCCTGAGTTCGTTGAATCTTTTCTTGCCGGATACCAGATGATAGAGAATAAGACTTTTCCATTTTCCGCCGATCACGTCCAGCGTCACTTCGACGCCGACCCGGTACTTTTTGCGCGGCTGTTCCTGCTCCATCGGCTTTCGCTCCTTTCGGCTGCCCGTTGTGCGGCTTTTAGGTTAGAATAGCATGATTCGGGAAAAGGAAGCGAGGAGAGGCGGGCGCCTGCGCTGTCTGCATAGCCCGCAATCGACCGCACACCAAAAAGCTTCGCTACCCCTTTGCGGGGCAGCGAAGCTTTTTTTGAGGCTAAGCGGCAAACCAAATGACGGTCGGGATTTGGCGCGGATCAAGCGGTAATCGCTTTATTTGCCGCTCCAGACCACGTCGATCACGTTGAAGCCCTGGTTGTTGCCGGTGCCCGGTTTGGCGTCGAGCGTAACGGAGAACGAGCTGCCCGCGTTTACGATAGTGAAGGCCGAAGCGCTCACCTGCTCGGACTTGCTGGTCGCGCCTTTTTGGACGAAATACTGCTTGTATTGGTTGCCGAGCGACAGCAGATCCTGCTTCGTCGTGTAGCGGAACGTCGCGGAAGGCGTACCCGTGCCGCCGGCCACGCCTTCGACGAGGTCGAAGATTTTGGCATCGGCCGGCAGAGGGAAATCGGCCGGGATATGCTGCGGACGCTGGGACGTAGTCGACGGCGTCGTAGGAGCAGGCGTCGTGGTCGACGGTGTTGTAGGTGTAGGCGTCGTAGTCGACGGTGTCGTAGGAGCAGGCGTCGTGGTCGACGGCGTCTTAGGTGGAGGCGTTGTAGGTGCTGGTGCCGTAGTCGATGGCGTCGTGGCTGTGCTGCCGATCACGACGCGGCTGTTCTTGGCATCGTAGGTAACGGACGTATCCAGCGCGTCGCCGATCGAACGTACCGGCAGGTAGGTCGTGCCTTTATAGGTGATAGGGGCAAGCGCTTTGCCGTTGCCGTCGGTCGGGGTAAAGGCTGTTCCGTTCACGATCAGACTGAGACCGCTATTTAGCGAAGCGCGAATCTCCTGCAGGTTGGAACCTGCGTACACGCCGGCGGAAGCGCTCAGCGTCAATCCAAGTGTCAGTACAGCGGCCGTAACTTTTTTCTTCATAACGTTTTATTCATCCTTCCGGTTCTTTTTTTACCGACAAAAAGCTGGAGGATGTATCGCATGGTGTAAAGTCGGTTGGAACCCATTAACCGGGTTACTCCCGTGTTCAAACAAGATGCCAAGCAAATGAGTCGTTTGGCACCCAAGCGGGAGACAGGGGCTTTTTACGGGTAAATAGGCTTGGGCAGATATAACCGGACAGACCAAGGAGGCGCAGAGATGAACTTGTATTTTTCGGATAAATTTTTTGGCGCAGGGACTGTAGACATCATGAACGAAGCCGGCGAAGCGGTCGGACAGCTCGATCTTCGCAGCTCGTTCGGCTCGGCTGTGGACGTCTACGGCCCGCAGAACGAACTGCGGTACACCGGCAAATTCCGCATGATGCTCAACCGGTGGAACGTGCTGGATGCCCAGGAGTACGAGCAGGGCGAACTGCGGCCGCGTTTCACGCTGCTCAGCAAAAAGTTCGAATACGATGCCGGCGAGCGCGGAGTGTACGAGATCGAATCGCCGAACTTTTCCAAAGACTATTCGATTACGCAAGACAGTGCGGAAGTCGCGAGTTTCGCCAAAACGAACGGCTGGATGCGAACCGACGCCTATGTGCTGAGCAACCGTTCCCGGCTGGACGATTACGAGCTGGTCGCGGTCGTCATGGGAGTGAACGCGATTCGCAAACGCCAGCAGTCTTCGTCTTCCTAGAATGGCGGCGGATCGGGCGCAGCTGGCGGGCAGACGGGAAAACGACCTTGCGCTTATGGTAAAATAGAAGGCAAAAGGTTACGGGGAGGCTGTACCAGCGTGAAAAATTTGCTCGTTACCGGCTACCGCGCGAACGAACTCGGCATCTTCAACCAGAAGCATCCGGGCATTCCGTTCATTCGCGAAGCGATCAAGCGGCGCCTGATTCCGTTGATCGAGGAAGGGCTGGAATGGGTCCTCACTCCCGGTCAATACGGCGTCGATCTGTGGGCGTGCGAAGCGGTGATCGAATTGAAAAAAGACTATCCGCAGCTCAAGCTGTCGATTTTGGCGGCTTTTGCGGGGATGGACGAAAAGTGGAGCGACGA
The DNA here is from genome assembly GCF_008634075.2 of Saccharibacillus sp. WB 17. Lineage (NCBI taxonomy): Bacteria > Bacillati > Bacillota > Bacilli > Caryophanales > Paenibacillaceae > Saccharibacillus > Saccharibacillus sp. WB 17. Next base: position 87,670 of record NZ_VPFK02000029.1, on the reverse strand, counting down.
GAAAAAAGAATACTGGCAGAACCTGCAAAAGCAGGTCGATTATTACGGATTGGTCAGCAAAGAGCCGTACAGCGGGCCGTGGCAGTTCAAGGCGCGGGACGGGCTGCTGCTGCGCAAAAGCGAAGGCATGCTGCTCGTGTACGACGACGAAGGCGCTCCGGGCAGTCCGCGCTATTTCCGGGAAGACGCGATCCGCAAGCGGGACGAAGAAGGGTATGTGCTGATCCAGATCACGCCCGAAGACATTCAGTCGGTCGCGGAAGACATGCAGGCCGATCTGGTCGACGCGCAGGGCGAAGGCATGGACCCGGACGACGCGCAGGGCATCGGCACGGATTGGACATAGGCGGGCCGTAAGCGGCGCAGCGGCGGCGAATCGAAAGGGAGGCAGGCATGGAACTGTATTTTGGCGGTAAAAAAAGGTTCGGCAAAAGCACCATCCGGCAGATCGGCGGCAGCCGCAAAGGATCGGTCGATTACCGCTTCAAAGGAGCGGACGGCCTCTGCGTGCTCGACGGCGACGACTACGTGCTGTACCGTGCCTACCGGGAACGATTGTCCGAACGCTGGACGGTCCGGAACGCCAAAGAAGAAGTCGCCGGCACGCTGAGCCGGGAATCGGCTTTTTCCGACACGCGTTTCGAATACGACGCCGGCGATCGTGGCAAGTATCTGATCGAGGAAGACGTCGGCGGCTACCGGATCGAAGGCACAGGCCAAGCCGCCTTTGTCGATCTCAAGCGGCGCCGGCTCCAAAGCGACGAATACTGGCTCCAGACCGACGATACCCAAAGCGGCGGCGTCAGTGAATACGAATGGGTCGCCGTTATTCACGGCATCTCGGCTCTGCGCGAACGTTCGCCGTGGACGACCGCGCTGACGGCGATCGGCGGGATATTTTCGTAGCGGGACGCGGGGGAGAAGCGGGAGAGCGGGACAGCCGGGCGGCAGAGAATCCCGGCAAGAAGCGAGAAGCCCCGGGAGAGCGGGACAGAGAGAATCCCGGCAAGACGCAGCTATATGAAAACCGCCGCAGGCGGCGTTCCTCGGAACGCGCCTGCGGCGGTTTTTGGGTGCGGCGGCTGCGCCAGGCAGCGCCGTGGATCGGGCGGAGCGCGCGCTTACTTGCGCGAGAATCCTTCTTCGGCGAGATACTCGTTGGCTTCGTCGAGCGTCTCGAACGCCATTTCCAGGCTGGCTCCCGAGTAGATGAAATAGGTCTCGTCTTCCAGCTTCAGGATCAGTTCCTGTCCGCTGCCGTCTGTCCAGATCTCGTCGTCCGGAGCGGCCGGAAGCGCAGCCGCCTGGGCAGGCTTCGGGCTGCGGGCGGCGGAATCCGCGCCCGGAGCCAGCGAGCGGATCGACGCTTCGACGATCTCGCGCAGCTGTTCTTCCGTGAAGTCACGGACGTTGACGAAGCCTTTGTCGTCCGGCTCGTAACCGCCGATCAGCCCGGCGAACACGTAGCCGTTGCCGTTCGGATGGAAGCGGTAGCCGACCGTTTTTTTCTCGTGCGCGCTGCCTTCAAAATGGTAATTGACCCGGCCGAGCGACACGTCTTTGCGTTCCAGTTCCGGAAACGAATCCAGAATCGCGATTTTTTGTTCAAAAGTAAGCATATGCGGGTTGAACCTCCAGGAAATTGAATTAGTCTGTTTCTCATTATAGCACACGGAATCGGAGGCGATTCGAAGCGGACTGCGAGGAGATCCGATCGAGGCGGATGGAGGGAGAATCGGAACGCGTCAGAGTATGCCAGAACACGTCAGAACGCATCGAATTGCATCAAACTGCATCCAAAAAATCCCATCTCATCGCCTCGAATCCTATCGCATCCCATCCCGCCGCACTCTTTTTCCGAAATAACGTCCTGAAGACACTTATTTTTCCCGCAGACGAGCCCGCCTTACAAATAACGTCCTCACGACACTTATTTCGGCTCTTTTTGAGACTCGATCTTCTTTTTAGGCAAAATAACGATCGTGGCGCACTTATTTCGAAAAAGAAGCGGTCAGACGGAAAATTAGTTGTGCTCAGGCAGTTATTTCTCCGTTCTGAGCTGAGCTCTCGTCTCCGAGCAGAGATCTCGTCGGGCGGAAGGGCGGAGCGGCGGCATTCGGCGGACAAGCGAGCGCACGGCGGCGTAGCGTCACAGCGGCAGCAAGGGCGCCAAAAAGCGCAGCAAAAGCGCATCCGCTCGCGCATGCCCGTCGCCTTTTTGCGCAGGCCCCTTCGCTCTGCTTCGCACGCCCCGTCGCCCCGCGCGAGCGGATACGACAAACAGAACCCCGTTCACCTAACGTGAACAGGGTCCTGTTTGTCCGCATGACGCCACCGCCACCGCGATCCGATCTCAGCAGCCGGAGCCGACCTTTTCTAGAGCAGGCCGACCATTTTCAATCCGTGCGCGATGCCGTCGTCTTCGTTCGTCTTCGTGATCCACTTGGCGACCGCTTTCACTTCCGGCAGGCCGTTGCCCATCGCGACGCTGTTCGGAATGCCGCCGAGCATCTCCAGATCGTTCAGTGCGTCGCCGAACGCATACTGGCGCTCCGGCGGGATGCCGAGTTTGTCCGTGATTTTGCGGATGCCTTCGAGCTTGCTTCCGCCCGCGGGCAGCACGTCGGCCGACAGCGGATTCCAGCGGATAAAAGACAGCGAAGGGAAGATCGCGTCGTACAGCGCTTCGTCCGCCTCGCTGCAAAACAGCGAAGCCTGATAGACGAACCGCTCTTTGTAAAAGTGCGGGTCCGGCGTCGACAGCGAAATGTAGTTGAGCATCATGCCGAAGCCCTGCGCGACGAATTCGTCGTCCGGCACGGTCGCCGTCATCTGTTCGTCGTCGATCAGGATGACCGGATGATTGTGCTTCAGGGCGATCTCCGTCATCTGCTCCACGGCGCGCGTGTCGATCGGGTTCGTGTACAGCACCTGGCCGTTCAGCACGACATACTGCCCGCTGTAGCTGACGTAGGTGTCGATGCCGAGTTCTTCGCGGAGTTCCTTGAACATGAACTGCGGGCGTCCGGTCGCGATCGCGACGATATGGCCCCGGCGTTTCAGTTCGAGCACCGCTTCCTTCGCGGACGGGGGAACTTGCTTGCGTTCGTCCACGAGCGTGCCGTCAATATCGAAAAAGATAATGCTTGGTTCCATGGTGTGCCTCCGATTCTGTGGGGATGGGTAGCGCTTCTGGCTTTGGGCGTCCGGTTACAGCAGACCCGCCAGCTTGAGGCCGTGGGCGATGCCGTCTTCGTTGTTCGAAGTCGTGACCCATTTGGCGGCGTCTTTGGCTTCCTGCAGGCCGCTGCCCATCGCGACGCTGTTCGGAATGCCCCGGAGCATCTGCAGGTCGTTGAGCGCGTCGCCGAAAGCGTATTGGCGCTCCAGCGGGATGCCGAGTTTTTCCGTGATTTTGCCGATACCTTTGAACTTGCTGCCGCCGGCCGGAAGAACGTCCACCGAGAACGGATGCCAGCGAACGAAATCGAACGCTTCGAGCTGCTCCTCGTACGCTTTTTCCTCGCCTTCGGCGCAGAACAGCAGCGATTGGTAGATAAAGCGGCCTTTGTAATACAGCGGATCGTGCGTCGGCATCATGCCCACGTTGAGCGTGCCCATGCTCTCCAGCACGCGTTCGCTGTCGGGCACGTTGGCGCGCATGTCTTCGTGATCCATGTAGACGATGGCGTGCTCGTTCTTCAGAGCGAGGTCGGTCAGCGTCTGCAGCGAGGGCTCGTTCAGCGGGTTCGTGAACAGGACCTGGCCTTCCAGCACGACATAAGAGCCGTTATAGCTGACATAGGTGTCGATATTCAGTTCTTCCCGGATATGATCGAAAAAGAAAGGCGCGCGTCCCGTGGCGATCGCGACGATATGCCCCTGCTCTTTGAGCGCGGTGATCGCTTCGCGGGTCGAGTCGTTGATCTGTTTGTCGTCGTTCAGCAGCGTTCCGTCCAGGTCGAAAAAGATGATGCTTCTCTCCATGATGCGTTTCCCTCCGTTTGCGTCGGCCGCGCATATTCCGCGGCGCTGCGCGATTAATTACGGTTTCTGGTCTCTGTCTAACCGGCTTGCGGGTTGATCCGTGCCGGATCTCTGTCTTCCCCATTATACCATGAGGAGCGCGGGGGAATCTTTTGTTTGCGAACTATGCTATAATAAGTCCGAATTTGAATTGTAAGCGTTATCAGTCAGCAGGCGAGCTTATGCGCCTGCCGCCAAAACGTATTCTCAGGAGGTAGACGATGGCCCTTGGAACGAGCATGATCATACGGCTGCAAATGGACAAAAAACAGGTGACATTCGGCGAAGTGGCGGGCGCGATCGGCGACGGAGGCGGAGACGTGGTCGCGATCGACGTTATCCACGCCAGTCCCGAGCATACGATCCGGGATCTCACGGTCAACCTGCCGGAAAAAATGCGCGATGCCGTGCTTCAGGCGGTCGAAGCGCTGCCGGGCGTCAAAGTCGTCAACGTATCGGACCGGACATTCCTCGCGCATCTGGGCGGCAAGATCGAGATCATGGCCAAATCGCCGGTCAAAAACCGCGAAGACCTGTCTCACGTCTACACCCCCGGCGTCGCAAAAGTCTGCATGGCGATTCACGAAGATCCGCAAAAAGCGTTCACGCTGACGATCAAGCGCAACACGATCGCGGTCGTATCGGACGGCACGGCGGTGCTCGGCCTGGGCGATATCGGCCCCCGGGCGGCCATGCCCGTCATGGAAGGCAAAGCGATGCTGTTCAAGCAGTTCGCCGGCGTGGATGCTTTCCCGATCTGCCTTGATACCAAAGACACCGAAGAGATCATCCGGACCGTCAAGCTGATCGCTCCCGCTTTTGGAGGCATCAATCTTGAAGACATCGGTTCGCCGCGCTGCTTCGAGATCGAGCGCCGCCTGACCGAAGAATTGGACATTCCGGTCTTTCACGACGATCAGCACGGAACGGCGGTCGTCGTATTGGCCGGCCTGCTGAATGCGCTGAGCATCGTCGGCAAAAAGCTCGAAGACGCCAAGATCGTCGTGCTCGGTATCGGAGCCGCCGGTTCGGCGTGCGTCAAAATGCTGCTGTCGGCGGGCGCGCGCAACCTGATCGCCGTCGACCGCTGCGGCGCGCTGCACAAAGCGGAAAAATACGACAACGAGACATGGGACTGGATCGCGGACAACTGCAATCCGAACGGAGAGACGGGGCAGCTGGAACATGTCATCGCCGGCGCGGACGTATTCATCGGCGTATCGCGTCCCAACCTGCTGACGCTGGACCATATCAAGTCGATGGCGCCCGATCCGATCGTGTTCGCCATGGCCAACCCCGACCCGGAGATCGATCCGGAACTTGCGGAAGAACATGTGCGCGTCATGGCTACGGGCCGCAGCGACTTCCCGAACCAGATCAACAATGTGCTCTGCTTCCCCGGCATGTTCCGCGGCGCGCTGGACTGCCGCGCGAGCGTCATCAACGAAGAGATGAAAGTCGCCGCCGCGCAGGCGATCGCGTCCGTCGTCGAAGACGACGAACTGAACGAGCAGTACATCATCCCGAGCGTGTTCAACGACAAAGTCGTCGACCGTATCCGCGACGCCGTCGTCAAAGCGGCGCTGCGCACCGGCGTGGCTCGCCGCACGCCGCCGGAGTTCCGCTAGGCGGAGAAGGCGGACGGAAGCAAGCGGGGCCGCGTGGAGTGAGCGGAGACTGCATGGACAAGAGAAGACTTGAGTAGCCGTAAGGCAGCCAAAAGGAGAGGCGAGCCGCCTCTCCTTTTTGTTTTGGGTTGGTTTTTTAACGGGTTGTATGTCCGTTAGAGAGCTTTTTTGGGCGTGATTTGGGGCTTAACGGATCGTATGTCCGTTAGGCGGCCCAAACAGGGGAGGCTCGAATAATCGCTTTTTTCGAGTCCAAGCGTTGCCTCGATCCGTTAAAAGCGGGAAACTGTCGATTCCGGGCGCTAAGCGTCATGTAGATCCGTTAGCGCGGGGTAAGCATCAAACGCTTGCCGGATCAAGCGGCGACGCAGCCCGGTAGCCGCGACCGCAAGGCAGCTAAACGGCTGCAACCGCGTAACGGTAGTGATGCGGCGAGCCCGGGACGGTGCCGTGCGTGACTTGCCGGCGAAGCCTGCGTTATCATGGATTCATCCATCGGAAGGAGGATGCGAAGATGCTGCTTGAAATTATTGCGTGTACGCCGGAGGAAGCCGCGGCCGCCGAAGCGGGCGGCGCGGACCGGATCGAATGGATCGCCGATCCGGGGGCCGGCGGCGTGACGCCGGACCTGTCGCAGGCGGCGGAGATGCGCCGCGCCGTGCAGGTGCCGATCCGCGTCATGGTCCGGCCGCGGGGAGGCGGGTTCGTCTACTCGGAAGACGAACGGGAGCAGATGCGGCGGGATATTCGCCGCATCCTCGCCGCAGGCGGACTTGACGTCGTGACCGGCGTATTGACGCCGCAGGGGACGGTTGACGAGTCCGCGCTGGCGGGACTGCTGAACGCGGGGCCGGGCCTCGCGTTCACGTTTCACCGCGCGTTCGACGAGGCCGTCGATCTCCGCCGCGCGCTGGACACGCTGTCCGTCTACCCGCAGGTGACGGACGTGCTGACCTCGGGCGGAGCGCCGGGCGCGCCCGAGGGGGCTTCGCAGCTGGCTGAGCTGCTGCGCCGCTCCGCGGGGCGGCCGCCGCGCATTCTCGCCGGCGCGGGCCTGACGCCGGACAATCTGCGTCCGTTTCTGGACGCGACGGGCGCGGACCGGATCCATATCGGGTCCGCGGCCCGCGTCGGCGGCGATCCGTCCGCGCCGGTCGATCCCGAGCGGATCCGTACGATCCGCCGGATCCTGGAAGCCCCGGCGGGGCTTCGATAGACGCGCGAGTCGCGCGCAGGGCACGAGGCGCCGAGTCCGGTCCGGCCGCATCATTGTACGCACGATAGCCTTTGCACCCAAGGCAGCCTTTACGCGCGTGGCAGCGTAGGTCCAGGCGAATGTTCCGACTCTCCCGAATCTCATGAATTTCCCGTAATGTCCCCCAGCCCGTTCCGCGGCACGACCTCCAGTAAACCGAAGCACCCAAAGCCAAGCCCTTAACCCAAAACCCTCAAGGAGGAACCCGACATGCTGATCCGCCCGTCCAAAGAAAGCCGCTTTTACGAAAAGTCGACGGATTATCTACCCGAGATCGGGGCGACCCAAATCACCGTTCTCGTCGACCGCGAGACCGGCGTCAATTATGTCTACGCGTGGAGTTTTCCAAACTCGACCGGCGGACTTACGCCTTTGCTTGACGCAAACGGCAAGGTCGTCGTTGACGAGATCTAAACGGCCGCCCACACTGATCATGAAGTGGAAGTGGAGAGTCGCTTAACGCCAAACATGGGCGCACGCGGCTTTTTGCTCTGGCCAAACCTGCAAATCGAACGTTTTCGGAGGTCCTGACCCAATTAAATGCGAAAATACAGTTAATTACGCGATTTAGGCCAGGTTTGAGCGAATAATTGCGTGACGACACTTATTTGCCCCGATTTCGATGAAAAGAGGAGATTTAAGGCGAAATAACTGCTCTCATGCATTTATTTCGAAGCGGTGCCGTCAGACGAAGAAATAACGGTCCGTACGCACTTATTTCGCCTCGCTCCGACTCACCGGCTCGCCGGGGCGAACTGCCCGCACTAATTTCACCCTATTTCGCCCTACTTCGGCTTACCGGAGCGAATTGTATGCACTTATTTCGCCCTACTCCGGCTCACCGGAGCGAACTGCCTACACTTATCTCGCCCCGTTCCAACTCACCGACTCGCCGGGGCCAGATCCACAACGCGGAGTATGCGCAACCCGAAATTCAAAGAGGTCATTCGGCGCATATACGGGTAATAAGCCGGGGAAGCAAGCGGGCAGAGGCAGCGGCGTTAGGCTCGTCGCCTGACGCCGCCGAGCCTTATTCGTCCCTATTCGACCGAAGCGGAGGAATCGAATCTATGATGCAGCAGGAGAACCGGACGCACGACCGGCTTCACGGCCGAATGGCGGCGGGCGGCATCGCGTTCATGCTGGCCGCCCTGATCTATGTGGGGACGGAAGCGATATCGGCTGCCGCCTGGCACAATCCGCCGTACGACTATGCCTACAATTACATCAGCGATCTGGGCGTTGCCCGGTCGCTGACCGTCGACGGCCGCGAGATTCTGTCGCCGCTTGCGGCCGTTATGAACTTCGGGTTTCAGGCGCACGGCCTGTTGTTCGTGCTCGGGTATGTGCTTGCGCTGCCGCTGCTCCGGGGCAAATGGGGCAGGCTCGCCTGCGCGGCGGCCGTCGTCCACGGCATTGGCAACTTCATGGTCGGTTATTTTCCGGGCGAATCGTATGACGGCGTGAGCCCGCACGTCGTCGGAGCCGGCTTGGCGATCGTCGGCGGCAATCTGGCGCTGATCTTGGCCGGCTTGTCGCTTCGGCGCCGAAGTGCGGCCGAGATCGACGGACGGGGCCGAGCCGCATCGGGCCGCCTGCTGCGGTTCGGTCCCCGGCTGAGCGTGCTCGGTATCGGGCTCGGCAGCTTGGGGCTGGCCGCGTTGGCGCTCATGGTCACCCGGGTATTAGGCCACCCCGCCGTGTTCGAACGTCTCTCTGTCTATACGATGACGGCCTGGGATTTGAGCTTCGGATTTTGCTTGTTGGCCGCCTGCGTGACGGAGTCTCGGCGAGCGACGGGTAGGCAGAAGTAAAGCAGCGAGACCGTTCGGCTTGAACGGCACAGTCTGAATGATTTCAAAACAGCCCGTACCGACCACTACCAAAGCCCCGCAAATTTTGGCGTAATCGCCAAGTTCACGGGGCTTTTTTTGTATCCTCCATCGTATCGATTCGTTCTTCATCCCGGAGCATCCAACCCTATTCGCCTGTGTATGGGGATGATTATTGTTGAATACGCGACCTTACATTCATCCGCTCGTCCGCTCCTCTGCTGCGCTTGCAGTCCGCCTGATCCGCCTTATCGACCTCATCAGCGTTGGCTTTATCCGCCTTGGCCGCACTCGCCTTACCGGCCTTACCCGTCGTGCGACAGCAGCGTATCCAGCGCCCGGCTGTATTTTTCCAGGCGCTTGCGGTCTTTCTCGGACGGCTTTTTGATGCGGGTCAGGTCCATATTGTCCTGCAGGTCGAGGATCTTTACCCGCGAGGCCAACCGGTTCTCCTTGATGCGCAGAATGAATTCGTGATAGTTCTCGTCTTCCCGGCGCGACAGGCGATCGACGGCTTCGACGATCTCTTCGGCGAACCCTTCGCTGCGCAGGTCGTCAAGCGTCAGGTCGCTGTCTTCGATCGTGTCGTGCAGCACGGCGACGATCTGTTCTTGTTCGGTAAGCGCTTTGAGCATCAGCCGCAGCGGGTGGAAGACGTAAGGGCTGCCGCCTTTGTCCGTCTGGCCTTCGTGGCAGCGGGCGGCAATCGAAATGGCTTTGGTCAATGTGGACATGTGAACCTCCCCGGAAATCGTTGGTGTGGGCGCCCGGCGCCGTCTCAAAAAAACCGCCTTCCCGAAGGAAGACGGCGGTTCAACTTTCTGTTTATGCCCGGCTTCCGATCGGTTCGGACCGGATCAGAAGTTGAAGTTGTCCGGGTCCGGGCCAGTGCGTTCGTTTTTGTTCAGCGCTTCGAGCGCGGTCACGTCTTCCGGCGTCAGCGTGAAATCGAACAGATCGGCATTTTCGACGATGCGGCTCTCCTTGACGGAGCGGGTCAGCACGACCACACCTTTGTCGAGCACCCAGCGGAGCAGAATCTGCGCCGGGGATTTGCCGTATTTGTCGCCGAGGCCCTTAACGACTTCGTTATCGAACAGCAGGCCGCGCGCGAGCGGGGACCAGGCTTCTACCTGAATGCCTTTTTGCGCACAGTAGTTCAGCAGTTCGTTCTGGATCAGCAGCGGGTGGAATTCCACCTGATTGACCGCAGGCACGACTTCCGCGTCCGCAAGCAGATCGTCGAGATGATGCGGCTGGAAGTTGCTGACGCCGATCGAACGGATGCGTCCGTCTTTGTACAGCTTTTCCATCGCGCGCCATGTGTCTTTGTATTTGCCTTTGACCGGCCAGTGGATCAGGTACAAGTCGAGCACGTCGAGCCCGAGCTTCTCCATCGTGGCGTCAAAAGCGGCCAGCGTCTCGTCGTAGCCCTGATCGCCGTTCCACACTTTGGACGTGATGAACAGATCATCGCGGTTGGCGCCGGATTCCCGGATTGCTTCGCCTACGCTTTTCTCGTTTTTGTAAGCTGCTGCCGTATCGATCCCGACATAACCGGCTTTAATCGCCGCTTTGACGGAATTTTTGGCTTCGTCGCCGTCTTCAACCTGCCATACGCCCAGACCGAACCAGGGCATTTCCACGCCGTTGTTCAGCTTTACTTTTGCGGTTAAACTCGTCGTCATTCCAAACTCCTCCTCGTCGTCGACGGATCGGACCTGCGCCGCATGCAGCGGCATAAGCCATCCGGTTGCGTAAAATGGTTGTGTGAAAGGGTTGCGTAAAATCAAGAAACGTTTTGTGCCTCGCACAATACGGGATGTTCCCGTGTGCGGCTCCATCTATAAAATACCCTTTGCGTGCGCCTCTAACCCGAATTTCGACAAAAGAGACGCAAAAAAGCCGAAACCGTCCGCCGGTCGGAGCAGGTCTCGGCAGGGCGGAATCGGCGCAGCCGATAGTCAGAGGCCGACTTCTTCCGCCGGTTTGCGGTACGGTACGCGCAGCAGCACGAACAGTCCGATCACGGCCATGACGACGAGCGACAGCAGCGCCGCGCGGCTCGCAAGCGTCCCGTACCCCGACAGCGCCCACGTCACGGAACCGTACACGAGCGGACCGAGCACGGAAGACAGCTTGCCGGAAAAAGCGAACAGTCCGAAAAACTGCCCTCTTTTGTCCGGGGGAGACAGTTCGACGATCATCGTGCGCGACGTGACCCAGAGCGAGCCCATCGCGACGCCGTACAGGCAGGCCGCGGCCCAGAAAACGGCGTCCGAGAAAGCGGCGGCGGCCAGAACCAGCGCGGCGATCAGCACGAGCGCGACGAGTCCCGACGCCGTTTTGCCGCCCAACCGGCGCGTAATATGGCCGAAAGCGAACGAGCCGATGATCGCCCAGACGGTCGCCACGAGGTACAGCAGGATGAACTGCCCGGCGCTGAAGCCCATGACGGCCGTAGCGTAGATGCTCATCATGGCGATCGCGGTGGCAACGGCGTCATTGAAAAAGAAATAGGCGACCATAAACGTGAACACGGCCCGGTGCTGCCTCGCTTCCTTGAACGTCGCGTAGATGTCCCGGTATCCGCTGAAAAAAGACTTGTTCGCCGTACTCACCGCACTCGCCGCATTCTCTGCTTTCAACGCGGGAACGGGCGCTTTTTCCTTGTACAGCGTCATGATCGGCAGCGAGAACAGCAGGAACAGCACGGCGGTCAGGACGAACGCGAGCGGGTAATCGCCGCTGCCCACGATCAGGTAGACGACGAGGCCCATCAGCGTGCCGACATAGCCGACCGCTACGCCGAAGCCGGAGATAAGCGGCACCTGCGAACCGGTCGCGAGATCGGGCAGCATATTGTCGTAGAACAGCTGGCTGGAATTGTAGAAAAACTTGGCCGCGGTAAAAAAGAGCAGCACCGCCACGATCGACAGCGGCAGGCCGAGCAGCGACGACGGGCTGTCGGTGTATGCGGCGAAGCCCATTAGGAACGTGCAGGCGATCGCGGCGAGCGCGAACGGGACGAGCAGCGCTTTTTTGCGGCCGGTCCGGTCCATCCAGACGCCGAGCAGCGGAGTGAAGATGACGAGCAGCAGCCCGGCGGCCGCGTTGGCGTAGCTGATAAACGTGCTGGCGATCTGGTCCATGCGCGCGTCCCCGCCGAGCACCTGCTGCAAATACAGCGGGAAAAAGATCGTAACGATGTTCGAAGAGAAAATGGTGTTCGCGAAATCGTACAGCGCCCAGGACAGAACCGGAAGCGACAGGAACAACCCGGCGTTCCCGCGTTTGCGGGTGCGGCGGGGCGGCTTGGAAGCGGCGAGCTGAGACATGGCAATCCCCTTTTCCGTAAATGGTCGAAAGTCTAAGCGGATCATACCATTATCGGACGCCGATCGCAGAGAGGAACAGGCAATATTTACGATGGGAAAATAATTTTGACGCCGGGTTTACGAAATAGGGAACTCTGCGGCTTCGAAACGGCGTCGGCACAAGAGAGCAGGCCGCGTACGTTCGACAAAAGAGGCCCGGGGAGAGTAGGATACATAGAAGGAAGTCGAAAAGAACCGGAACAGTCGAAAGGAGAGAACGATTTGTACGCAATGGGAGGATACGATTCTAGAGGAAGAGGAGGGCGCGGCGGCAGGGTCCGCACGTTCGGTACGCTGATGCTGCTGGCGGCGAATCTCGTGTCGCTGCTGCTCGGCATTTGGTACGTCCTGACCGACCAGCCGGCGGGCTGGTGGAATCTGTACGGGGTTCTGCTGCTATTGACGCTGCTCGGCAATCTGCATCTGGCGATGGGCCGGGGAGTCAACCGCCGCTGGGAATACGGGTATCTGGTGCTGCATGGGCTGGGCCTTGCGGCGGTACCGATCCTCAATACGATGGCGTCGTCTTCGCTGTCCGATCACGATTCGCGCCATATGGCGACGGCGATCATCCTGCTTGCGCTGCTTGCGTTCGGCGCGGTCATCGCCTGGCTGCGGATGCAGTCCGGCACGGAGGATAAGGAAGACGCGCGCGGAAGCGGCGGCTACTCGGCATACGGCCAAAAAGGCGGCAGCGTTCTCGGCCGGATCGGCAAAGGGCTGCTGACGATCTGGCTTCTGCTTAATCTGGCGGTGGGCTTGTACATATGCGCCGTTCTGGTGGCGGGCATCGATCCGGGCCTGCTGGAAGTCATCGTGCCGGAATACGCGCTTTTCTTCGGCCTGATCTTTCTCGGGGCGGCCGCGCTGCTGGTCAAAATGTACGGTCTCAAAAAAGGATTCTGGCGCTCGACGTTCCGCGGCGCCGTGCGGCTGGCCGGCCTGCTGATCCTGATCGGCTGCGCGCTGCCGCTCGCTTCCGCGCCGAAGATCGTGAACGAAGCGCAGGACGCGTATACGAAAGCGTTCGGCGAAGATCCGATGAGCGTGGCAGATCCCGCGTTTATGCGCAGCGCTTTTCTGCTGCCGGATTACTTCTACGGCGCCAAGACGGGCGATTACCGGGTGAAGACCGATATCGTCTACTATGAAGGAATCGAAGGCAAAGACGCCGGCAAGAAGCTGGCGTTCGACGTGTACATGCCGCCGGCCGGCGCGCAGAATCTGCCGGGGCAGAACTCCGTGCTGATCCGCGTACACGGCGGCGGCTGGACGATCGGGGACAAGGGCGCAGGCAACTACGCCCAGATGAACAAATATTTCGCCGCTCAGGGATACGTCGTGTTCGACGTGCAGTACGGCCTGAGCAACAAGGAGAAATTCGTGAAATCGGCCGTCGTGCCGGAGCAGGTCGTCGGCGATTTCGATATCGGCGACATGGTGCGGCATATCGGGCTGTTCACGACGTATATGGTCGAACATGCGGACGAATACGGCGCGAATACGCAGTCCGTCTTCTTCTCCGGCGGTTCGGCGGGCGGACAGCTCGCGGCCGCGGCGGGACTTGCGCCGGCCAACCCGGAATTCAAAGGGCTGTTCGATCCCGGCATGACGGTCAAAGGGATCATTCCGTTCTATCCGGCCAACGGACTGGCGAAAGACCTCGGCATCGGCGGAGCGGACGGCTTGTCCGATCCGTCGCTGCTCGTCACCGCCGACAGTCCGCCCGCCCTGATCTACCAGGGCGTCAACGACGGCGTCGTGGGCGTGCAGGTCGCCCGCGATTTCGTCCAGGCTTACCGCGAAGCGGGGAACGACGCAGTTGCGCTCGTCGAGATGCCGTTCGGCACCCACGGCAGCGATATGTACTTCCCGAGCTACTACAACGAACCGTTCACGTACCTGATGGAACGGTTCATGCGGCAGTACCGGTAAGTGGGGCAGGCGCTATTCGCCGAGCCGGGGCCGGTTTCGGTCTTGGGCGCATGGCGCCGCTCTGCGACACAAAAAGCGTTCCGGGTACCCGGAACGCTTTTTGGTTCAGGAGCGGCCCGGCACGGAATACGGCTTGGGCCCGGAGACGGGGCCGGGCGGCCGAGCCGGAGCGCCGTCAGGCTGCGCGGGAGCGGACTGAGCGCCGCTGCGCCGCGCGGGGTCCGGGGCTGGGCCGGAGTGTGCGCCGGCCGGGACGGTTTCGAACGGATACGCGATATGCGTCGGCACGAGGAGGCCCAGCGTCTGAAGTTCGCCGAGGATGCAGGCGACGTGATAGCTGTAGATGACCGCCTGGGCATCGGCAGGCAAGGCGCCGTCGGCTTGTTGATTCGAGTGCTGCAGCAGGCTGCTGCCGATGTTCGCGATGCCTTCGGGATCGTGGTCGGTCAGCAGGCGGATCATGCGCATATGCGAATACGTATTGCGGTAGACGTCGAGTTCCTGCTCGATACGCGAGACGAGATCCTGGCTTTTGCTGCGGACCGGATCGAATTCTTCCTTGTACGTGTCGCATGCTTTTTGCAGAGCCGCCAGATCTTTTTTGAGCGGACTGATATGCACGCCTCCGCCCTGCCGCAGCAGTTGGTGGGCGAGCGAAGTCAGATGACGGCGCACCGCCAGCCTCGACCGTTCCAGATTGCGGTCGTGCTTGGGCGGAATCAGGAAATAATTGACGAGAACGGCGACGCCGATCCCGAGCAGCGTATCGAGCACCCGATGCAGAGCGTACAGAAAAGGCGGCTCCCCGATGCGCAGATTGAGCATGATCGCGAGAAACACGATGCAGGCGATCGAGACGGATTTGTTCCATTTCAGCAGATTGCAGACCGCGATGACGCAGACGATGCCGAAGGCGGACAGATAAGCGTTATGCGGCTCGATAAAAGCGAACAAACCGCCGAAAGCGGCGCCGACGAGCGTGCCCATCGTGCGGTTTTTGCCGGCGGTGTAGGAACTTGCGATCGAACTTTCCATGGCGATGACGGTAGCGATAGCCGCGTAGAACGGATATTCCAGATCGAGCGCGAAAGAGATCAGAATACTGAGCAGTACGGCGACGGCCGTTTTGATATTCCGCATTCCGATAGAGAATCTCATGAGTGTTCAAGTCCTTTCGGATCGGATTTCAAATTTGAATAACGTATTTTCAAAGGAATGACCCTATGTGAAATATTATACGTACTTATGCGGCCCGGGGCAATCGTCGAAACGATGAAGAATTTGCGAAAAAAAGCGGCTCCGGTTAAGGTGAAAAGGAATACGCGATACGAGGAGGAGAAAAACGATGATCGAAGCGTTTATTTTCGACATGGACGGCGTCATTATCGACAGCGAGCCGCTGCACTTCGACGTGGACCGGCAGGTGCTGGAATATTACGGCCATTCGATTACGCAGGAGCAGCTCGAAGGATACGTCGGCATGACCAATCCGGAGTTCTGGAGCATCCTGCGCGGCGAATACGGCATGAGCCAGACGGTGGAAGAGATTATCGAATACCAGCTCGGCATCAAGCTCGGCGTGCTGCACGCCGCGCAAATGGAGCCGATCCCCGGCATTCGGGAGCTGCTCGCGGAGCTGCGGCGAGGCGGCATTCCGCGCGCGATCGCGTCGTCGTCGCCCCGCGTCTTCATCGAAGCGGTGCTGGACAAGTTCGGGCTGCAGGGCGAATTCGATTTCGTCGTCAGCAGCGAAGAAGTGCCGCGCGGCAAGCCGTCGCCGGACGTGTACCTGCGCGCGGCCGAGCTGCTCGGCGCCGATCCGGCGCGCTGCGTCGTGCTCGAAGACGCCCGGCACGGCATCGCCGCCGCCAAAGCGGCCGGCATGGCCTGTATCGGATACGTCAATCCGAACTCCGGCAACCAGGACTTGACGCAGGCGGACCTGATCGTCGACGAGATCGGGCATATCCGGCTGGACGATCTGGCGCAGGTGGGCAAGAAGTCGTAGCAGATTGGACAGCAAAAAAGCTGCAGGAACGCGAAAGCGTCCTTGCAGCTTTTTTTATCGGTATTTTTTATCAGTAAGAGACAGGAAAGCTCTGTACAGTCCGGAGTCCGAACCGAAGCTTCCGACGGCAGCGGCATCGGCATCGGCACCGACAGCGGCTCACGGACGTTTTAACACGATTTCGCGCATCCGTTCGGTCCCGTAAGCCCCGCTCGTCAGCGTATTGGCTTTGGGGCCGTACGTGATCCTCATGGAAGTGCCGTCCCGCAGATGGATACGCAGAAAGATATTATTCTCGGGCGGGTTGTTTTTGTAAATCTCGTCGAAGCCGACGTAGTTCAGGGACAGCATATCGGCGATGAACGCTTCGGTATCCGCTGCGCTGAAATCCCACATGGGGCTGCCGTCATTCCCGCTCTCCCGGCTGATTCGCAGCACTTTGCCTTCGATATCGTACAGGTCGCCGATCGTCCTGGCCTGTGGGTTGTCGTTGACTTCAAAGATTTGCCCGCCGGTTATGACGCGGAAGGAAGAACGGTACCCGTTCATCTTATAAATCGGAGTTCCCGTCGGAACAAGAGTAGCGTCGCCGTTTCGCATCACGTAATCCTGGCAGGCATCGTCGGATAACGTGTAACCGACTTCCGTTATTTTCTCGCCGATTAGCCCGGGCGGAATTTGTTCGGTCGTTCGGTTCTGGAAGTAGTAGTTATCGTTCAACATCAAGGCGCCCAGGTAGTCGAGGGTCCCTTTGCATTCATCCCGGCTGCTGTTGACGGTATTTTTGGAAATGGTCAGCTCCCGGGGCACCGCGTCCTGCCCGGAAGCGGAGTTTGCCGAAGTGGGCTGCGGAGGCTCGGGCTTCGCTTCGATCGAGCAGCCGGCCAGCAGCGCAAGCGGAAGCAGCCAGGCGAAGACTCGCGGCTTGACTCTTTGCGGTTGGCCGGCTGCGGAGCTGTCTGCGGCGGCTTTGCCTGTGTCGGATTTGAATGCTTCGGATTTGGAAGCTTCGGTTCGATTCTTTTTGGAGCGGACAAGTTCGTAAATACTGCGCATGCCATCACCTCTTCCTGTTCGGACGAGGCGACCCGGATAAAAGTTGTGCAGGGAGAAAATATTTTTATAAAAAAGGACTTTTTAGGAAATTTTCACGCTGCCCGGTTCGTCACCCTGCAGCAGGGTCAATCCGCGCAGCGCTTCGATCATGCCGTCGAGCTGCGTCACGCTGTCGGCTATCTGCCGCACGGCATCGCGCTGGCGGTAGACGCCGCTTGCGGCCAGTTCGACCGAAGCGGACGTCTGCTGGCTGATCGCCGAGAAGTCGGACACCTGGCCGGCGATGCCGCCGTTGAACTGCCGCAGGCTGTTGATATTCTCGCTGATCTCGGCCGATTTGGCCAGCACGTTCGCGGCGTCCTGCGTAATGCGCCCGAACAGTTCGCCGGTCTCGGATGTCCGGCTCTCCAGCCCTTCGATCGTCGATTCGTTCAGGCGCACCGAGTCGGCCACGACGCCCGTCTGGCTGCGGATCTGCTCAAGCAGCCCCGCTATGTCCGCGGCGGACGTCTGCACGTTGCCGGACAGGCTGCGGATCTCGCCGGCGACGACCGCGAAGCCGCGGCCCTGTTCGCCCGCCCGGGCCGCTTCGATACTTGCGTTCAGCGACAGCAGGTTCGTCTGGTTGGCGATTTCGGTAATGGCGGTCAGGATCGCCTGCGCTTCTTCGGCATACCGGTTCAGCAGGCCGACCTGCGCCGCCGTCTCGCTCATGCTGCCCCGCATATGCGACATGTCGCCGCGCAGCTCGGCCGCTTTGAGGCTGCCCGCTTCGGTCAGCCGCGTCGTGCTGAGCGACAATGCGTTCATCTCGCCCGTCTCGCGCCGGATCCGCTCGATATTGTCGCCGGATTGGATCATCGCTTCGTTGATTTCCTGAATGTTCTCGGCCTGGATCTCGATGCCTTTGGAGATCTCGGAGAAGCTGCCGGCGGCTTCTTCCGCGAGCCGGCTCGTCTCGCCCGCGCCGGAAGCGACCGCTTCGCCGAACGTTTTGAGCTCGATCGCAGAACTTTCGACTTTGCCGAGCAGTTCTTCGATGACGTTTTTTTGCCGAACCGATTCGTCCAGCATGTTGCGCCCGATGACGCACACCGCATAGCTGCAGGCGCCGACCATGATCATGACGATGTATATCACGGCGTAATCGAACGCGGAATACGCTGGCACGTAAGGATTGAGCAGCAGTTGGAACGTCAGGGAGAGCACGCCGGCGATCGCCGCCAGCACGACGACGGGCTTCGACAGATAGACGAGCGACAGCGTCACGTAGATGAACATCGCGACCCAGATCACGCCGCTCGGGATGAACAGGAACAGAATGTTGCCGACTACGAAACAGCCAAGGACGAGCGCGTATTTGCCCCATTCCCTGCCGGCGGTTCCCCGATAGAGGGCGTAGTAGCCACCGATCAGCAGGACATTGATGCCGAGCACGGTCAGGGTGCTTGCGAGGGACACGAGTCCGGTCAGCCACAGGATTGCAAAAATCGGATACAACGAAATCAACAGCGATTCCAGCGTATAGAAGATGAGGGTGGAGGAATGTCTTTCGAACTTGGTCGGCATGTAGCGGGTTTCCCTTCTTTCTGGTTGAGGTTGAATACGTGAAAATACGAAGGCGCCGAACTGTCAGCTAACTATGTTATCGTCCGCGGCGGCGGTTTGGTTCACTGCTTCTGCACGAAACGCGAGACTTTTTTCGCGTTTTCTTTTGCGGCGAACGAGGTAATTTTCCAGACCCGGCTGCTCGGGCAAAAAGCGATCTGCATCGGGGGCAAGGAAGCGGCCGAGCTGTTCTACGATACGACGAAGTTCAAACGATCCGGCGCGATTCCGAAACGCATCCAGAAATCGCTGTTCGGCGTGGACGCGATCCAGACGCTGGACGGCGACGCGCATCGCCACCGCAAGATGCTGTTCATGTCGCTCATGTCGCGCGAGCGGCTCGACGTGTTCATGAAGCTGCTGGCGGAAGAATGGGAAGCGGCGGCCGGCAGATGGGAAAAGCTTGAGCAGCTTGAGCTGTTCGGCGAGTCGCAGGAACTGCTGTACCGCGCGGCGTGCCGCTGGGCCGGCGTGCCGGTCGAAGAAGAGACCGCCCGGCAGCGTGCCGACGACATGGGCGATATGGTCGAGGCTTTCGGTGCGGTCGGTCCGCGGCATGCGGCGGGCCGCCGGGCGCGCAGACGCATCGAAGACTGGCTCGAAGGCTACATCCTCGACCTGCGCGCCGGCGAGGTGAAAGCTCCGGCCGACACGGCCGCTTATGCGATGGCGTTCCACCGCGATCTGCAGGACCGCGAACTGGATGCCCGGATGGCGGCGATCGAGCTGATCAATATCGTGCGGCCGATCGTGGCGATCGGGCGCTACGTCGTGTTCAGCGCGATCGCCCTGCACGAGCACCCGGCCTACCGGGCCAAGCTGGCCGCGGACGAAAGCAAATACCGGCAGTGGTTCGTGCAGGAGACGCGCCGGTATTATCCGTTTACGCCGTTTCTCGGCGCCTCGGTCATCCACGATTTTACGTGGCAGGGCCACGAGTTCGAAGAAGGCACGATGGTGCTGCTCGATATCTACGGCACGACGCACGATCCCAAGCTGTGGGACGAACCGGACGCATTCAAGCCGGAGCGGTTCGAGCATTGGGGCGGCAGCCCGTTCGACCTGATCCCGCAGGGCAGAGGCGACCACCGCTGCGCCGGCGAATGGCTGACGATCGACGCCATGGCGGTAAGCCTGGAGTATCTGGCGAACCGGCTGGAATACGAAGTACCGGCGCAGGACCTTGGCCTGAGCCTGTCCCGCATGCCGGCGCTGCCGGAGAGCCGCTTCGTCATGCGCAACGTGCGGCGCAAGCAGGGAGCCGGTACGGTCTCCGGGGTGTGAGGATTGTCGGGGATTCCGGAGAGTGCGGATTGCCGGGGGCCGAGGGATTCGAGGGTTCCGGGAATCGAGAGAGTTTAGAGTAATGAAGAAAAGCCAGATGGAGGCGCCTTTTCCGGGATAGCAGGGGAGTGCGCTTTTTGGAGTTTGATTGGGTAGTTGGATGAGTGGAAGATTGGAGATGAGAGGTCGAAGGTTGAAGGGTTGGATGCAAATGCCGTGGAGGATGGGCGAGTTTGAAATGGAGGCCGCGGGGGAAATGTTGATTAAAAGGCAGCATTTTGACCGAAAAAAGCGATCAAAGGCCGAAATGTTGCCTAAAAAGCAACATTTTCCGCCTATTCGCCTCTACAACGGCCGATTTCACTCAAAATGTTGATCAAAAGGCAACATTTCATGTAAAAAGAGCGATCGAGGGTCGAAATGTTGATCAAAAAGCAACATTCCCCTCCAACCCAACTTCCATCCCCCGCAAAACATAAAACGCTAAACGCAAAAAAAGCTCCCGAAGCCAACTCGGAAGCTTTTTTCCACATTCAAACTTTATTCACAACTGTCCGCGCCCGAAACCGTACCCGGGCCCGGGTCCAAACCTGCGCCTAAATCCGCGTCCGAACCCGGGTCCGAACTCGCACCCGAGCCCTGCGTCAACATCCGCGAATCAGCCCTGCGCGCGGGAGGAGCGCAGCTCGGCTGCCGCCGTTTTCAACTGCTCCATCGCCTGTTCCACGATCACGCGCGAGCAGGCGACGTTCATGCGCATGAAGCCCGCGGCTTCGACGCCGAACATCGTGCCGTCGTTAAGGGCGAGGCCCGCTTCGTGCAGCAGGAACCGGTTCAGCTCCTCGGCGTTCAGGCCGAGGCCGCGGAAGTCGATCCACAGCAGATAGGTCGCTTCCGGCAGCTTGACCGACAGTTCCGGCAGATGCTCCGCAATCTGCGCCTGCACGTATTCCATGTTGGCGCGGACGTAGACCAGCAGTTCGTCGAGCCATTCGCCGCCGTGCGTGTAGGCCGCTTCGGTCGCTGTCGCGCCCAGCGTGCTGATCGAGCCGAGGCCGTGCATTTTGGCGACGGTGCGTTCAAAGGCGAGGCGCAGATTTTCGTTCGGGATCACGATGTTCGACACGCACAATCCCGCCAGGTTGAACGTTTTGCTCGGCGCGGTACAGACGATACAGTTATCGCGCGCGGCTTCCGAGACCGAAGCGAACGGGATATGCGACTTCGGTTCGAAGATGAGGTCGGCGTGAATCTCGTCGGCGATGACGAGTACGCCATGCTTGAGGCAGATCTCCGCCAGCCGGGTAAGGTTGGGGCGCGACCAGATCCGTCCGACCGGGTTGTGCGGACTGCACAGGATCAGCATCTTGACGCCGTCCGCCAGTTTGCGCTCCAGATCGTCGAAGTCCATCTCGTAATCGCCGTTTTCTTTGGCAATCAGCGGGTTGGTCACCAGTTCGCGGCCGTTCTCGCGCACGACGTTGTAGAACGGCGGATAGACCGGCGTCTGGATCGCGATTTTGTCGCCCGGCTGCGTAAACGTCTCGACGGCAAAAGCGAGCGCAGGCACGACGCCCGGCGTGAACGTGATCCATTCCGGGTCGATGTTCCAATCGTGCCGCTCGCGCATCCAGTTGACGACCGAATCGAAATAGCCCGGCGTGCGGAACGTATAGCCGAATACGCCGTGATCCACCCGTTTGTGCATGGCATCGAGCACTTCCTGCGGCGCGGCGAAGTCCATGTCGGCGACCCAGAGCGGCAGCGCGTCGGGCGCTCCGAATATTTTTTCGCGGGAATCCCACTTCTCCGAAGCGCTCTGCAGACGGTCGATCTGCGTGTGGAAGTCAAAGCGGCTTTTTAAAGTCATCTGAAAAATCCTCCTTGTGTCGGTAAATGATCATTCAACCATTATGCGTGACGATATCGCTTAAAGCAATGTGTCCGAATGCTGCGATGCAGGGAGCCGGGTTCGTATGTTGCGGTATGGGAAAAGAGAGCGCCGCTGACGACGCTGCCGCACGGCAGCCGTCTCGGCGCGCTCAAGCTGAAGGGCATGCACATCGAAGCGGCGCTCGATCCGAAAGCCTGCTAGTTAGTATTGCAGCGACGATCGCAGCGGCCCGTTCGCATATCGCCGGAGTGGCAGCGGGAGAGAGTACGTTGGAAGCGTTTTGCATCGCGGGGCGTTTTTTTGTATGGTAGTAGAGGAAAAAGGAGGAGATATCGATTATGCACAAGCCGACTACCAGCAAAGTACGCAAACGTATTCTGATTCTCGCCGCTGCGGCGCTGATTCTCTCGCCGTCGTTGAACCTGCCGGCCGCGAAAGCGCAAACGACAGCCCCTTCGAACTCATCCGGGGCTTCCGCCGCCCCTTCGTCCGGCGAGACCGTTTCGCCTCAAGTGGCGCCGACCGGCGAAACCGCCGTACCGGCTTCGGGCGAAACGCCCGCGGCCGCGACGCCGTCCGCTTCGACGCCATCCGCGGCGTCTGACGTCGAGCCCGCCGCCGTCGATCCGGCCGTGACGCCGGCCCAGCCGGCGCTCGTACCGTCGACCCGGCCGGTGACCCGGCCGACGACGCCGTCGACCGGAACGCCGTCGACGACTCCGCCAACGGGAACGCCGTCGACGACAACGCCGACGACTCCGCCAACGGGAACGCCGTCGACGGTCAAGCCGACGACGCCATCGACCGGAACGCCGTCGACCGTCAAACCGACGACCCCGGCCGTGCCTGCGGTGCCGGACCCGTTCTACGATATTCTCAAGGATCCGAACCGCGAAGCGATTCTGGCCCTGTACGAAGCCGAGATCGTCAAGCCAGCCAAAGACCGCAAGTTCCGCCCGCAAGCGGAAATCGGCCGGGCCGACTTTAGTGTTATTCTGGGCCGGGCGATGAACGCGAACGGCAGCATTTTCGACGTTTATTTCACGGACCCGATCCCCGATTGGGCGATCCGTTACGTCGGCGGCCTGACAGCGGCCGGCCTCTACGAAGGCTATCTGGACGGCGACGTTTTCGGACCGAAACAGCCGGTCACGCGCGCCGAAGCGGCGGCCATGGTCGCCCGCGCCGCGCATCTGGAATCGCAGCCGCTGCCCGAAGGTCTGGGCGGCGTCGGCAATATTCCGGTCTGGGCGCTCGACGATGTGGGCGCCGCCTACGCGGCCGGTCTGATTGTGCCGACCGAGACGGGAACGCTGAACCCGAACAAAAAGGTTACGCGCAGCGAGATGGCCGCGATGGTCGCGCCTCTGCTTGAAGCCGATGCGTTCACCGCGCCGGTCGAAGTCGAAGAAAACGACGACACGCGGCCGCCGACGATGCCTCCGCTTTAAGGCGCAGCATGCGCTTCGACGGAGCGGCCTTCATCGCGCATGCTTCATTCATGCAAAAGCGAAGCCCTATCCCGCGAGGGAAAAGTATTTCAAAAAGCCCGTCTCCTGGAGGAGACGGGCCTTTCGTGTTGCGTGCGCTCACTTTCCGGCTGCGGAAAGTAAAGATGCCTGCACTCCACAGCATCGCGCAGGCTGCACTCCGCAGCGCAGCCTGCACCTAACACCTAACGAATCCTCCTATCGCTATTTGCCGTTATTTCGCTTTTTTGCGAATCTAACGAATCCTCATATCCTTATTCGTCCCGATAAGGTCGATTCCAGGTCTATTCGGACCCCATAGCGTGCTGACGATTCGTTAAAATGTCGAAAAGCGAATAAAACGGTAAATAGCGTGACTAGGATTCGTTAGCATGGGGTGTTCGAGCGTTAAGTGCTGCTAAACGTTGTTAAGCGTCGCTACAGTTACATTTGGCAACTCTCTTCGCGCATAAAGATCGCTTTTTCTTTTCGCGGACATGACGTAGCTTTTTCCGAAAAGGTTTTATATAATAAAAACAGCAATTAAAGCGTTTACATAGCGAGCGGCTTAAAGCGCGCCAACCAAAGGGGGACGTACAGAACATGACGTACAAAGACGCATCCAGACCGATCGGCGAGCGATTGGACCATCTGCTGGATCAGATGACGCTGCACGAGAAAGTCGCGCAGCTCACTTCCGCGCGGACCGGGAGCATGATCTCGGACGTGCAAAATTTCGTGTTTTCCGCAGAGCTGACGAACAAGAATGTGCCGCACGGCTGCGGATACATCAGCCGGATCGGCGGGGCGACCGACCTGCTCCCGGCGGAGATGGCGCGCGCGATGAACACGATCCAGAAGCATTTTATGGAAGAGACTCGGCTCGGCATTCCGGTGCTGTTCATGACCGAAGCGACTTCGGGCGTGCTCAGCCGTAACCATACGCTGTTCCCGCAGAACATCGGCGCCGGCGCCATGTTCGACGAAGAACCGATCCGCCGCATGGGCGACGCGATGCGCCGCGAGATGCTCGCGACCGGCGAACGCTGGGCGCTCGGCCCGGTCGTCGACGTCATTCGCGACCACCGTTACGGCCGTTACGAAGAATCGTTCGGCGAAGACGCGTACCTGGTCAGCCAATACGGCACCGCCTACGTGCGCGGCCTGCAGTCCGAAGACCTGACGCAGGGCATTATCGCGACGCTCAAGCATTTCGTGGCGCAGGGCATCAGCGACGGCGGCCGCAACTGCGGACCGGTGCATGTGACGGACCGCGAGCTGCTGGACGAATACGCGGTACCGTTCGAAGCGGCGATCCGCGATGCGGGCGCGCTGTCGGTCATGGCCGCGTATCACGAGATCGACCAGGTTCCGGTGCACGCGTCCGCCCCTATTTTGCGCGACATGCTCCAGGGCCGACTGGGCTTCGAAGGGTTGACCGTCTCGGACGGCAACGGTATCCAGCTGATCCAATCGTTCCAGGAATACTGCGAGACGCAGGAACAGGCGGTGAAGCTTGCGCTGGAAGCGGGCATCGAATGCGAACTGGACTTCATGTTCGAGAAATATTTGCCGGGATTGGTGGAGAGCGGGCAGGTCGAGCAGGAACTCGTCGACGACGCGGTGCGCAAAGTGCTGGACCTCAAATTCCGACTCGGCCTGTTCGACCGTCCTTACGTGGACGAAGACGCCGTGGACGCATCCGTCTGCACGCCCGACATGGTCGAACTGTCCAAAGAAATGGCGCTGCGCACGATGACGCTGCTCAAGAACGAAGACGGCCTGCTGCCGCTCGACCCGTCCGTGCGCAAAGTCGCCGTGATCGGACCGCTCGCCCACGTCAAAGAGTTCGGCTACAGCGATTATTCGTATCCGGCGCATATCGAAGACATGTACTACCATTCCGAAGGGCTGACCGAAGAAGAAGTGCTGGCCCGGACGCTCTTTTTCAAGAAAAAAGGGACCCGTTACGAAGATTTGTACCATCAGGACATGCCGACCGTGTATGAAGCTCTGCAAAGCGCGCTGCCAAATGCCGAAGTGGTCTACAAGACGGGCATCAAGGACACGACCGATTACAACGGCGACGCCGATTTCGACCAGATCGAAGAAGCTGTGGAAGCGGCGAAGGACGCGGACGTCATCATCGCCGTCTGCGGCGACACGAGCGGTATGGGACGTGAGAACGACAGCGGCGAATCGACGGACCGCGTAGAGATCTGCCTGTCGCATGAGCAGAAAAAATTGCTGCGTGCGCTCCAGGCAACCGGCCGTCCGGTCGTGCTGGTGCTGTGCAACGCGCGTCCGCTCGAACTGCTCGAAGAGAGCCAGTCGATGCACGCCATCCTCGAAGCATGGAAGCCGGGCATGCGCGGTGCGGAAGCGATCGCGGAGACGCTCGTCGGCACGTACAATCCGGGCGGCAAGCTGTCAGTCACGCTGCCCAAAGCGCTCGGCCAACTGCCGGTGCATTATTCGCAGCTCGCGACCGGGCACAAGCAGTTCTGGCGCGGCAAATATTTGGAGATGGACTTGGCCCCGCTGTATCCGTTCGGCTACGGATTGAGCTACACAAGCTTCGAAGCGGAGAACGTCCGGTTCGAGCAGACGGCCGACGGCATCCAGGTGACGGCGGACGTGGTGAACAGCGGAGAGCGCGAAGGCGATCAGGTCGTGCAAGTGTACGTGCGCAAGAAATACGCCAGCGTCCTGCAGCCGGAGCGCGAACTCAAAGCGTACAAACGCGTAAGCATCCCGGCCGGCGGCCGCGTATCGCTGGAATTTGCGATCGCGTTCGATTCGATCGGCTACCACGACCGCGACCTGAAGCTTGTGCTGGAGAACGTGCAGCTCGACGTCATGCTCGGCTTCTCTTCGCAGGACATCAAGGCGGAAGAGACGTTCAAGCTTGAGTTCGACGGCGGAAAACGGCAGATCGGACGACGGGTGTTCGGGAATTCGGCGACGATCGTATAAAAAAGGGCAAGAGATCATTAGACGTCATTGCGCAAGGAGCATCCGTTTGAGATGCTTCTTTTTTTATTTGAAGGACTCTTTTTTAATCGAATGCGTTAAGATGTCTTACAAAATGTCATTTTGCGTGTGATATAATGAGTGATAGAGAAGGTGCTAAGAAAGGAGAACAAAAATGGAACTCACAAGCGAACAGGCACGGCGCCAAGAAGGGCACAAGATCAATCAAACCGCGTCCACTTTGGGCAATATCGATTTTTTTATGAATAACGTCATGAACATAAGCGAAGCGACCCGCAAAAACAAACTGGCTTTGGTGTTGGAGGAGTTTTCGACCGAAGACGGCGAAGAGAACGTCTATATTATTCAAAACAGCAAGAAAAAAGAAGCGGCCGGAGTCGTCACCAGCTTGCGGCACTATCGCGCCAAAGAAGAGAGGCTCAAGGAAATGCAGGATGAACTTTTGCGTCTCAGCGAAGAAAATCTGATGCTCAAAGCGAAGGAAAGAGAACATCAGCCTTCATTGTCGTTTGCGGAAGCCGTACAAAATATGCAGCTTGACGAAGAGGATTTGAAAGATATTTTCGATCATGCGGACGAGGTGAACATTGACTGATGTCTTCGGAATCCTATATTCAACCGTTTATCGAATTGCCGAAGAACGGGCAGATGTTACGATCGTGGAGATCTACGCCGTAGGTCCGAGGAAAAACGAAATGGCTTATCAAATCGCAAAAAACAGAAAAGATTGGTGAGGACGACCCAATAAAAAAGAGGCCTCCGATATCAGGATTTCGATTCGGAGGCCTTGTTCTTTTTTTAACCCACAAACAGCGATTCCGCTCCGTCGATATGCACGACGGCGCCGCTGATATGGTCGGATTCTTCCGACGAGAGGAACAGCACGAGGTTTGCGACCTGCTCGGGCTTGCCGTTGCCTTCGGGCAGAGGGACGGTGCCTTCCGGGTATTCGACAGGCTTCGTGTTCATGTCGTCGGCTTCCGGCTCTTTGTCTTTGCTGCTAAAAATATTTGTATCGATCGTGCCGGGAGCGACGACGTTCACGCGAATATTCGACGGCGCCAGCTCGAACGCGGCCATTTGGCCGAAGGCGGCGATCGACGCTTTGGACGTGCTGTAGGCGGAGAAGCCTTTTTGGGAAAAGACGCGCGTGCCGCTGAGCGAGCTCGTGAGCACGATGCTGCCTTTGCCGGCTTCCTTGAGATAGGGAATCGCGTATTTGACACTCGTGAACGTGCCTTTGACGTTGTTCGTGATCGTCTCGTCCCACTCGTCGTCTTCGATCGATTCGATCGGTCCGACGACGCCGAGGATGCCTGCGTTGGCGAAGAGGGTATCGATCCGCCCGTATGTGGACACGACTTCTTTGAGCGCTTCGCGGTACTGGGCCGGGGCGGAGATGTCGACGGTCAGCGCGATCGCCTGGCCGCCGGCGGCTTCGATCTCGGCGCGGACGCTTTCGACGAACTGCGAATCGCGGTCGATCAGCGCCACGCGGGCGCCTTCTTCGGCCAGCCGCAGCGCGGCGGCCCGGCCGATGCCGGAACCGGCTCCGGTCACGACGGATACTTTGTCGCTCATTCTTGGAGAATTGGACATGTGATTCACTCCTTCTGAGAGATTTCTGCAGTCTTTTTAAAAGTTACCCGTTCGAAAAAGGGTTAATCACGCATAAATATGCGAAATTTTAACTTTCTGGCCTTAAATGAAGTTAGTGTGCCGAAGGGAAGGGTAAATAATGGCTAATCGATGCAATATGTAAGGAAAGACGCAGCGGTTTGTAAAAAGGTTAACGATTGTCAGCCCGATGTCAGCCGCGATTCGCTATAATGGAACCTGTCGCTTGCCCGCCTGTTCGTCAAAATGTTCACGTTTGTTTTTTTGCCAATACTGCTGCCCGGTTCGGAGGAATGATCATGTCGTTAGTCTTTGCCTTTCTAAAGAAGTACCGTACCGCATCGCTGCTGGCGCTGCTGATGATGGTCATCGAGCTTGCCGTCGAGTTGGCGCAGCCTTACCTGATCTCCAAAATCATCGACGACGGGATCGCCAATTCGGACCTCGGCGTCGTCTGGATGTGGGGAGGCGTTCTGATCGTCGGCGCGATCTTCGCTTTTGTGGCCGGCGTCGCCAGTTCCTTCTTCGCTTCGTTCGCCAGCCAGGGCTTCGCCAGCGATTTGCGGGAGACGCTGTACGATAAAGTGCAATCGTTTTCGTATTCCGTCTTCAGCCGCTTCGCCACCTCGTCGCTCATCACGCGCATGACCGGCGACGTGACGCAGCTGCAGGACACCATCTTCATGAGCCTGCGCTTCATGACCCGCGTGCCGCTCGTCGTCGTCGGCAGCGTCGTCATGGCGATGGTCGTCAACTTCAAGCTCGGGCTGCTGCTCGCGTTGACCGTGCCGCTGCTGCTCGTGTTCGTCCTGTGGATCATGCGCCGGGCCGGCGCCATGTTCAAGAACGTGCAGCGCAAGCTCGACAAGGTCAACAGCGTCATTCAGGAGAACCTGACCGGTATCCGCCTGATCCGCGTGTTCGTGCGCATGAAGCACGAGAACGGACGCTTCGCCGCTTCCAGCGGCAAGCTGATGAAGAACACGGTGTCCGCGCTGCGCCTGACCGAGACGACGATGCCGTTTATCATGCTCGTTATGAACGCCGCGATCGTCGCCGTGCTCTGGTTCGGCCGCGCGGATATCGCATCCGGCAGCGCGACCGTCGGCGAAGTCGTCGCGGTCGCCAACTATGCGCTGCGCACGATCGGCGCATTGTCCGCCTTCTCGTGGATCGCGGTAACGTTCTCGCGTGCCGGCGCTTCGGCGCAGCGCGTGAAGGAAGTGCTCGATACGCAGAACGGCGAGATCGCGGCCGAAGAACGGCCGGTTCAGGCTTCCGGCACCGACGCGGCCGTTTCCGGCGCGGCGAAGACGGCCAGTGCGCGCGCCGAAGTGCCGGCGATGGAAGGCGCGGTCGAATTCCGCAACGTCTCGTTCAAGTATCCGACGAGCGATATCAAAGTGCTGGAGAATATCTCGTTCAAGATCGGAGCCGGCAAGCGCGTCGCGATCATGGGCGCAACCGGCTCCGGCAAATCGTCGCTCGTACAGCTTATTCCCCATCTGTACGATCGCGACCAGGGCACGCTCACGATCGACGGCCGCGGCATCGACGACTGGGATACGGGCCATCTGCGCCGCAGCATCGGCTACGTGCCGCAGGAAGTGCTGCTGTTCACCGGCTCGATCCGCGAGAATATCGCCTGGGGCCGCGAAGACGCTTCGTTCGAAGAGATCGAAGAAGCAGCGAAGATCGCCCAGATTCACGAGACGGTCGAGAAGCTGCCGAACGGGTACGAGACCCGGCTCGGCCAGCGCGGCGTGAACCTGTCCGGCGGCCAGAAGCAGCGGCTGTCGATCGCCCGCGCTCTTGTGCGCCGTCCGTCGATCCTGATTCTCGACGACAGCACGAGCGCGCTCGATCTTGCGACCGAGAGTCGGCTGCTCGAAGCGCTGGAAGACATCTCGTGCACGACGTTCCTCATTACCCAGAAGATCAGCTCGACCCAGGCGGCGGACTTGATTCTGCTGCTGGACGAAGGACGGCTGATCGCCGGCGGCACGCATGACGAATTGATGCGGACGTCGGAACTGTACCGCCATATCTACGAATCCCAAT
The DNA here is from genome assembly GCF_008634075.2 of Saccharibacillus sp. WB 17. NCBI lineage: Bacteria > Bacillati > Bacillota > Bacilli > Caryophanales > Paenibacillaceae > Saccharibacillus > Saccharibacillus sp. WB 17. The sequence continues at coordinate 57,626 of NZ_VPFK02000029.1, read as the reverse complement.
TTGAAAAGGGGGAAGCGCTGCATGCCTAACGCGCTGACCGAAGCCTTCCGCCAGCCGCGGCCGCCCGTAATCGGCGACCCGTCGAAGGCAAGCGGCGAATACAAAAAGAAAAAGCGGGCCAAAAACGTCTCCGGTACGCTCGTACGGATCTGGAAATACCTGGCCCGCCGGAAACTCAAACTCGGGCTCGTCCTGTTCATGGTACTGATCAGCTCGGCGCTGTCGCTGCTCGGCCCGTACATGATCGGGGTCGCGGTCGACGATTATCTGGGCGGGGACGGAGCGCTGTGGGGACTCGGCTGGGCCGGATTCCTGCTCGTGCTCGGCGTCGTCTACCTGCTCAGCCCGCTGACCATGTTCCTCCAGAGCATTTGGATGATCGAGATCGCGCAGGAGACCGTGTACCGGATGCGGGTCGATCTTTTTTCCCATCTGCACAAGCTTCCGATTCCGTTCTTCGGCAAGCGCCAGCAGGGCGAACTGATGAGCCGGGTCACGAACGATATGGAAAACGTCAGCGGCACGCTCAACAGCTCGGCGATCCAGATCTTCTCCAGCATTCTGATCCTGTTCGGGACGCTTGGCGTCATGCTGTCGCTCAGCCCGCTGCTTACGCTGCTGACCTTTATCGTCGTGCCGCTGATGGCGTTCGGCATGCGCTGGATCACGCGGCGCACCGGACCGCTGTTCAAAGAGCGCCAGAGCAATCTCGGCGATCTGAACGGGTATATCGAAGAGACGCTGTCCGGCCAACGTATTATCAAAGCCTTTTCCCAGGAAGACCGGGTCAAACGCGAATTCGCGGAACGCAATGAACGGATCCGCTTGTCCGGCTTCTGGGCGCAGACCATTTCCGGCATGATTCCGAAGCTGATGAACAGCCTGAACAACCTGAGCTTCGCGCTCGTGGCGGGCATCGGCGGTATTCTGGCCATCAACGGCCAGGTGACGATCGGCGTCATCATCGTGTTCGTCGAATACGCGCGCCAGTTCACCCGGCCGCTGAACGATCTGGCGAACCAGTGGAACACGCTGCTGTCGGCGATCGCCGGCGCGGAGCGCGTGTTCGAGATCATGGACGAAGAAGTGGAGAACAAGGACGAAGGACAGGCGTCGAAGCTCGACAAGATCGAAGGCGCGGTCAAGTTCGAAGACGTGTCGTTCGGATACGACGAAGGGCAGACGACGCTGTCGGACATCTCGTTTGAGGCCAAGCCCGGCGAGACGATCGCCCTCGTCGGCCCGACCGGCGCGGGCAAGACGACGCTGATCCAGCTGCTGTCGCGCTTCTATGACGCCAGCAGCGGCCGGATCACGATCGACGGCCGCGAGATCGGCAGTATCCAGCGCGAGAACCTGCGCTCGCATATGGCTTTTGTGCTGCAGGACACGTTCCTGTTCGAAGGCACGATCCGCGAAAATATCCGTTACGGCCGTCTCGACGCGACAGACGAAGAGATCGAAGAAGCGGCCAAGCTCGCCAATGCGCATTCGTTTATCGTCCGGCTGCAAGGCGGGTACGACAAGAAGCTGACCAACGGCGGCAGCGGTATCAGCCAGGGGCAGAAGCAGCTGCTGGCGATCGCCCGGGCGATGCTCGCCGATCCGGCGATTCTCGTTCTCGACGAAGCGACGAGCAGTATCGACACCGTGACCGAGATCAAGATCCAGCAGGGCCTTCAGCGCTTGATGAAGGGACGCACCAGCTTCGTCATCGCCCACCGGCTGAACACGATTCGCCAGGCCGACCAGATTCTCGTCCTCAAGGACGGGGGCCTGCTCGAACACGGCTCGCACGACGAACTGCTGGCGCAGGGCGGATTCTACAGCGGCCTGTACAACGGGCAGGGCGTGCAGGAAGAAGCGGGGGATTGAACCGCATTCGGAAATCAAGCGGAAGTCGCAAGGCCGTTTGCCCGTCTGTTCACGGGTGAACGGCTTTTTTTGCGGTTTCTGCGCCGGGTTGTCACAAAAAGCGGACGCCAATCGTTTCATGGGCAAACGGCAAAGGGGCGATGCACATGGACGCGAACAAGAACATGAACAGGAATGGGAACAAGCGGCAGGCGGGAAGTGCGGAGAACGATGTGCAAAAAGGGGAAACGGCAGGCGATGAGCAGCGAGGCGATCTTCTGCGGGGAGCCAAAGGTAACAACGATAAGGCCAAAAAAGGGCCAGCCGCCGGAACTCCGGCAGGCGAAGCCCGGGCGCATGCCGCTGCGACGAAAAAGAGTCCGGTCCGGGAAGCGCCGGTCATCGTCGTGCTCGGCGGCGGCTACGCCGGTTTGCAGACGCTTTTCGCGCTCAAGAAGGAACTGCGCCTCAAAGCGGCGAACAAAGCGGAGAGAGACTCCGCGGCGGACATCGCGGGCAGCGGGAACGGACGCCTCCGTCTGTCGAAGGCAGGGCCGCCGGAGCGCGGCTCATTGACGAAATACGCCTCTTTGCACCGAAATATTCTATAATGGACGATAGAGACGGCGGGGAGGGAATGAAGCTTGCTCATTTATATCATGTTCGGATTGATGCTGCTCTCGGCCGGATTTGTCGCGTACCGTTTGCGGCGTGACGGAGCGGAGTATCATTTTGTGGAAAATGCGGGGTTGATGGTGATCGTTCTGGTGGCGGCTTCGGCGCTCGGAGGAATGGCGGAAGCCGGAGATTGGTTCCGCTACGTGCGCTATCTATACGCCATCCTGACCGCGGCCTATATCGCTTATGCGGCCTATGCGAAGTATCGCGGAGGCACGGACGGGTACGGGCAGTGAGCGGGTGCAGCCAGTGAACGTAACAGACGCAGTACCGATACACACGTGAAAAAGCACAGGCCTTCGAGGCTTGTGCTTTTTGCTATACGGTTATTGAAAAGCAGGACTGTGTACGAGTAAAGTTGAACGAGGTAAGAGCCGTTTTTCATCGACCGCATCCGGAAAAAGAAACGGATAAAGGCGACTTAAAATCGGCAAGAAAATTTTTGAGAGAGGCAGGTTTTGCGCCATGATGGAGTACAAATGCTATCTGGGTCATGCCGTTTTCGGGAAAATTAATGCTGCGCCTGGCTCCCGAGCAGCATCGTTCCGTAGCAACCGCGGCACGGATCGCAGGCAAAAGTATCAACGCCTGGATCGCGGAGCGAATTACCGAAGACGCGGAATCCGAGATTCGCAAGCGTACAGCCAGAGCTGCGGAACGCGCTTAAGAGTTCGGACACTCCAGGCACGGTTAATCTTCTGAATAACGAGTACGTTGACCAAATCTAATCAGAGGTTTACGTTCGCCTGAAACGCACATGCTTTAAGTACGTTTCAGGGGACGTAACTTTACTTTTATCTGGGTTAAGGTGCTAGAGTATAGTTTATAGAATCGGTTTATCAAAAGAGACCGCCTTTGCACATGCAAAGGCGGTCTCTTTTTGCAAATCGGCAGACGTTATCCGTTGTGCGGGAGCGGCAAAGCGTGATCCTGCTCGTGTTCGCTTCGCAGCATCGAGTAAGCCGCAAGGTCCACGTAGCGGCCTTTTTCGTATTCGTGCTGGCGCAGCAGCCCTTCTTGAACAAAGCCGAGCTTGTCCATAAGGCGGATCGAAGCGGCGTTGCCGGGGTCGACCCGCGCTTCGATCTTGTTCGCGCCGAGCGGGCCGAAGCCGAAGCCGAGAACGGCGCGCACCGCTTCCGGCATCAGGCCCCGGCCCCAGAAAGCGGGCGCCAGGTCGTAGCCGATCTCCATCCGGTTATGCTCCCGCTCGATGCCGAGGAAGCCGCACGTTCCGGCAAACTCGCCGGAGTCGCGGTCTTCGATCATCCAGCGAATGCCGGTGCCTTCGCGGAAAATGCGGGCGTGCCAGCCCAGCTCGTCGTCCGCTTCTTCGACCGACTGGAACGGATCGAGCGGCATGTAGCGCATCACTTCCTCGTCGGCGTACAGCGCGAACAGTCCGTCGCGGTCTTCCGGCTTCGCTTCGCGCAGAATCAGCCGCGGCGTCTCCAGACGCGGGAAATGCTTGAACTCGAACAGCGCACCTTCGCTGGTGCCGTCGTCAGAGGCGTTTGATCCGTTTGATCCAACTGATCCAACTGATCCAACTGATCCAACTGATCCAGTTGATTCCACCGATCCGATCATTCCGGCTGCAGCCGAAGAGAACTCCATCTGCGCTTGTGGTTGTGCCTGCGCCTGTATCTGCGCCGGAGTCATTTCCTTGTCGTTTTCGTTCATTGCTTCAATTCCTCCAATGTTTCCTGCCAGCGCTCGACGACCGCCTGCGGATCGTGCAGGTCGATCGTGATGCCGCCGGTCAGGGTCGCGTATTTGGCGACGTCCGCGCGCACGTCCGTCACGTCCGCGGCAAAGCGCGCGCGCGGATGGCGCGCGCCTGCCAGCTCCGGCAGCGCTTCGGCGCGCAGCCGCACCGTGTACGACACGCCGCCGTGGACGACCGCGAGCAGCGCCCGGCCGCTGCGCAGCAGATTGGCTGTCGTGCCCGTGCCGATCCACAGCGCGATGCGCAGCCGATTCCGGTCTTCCGCCCACACTTCGCCGGCGCTGACCATCGCCTGATGCGGGTAGCCTTCTTCGTCGACCGTATGCAGCGTCAGCGCGATATGCGTTTTCCCGCCAAGATCGGTTCCGTCCAGCAGCGCATACAGCGCATCGTTCAATCCGGGGAGGCTGCCGGTGTCCATATCGTCACTTCCTTCCGGTCTATTTTCAAAAATAACGTCCTCACGACTCTTATTTTCTTCTATATAGGTGCAAAATCGAAAATAACGTCCTGAGGACAGTTATTTTCGACTTTTCCCGCCTGATCGCGCCCCAACCCGCCAAATAACTGCTCTGTCGCACTTATTCGGCGAAACCGCGGATCAGGACGGAAATAGTTGGACATACGCAGCTATTTTCGGCCGGGTCCACCTGCACCGGGTCCACCTACACCGGTTCCGCCTACACCGGGTCCACCTGCACCGCCGCCTGCTTGCCGCTGACCTGGATGCCGGTTTTGCGGACGCCGGTTCCTTGCAGGTCGCGGAGCAGTTCTTCCAGCCGTTCTTTGGCTTTCGCGCCGTCTTTGCCGGACACTTTGACGACGAACTGGACGGAGTCGCCGCCGGCGAGGATGCGCTGGGCCTGGTTCTTTTTCGTGTCGTAGTCGTGTTCTTCGATGCTGGCGGTCAGCCGGATTTCTTTGACCTTGGCCGGCCGGGCCGCTTTTTTCTCCTGCTGCTTGGCTTCCTTGGCTTTGCCGGAAGAGATCAGGGAGCAGGGAGGCGGGCTGGAATAGAGCGAGGTGCAGACGAGGTCCACGCCGAGTTCTCTGGCCAGCTTGAGCGCTTCGCTTGTCGCCATGACGCCGAGCGCTTCGCCGTTTACGCCGGTCACGTCGACTTCGGCGGCTTTGATTTTGTCGTTTTTGATCATGGAAGATCGCTCCGTTTCATTGAAGGTTTGGCGGAATTCACGGAAGATTCGCCCGCCGTCGATTCCCGGAGAATCGGCTGGGTGTGCAGGTGGGTGACCTGATGCGGCTGCCGCGGATTGCGGATACGCGACAGCAGCATTTCGCCGGCTTTGACGCCCATGTCGCTGCTGAAAATATGCACCGTCGTCAGATGCGGCTCCACGATCCGCGATTCGGGCGAGTCGTCGAAGCCGCAGACGCGCACGTCGGCGGGCACGTTCAGGCCGCCGTTTTTGAGCGCGCGCATCAGGCGGACGGCGATAAAATCGTTCGCGCAGACGAACGCCTGCGGAAGCTTTCCGATCTGCCGCAGCCGCTGCTCCATCCAGTCGCTCTCGAACAGGAAAAAGCGGTCTTCGTCGAGGATCGACTGTTCGCGCGGAACGTCGAGCCCCGCATCCGCCAGAGCGCGTCCGTAGCCGATCCAGCGCTCGCGGAAGCTTTTGCAATGATTGAAATCGCCGACGAATCCGATTTCGGTCAAGCCGTCTTCGATCAGGCTGCGCGTCATGCCGTAGGTGCTGTGTTCGTTCTCCATCAGCAGGATGTCGGCCCGGAAGTCCGGATACGCCGCGTCCGCCGCGCAGTCGATAAAGATGACCGGAATGGCAAGTTCCGTCAGCAGGCGGCTGTATACGGGGTCGAACAGCTCGATGCAGACGATGCCGTCCACGCCCGAAGCGTCGAAATTGACCGGCAGCGCCCGTTCGCCCCGATCGTCGTCCCGCACGATATGGATCGACAGATTGTAGCCTTCCATGCTGATCTTTTTCTCCAGTCCGCTGATGACCTGCGAGCCGAAATGGGACGTATTCGGCAGATTGGTCGTCAGCAGCGCGATATTGCCTGTTTTTTTGGGCAGAAAACCGTCGCTTTCCATATACGCGAACTGTTTGTATTTCAGCTCGATCGCTTTTTTGATGACGCGGGCACGGGTCTCTTCGGGAATGCCGCCGCTGTCGTTCAGCGCTTTGGAAGCCGTGTTGCGGGAGATGCCCAGCGCGTCCGCGATCTGTTGAATCGTCACTTTCTCTTTGGCCATGGATGCGGTCCACCTTTGTCGGTTCGGTTGAGTGGAAAAGTTCGGCCGCAAGCGGCGCGAAGATAAGGCTTACATAGTCAAATGTATCGCAAAAATGACCAAATAGCAATCTGAAGTTTACAAATGTAAAGTATTGAAATCATTAATGCCTAATATACAGCAAACAAATGTAAAAATTATTTTGACAAAATGAGTTGACATATGAACTTCCCCTCTGGTAAATTGTAAACGCGGAACCGGTCAAATGTGAAATGTAAGCCCTTACGACCGATCGGGACCAAATTCATAAGCAAGAAATGGAGGAAGGGGAATGGAAAACTCGGCAGAGACCGGAAAAGGCGGCCGGCTGCTTCAACGCAAAAAGGCGGAACGCAGCGGACTGGGCTCGTTCAAGAAGAACGGCTTTCTGTACCTTTTGCTTGCGCCGGCGCTTTTATTGACTCTGGTTTTCAAATACGTTCCGATGTACGGCGCCATTATCGCCTTCAAGGAGTTCAGCCCGATTCGGGGCATCGTGAACAGCGAATGGGCGGGATTGAAGTATTTCGAAAAGTTTTTGTACTCGCCCAATTTCGAAGTCATTTTTATGAACACGCTTAAATTGAGTTTTTACGGGCTGCTGTTCGGCTTCCCGATTCCGATCCTGCTTGCGCTGATGCTCAATCAGGTCCGCAAAGCCGGAGCCAAAAAAAATATCCAGCTGTTCCTCTACGCGCCAAACTTCGTATCGGTCGTCGTCATCGCCGGGATGCTGTTCATCTTCTTGTCCCCGACAGGGCCGATCAACGCGATCGCGACCTGGGTGTTCGGCCAGCCGCTGATGTTCATGACCGATCCCGCCTACTTCCGCTGGGTGTACATCCTGTCGGATATCTGGGCAACCGCCGGCTGGGCTTCGATTATCTACGTCGCGGCACTGGCCGGCGTCGATCCGGAGCTGCACAACGCGGCCAGCCTCGACGGGGCGAGCCTGATGCGGCGCATCTGGCATATCGACCTGCCGACGATCAAGCCGATCATGGCGATCGTGTTCATTCTCGCGGCGGGCGGCATCATGTCGATCGGCTTCGAGAAAGCGTATCTGCTGCAGACGTCGATGAACCTGCCGTCTTCGGAGATCATCGCGACCTACGTCTACAAAGTCGGCCTGCAATCCGGCGATTATTCGTACTCGGCGGCTGTCGGATTGTTCAACTCCGTCATTAACGTCATCCTGCTGCTCACTGTCAACCTCGTCGTCAAAAAGTTGAACGACAATCAGGGCCTTTACTAATCTTGCCGGAAAGGAGAGAACCGCGATGACTGTCAAAAATACGCCGTTCGACCGGTTTCTGCTCGTCTTGAACGGATTGTTCCTCACGCTGGCCGTACTGGTCGTCGTCGTCCCGTTCGTCTATATCATCGTCGCTTCGTTTATGGACCCGACCGTGCTGCTCAATCGGGGGCTGTCGCTGAACCCGTCCGATTGGAGCCTGGAAGGGTACCGCAAAATTTTGAGCAACAACGCCATGATCCGCGGCTTCTTCAACTCGCTGCTGTATGCCGGTGCGTTCGCGATCTTCACCGTGCTCGTCTCGGTCTGCGCGGGCTATGCGCTGGCCGACGATACGCTGGCCGGACGCAAGCTCGTCATGACGCTGTTCCTGATCACGATGTTCTTCGGCGGCGGGCTCATTCCGACCTACCTGCTGATCCGTCAGCTCGGCATGCTCGACACGCCGTGGGCGCTCATCATTCCCGGGGCGGTCAACGTATGGAACATCATTCTGGCCCGGACGTTTTTCAAAAGTATTCCCAAAGAACTCAAGGAAGCCGCGAACGTCGACGGCGCTTCCGAATTGAAGATCTTTATGCGCATCGTCATTCCGCTCTCCAAGCCGATCATGTTCGTGCTGGCGCTGTACGCGTTCGTGGGGCAGTGGAATTCGTACTTCGACGCCATGATCTATCTGGAAAACTCCAGGTTGTTCCCGCTTCAGCTCGTGCTGCGTTCGATTCTGATCCAGAATCAGGCAGCGCCCGGCATGATCGGCGACCAGCAGGCGATGGCGGAACTGAAACGACTGTCGGAGATGATCAAATATTCGTCCATCGTCGTCTCCAGCCTGCCGCTGATCGTCATGTATCCGTTTTTCCAGAAATATTTTGAAAAAGGCGTCATGGTCGGTTCCCTCAAATAAAACCGTCCGACAACCCGCCGTGCCCGTGTCCGATCATCCGCTCACCGAGGTTCATCATCCCAAGGAGGAATCCCCCTATGAAAAAGCTTCGTCTGCCGCATTGGAAAAAAGCGCTCTCCGCGTCCGCCCTGTCTACCGTGCTGCTTGTGACCGCCTGCGGAGGCGGTTCGTCCGAGCCGCAGCAGACCGCCGACGGCAAACCGATTTTGCGCGTGCTGACTTCAAGTTCCCCGCTCGCGCCGGCCGATCCGAACGAGAAACTCGTTGTCAAGCGGCTGGAAGAGAAGACCGGCGTGCATATCGACTGGACCAGCTACACGAGCGACGTGTTCGCGGAGAAGCGCAATCTGGCGATGGCCAGCGGCGATCTGCCGGATGCCATTTTCGCCGCGGAGTACAGCGATTACGACCTGCTCAAGCTGGCCAAGGACGGAGCGATCGTGCCGCTGGAAGACGTGATCGACCAGCAGATGCCGAATTTCAAAAAAGTGCTCGACGAACACCCGGAATATCGCTCGATGATTACCGCGCCGGACGGCCATATCTATGCGTTCCCGTGGATCGAGGAATTGGGTTCGGGCAAAGAGCGTATCCAGTCGGTTGACGATATGCCGTGGATCAACGTGGAATGGCTGAAGAAACTGGGACTTGAGATGCCGAAGACGACGGGCGAACTCAAAGACGTGCTGACCGCGTTCAAGACGCAGGACCCGAACGGCAACGGCAAAGCCGACGAGATTCCGCTGTCGTTTATCGACAAGCCGGGCGGCGAGAACCTGACGTTCCTGTTCGCCGCGTTCGGCCTGGGCGAAAATCCCGAGCATCTGGTCGTGACCGACGAAGGCAAAGTGGTGTTCACCGGCACGGAGCCCGGCTACAAAGACGCGGTCAATTACGTGTACGATCTGTACAAAAACAAGCTGGTCGATATCGAATCGTTCCAGCAGGACTGGAATACGTATGTCGCCAAAGGCAAAGACGACCGTTACGGCCTGTATTTCACATGGGACAAAGCGAACATTACCGGCATGAACGACAAATACGACCTGATGCCTCCGGTTGCCGGACCGAGCGGCGAAGTCAACGTCACGCGCAATAACGGCATGGGCTTTTTCCGCGGCTCGATGGTCGTGACCAGCACGAACAAGCAGTTGGACACGACGGCGAAATGGGTCGATCAGCTCTACGATCCGATCCAATCCGTGCAGAACAACTGGGGCACTTACGGCGACGAGACCCAGCAGAACATTTTCGAATTCGACGAAGCCAAAAAAATGCTGAAGCATCTGCCGCTCGAAGGCTCCGCGCCGGTCGAACTGCGCCAGAAGACGAGCATCGGCGGACCGCTCGCGATTCTCGACGAATACTTCGGCAAATACACGACGATGCCGGACGACGCCAAATGGCGGATGGACCTCATGGAGAAAGTGCTCGTTCCGCATATGAAGGCGGAGAACACGTATCCGAACGTCTTTTTCAGCATCGAAGAACTGGACCGGCTCTCCACGATCGAAGCCGACCTGTTCCCGTACATGCTGCGCAAACGCACGGAATGGTACCAGAACGGCAAAGCCGACAGCGAATGGGACGCCTACCTGGCGGAACTCGATCGGCTCGGCCTGCAGGAATGGCTCAAGATTCGGCAGGACGGCTACGATCGCAGCGTCGTGAAATCCTGAATCTATTCGGAACCACGCGGGCAGCCCGGACATTGACGTAACAATGAACGCAAAAATCGACGTATATATAGAAGGCACAGGAGGCGGACAGACAATGACGATGCAAGCAACCAAGCCCGACCATCGGGGCGAGTACCATTTTTCCCCAAAAGAAAAGTGGATGAACGATCCCAACGGCATGGTGTTTTTCGACGGCGAATACCATTTGTTTTTCCAGCATCATCCGTTTGGCGATACATGGGGCCCGATGCATTGGGGACATGCGGTCACGCGTGACCTGATCCGTTGGGAAGAACTGCCGATCGCGCTGGAACCCGACGAGCACGGCACGATTTTCTCGGGCAGCGCCGTAGTGGACTGGCAGAATACGACCGGATTTTTCCCGGACGAACCGGGTCTGGTCGCGATCTTCACCCATCATCTGGAACGCCCGGATGCGCCGGTCGTGCAGACCCAGAGTCTCGCTTACAGCACGGACAAAGGCCGCACCTGGATCAAATACGCAGGCAATCCGGTGCTTGAACGCGCCGACCTGCCCGATTTCCGCGATCCCAAAGTGTTCCGGCACGAACCGAGCGGACAGTGGATCATGGTCGTCGCCTGCGGGCAGATCGTCTCGCTGTACCGCTCGCCCGATCTCAAGCAGTGGACGTGGACCAGTGATTTTGGTCAGGGCATCGGTTCGCATGACGGCGTATGGGAATGCCCGGATCTGTTCGAGCTGCACGTCGATGGTGACCCTGCCAAGAGCCGCTGGGTGATGCTGGTCAGTATCGGCGACGGGGGAAGCGGAACGGAAGGTTCGCGGACGCAGTATTTCGTCGGCGGGTTCGACGGCGAGACGTTCACTCCGGACGAAGCTTCGCAGCAGGTGCGCTGGCTCGATCACGGCCGCGACAACTATGCCGGCGTCAGCTGGTCGGACATTCCGGACGAAGACGGCAGACGGCTGTACCTCGGCTGGATGAGCAACTGGCGCTATGCGAACCAGACGCCGACCGACGGCTGGCGCGGCGCGATGACCCTCGCGCGGGAGCTGACGCTTGAGACGGTGGACGGCGCCGAGACGCTGATGCAGCGTCCGGCGCGGGAACTGGAAGAAGCGCGCGTGCCGGTGCTGGAACTTGCGGACGTGACGCTGGCCGAGCTGCGCCTTGCGCTTGAGCCGCTGCGGCTGGGAAGCTACGAGCTGGAAGTCCGGGCCGAAAGCGGACGCTCGTTCGGGTTCGTGCTGCGCGAAGGCGACAGCTGCGGAACGCCGGTCGGCTTCGACGCGGAAGCCGGCGAGCTGTACATCGACCGTACGCAGTCGGGCGAGTGCGGCTTCCACGCGGACTTCGCGGGAAGACATGCGGCGCGTACGGCGCAGCCGGGCAGCGGAGCGGGCATGCAGCGCGAATCGGGCGCTGCAGCCATGCAGGCTGCGGACAGCGCAGGAGCTGCGTCGGAGACGAAGACAGGCGTACAGCTTGGGGCCGGGTCGGAGACGGAGCTGCGGATTTTCGTCGACCGGTCTTCGGTCGAAGTGTTCGAAGGCGGCGGTCGCCTCGTCATGACGGACCTGATCTTCCCAAGTGGGCAGTCGGACCGGCTGTCGGTCTTCGCGGGCGACGAGTCCACGGTATTTCGCTTCGTGCGGATCAGCCGGATTGCAGGCTCGCACGGGGAGGCGTGAATTATGATCGGGAGAGATAACGAACAGACGCCGCATCTCGGCGATTCCGTATTGGATTCCGCACTGGATTCCGTACGGGTCGGGGCGATCGAAGCCGGCGGCACCAAGTTCGTCTGCGGCATCGGAAGTATGGACGGCGAGATTCACGACCGGATCAGCTTCCCGACCGGTCCGCCGGAAGAGACGCTTGCGCAGGCGATCGATTATTTCGCCGGCCGCGGCGTGCAGGCGATCGGGGTCGGCTCGTTTGGGCCGATCGATCTGCGCCCGGGCAGCGCCACGTACGGATTCGTCACGACGACGCCCAAAGCGGGCTGGGCGAACTTCGACTTTCTCGGCACGCTGCGCCGCTCCTTCGACGTGCCGTACGGCTGGGATACCGACGTGAACGCCGCCGCTTACGGCGAAGCGATCTGGGGCGCCGCCCGCGGCCTGGACAGCTGCGTGTATTACACGATCGGTACGGGCGTCGGCGTCGGCGTGTATGCCGAAGGGCGGCTGCTGCACGGCCTGCTGCATCCCGAAGGCGGGCATCTGCGGCTGCGCCGGCATCCGGACGATACGTTCGCCGGCTGCTGCCCGTACCACGGCGACTGCCTGGAAGGGATGGCGGCCGGTCCCGCGCTTCAGGCGCGCTGGGGCGTTCCCGGACATGAACTGGCCGCGGATCATCCCGCGTGGGAGATCGAAGCGCATTATATCGCCGAGTCGATCGCGGCGGCGGTTCTGCTGCTGTCGCCGCGCCGGATCATTCTCGGCGGGGGCGTCATGCAGCAGGAGCATCTGCTGCCGCTGATCCGGCAGCGCGCGGCGGCGAGCCTGAACGGCTACGTCGCGGCGTCGGAACTTGCCGAAGGGCTGGGCGAGTATATCGTCGCGCCGGGACTCGGCACGCAGTCCGGCCTGCGCGGCGCGCTGGCGCTGGGCATCCGGGCGCTGGAACAGTCCCGGTCCGGGCTCGGAGATACAAGTCTGTCGGGCGTTTAAATTCGTCACGCCGCTAAAGTCCTTATTCATCGCTTATCCGGATATTCATCCTTCCAACGCCCGCCGACGGACATACGCTTCGTCGGCGGGCGAATTTGGCAGGAAAGGCAAACGGTCTTACCGATCTTACAAGAACCCATTCAGGGAGGGATATGTCATGAATACGAAAAAAACGGCTTTTTCGCTGCTGTGCGCGGTGCTGCTGCTGGGCGTGCTGCCGACAGGCGGGCTTCGGGCGGAAGCAGCCGAAGCGGCGCCGACGGCCGCGCAGGAACCGATTTGGAACTCTAATTTTGATAGCGCTATCATCAGTGAAGGAAGCTGGACCGCCGACGACCGCGGCATCCGGGGAACGGCGTCAGGCGGCTCCGCCGCGGCGAAGATGTATGCGACATCCGCTGCCGACCGTCTCGTATTTACAGGCGATCTGTCGCCCGGTTCGGCGGATATGTCCGCCGGACTGGTCTTTCTCGCCGGCAGCGACGGGACGGGCGGCTACGCGGCGCTGCTGGAGCGGGAGCAGGGCCGCGTGCGGGCCCGGCTGATCGGGCCGGGCGGAGCCGAACTCGCCGAATCGTCCGTCACGTATCCGAGCGAAGACGGCGTCAAGCATCGGCTGGAGATCGTCGTCGAAGACGGCCGGGCCAGCCTGCACGTCGACGGCTATGCGGAAGCGGCGCTCGAAGCCGGCGGGATGCCGTCCGGCGTTCAGCCCGGCGGACAGTCCGCCGGATTGACGGTAATTCGCGGCACGGCCGTTTTCCAGGATACATACATGACGCCGACGCCGGAGTATTACGGAGAACCCTATCGCCCCGCTTACCATTATTCGCCGCCGCGCGGTTCGGCCAGCGATCCCAACGGCATGATTTTTTATCAAGGCGAATACCATCTGTTCCATCAGGACGGCGGACGTTGGGCGCATGCGGTCAGCTCCGACATGCTGCATTGGAAAAGCCTGCCGCTGGCGCTGGAATGGAACGGTCTCGGCCATATCTGGTCCGGTTCCGCGATCGCCGATCCGGATAACGTCTCCGGCTTGTTCGACGGCTCGCCGGACGGCGGCGGCCTGATCGCGTATTACACGTCCTATAATCCCGAAGCGCCGGGCGGCAACCAGCGGATCGGGATCGCCTACAGTTCCGACCGCGGCCGGACGTGGCATTACCCGCAGGAGCGCCCGATCGTGATCGAGAACCCGGGCAAGAACGGCGATGATCCGGGGAACTGGGATTTTCGTGATCCCAAAATCGTCCGGGACGAAGCCCGCGACCGCTGGGTCATGGTCGTGTCGGGCGGCGACCATATCCGGTTCTTCACTTCGAAGAATCTGACCGACTGGACGCTGACGGACAATTTCGGCTACGGCGATTACGTGCGCGGCGGAGTCTGGGAATGTCCCGACCTGTTCCCGCTGCCGGTGGACGGCACCGGCGAGATCCGCTGGGTGCTCATGATCAGCACGGGCGCCAATCCGGCGACCGAAGGCTCGGACGCCGAATATTTCGTCGGGCAGCTGACGGATGACGGCAAATTCGTCAACGATAACGCTGCCGGGCAGGTGCTCAAGACCGATTGGGGCAAAGAGTTCTACGCGTCGTCTTCGTTCGCCGAGGCGCCGGACGGCCGGGTCGTTACGATGGCGTGGATGACGAATTGGGATTATCCGTTCGCTTTCCCGACGATCGGCTGGAAAGGCGTGCTGAGCCTGCCGCGAGAGCTGTCGCTGACCCGCACGGCGGAAGGGGTGCGCCTCGTTCAGCGGCCGATCGGCGAATTGGACGGTCTGCGCCGCGAACTGCGCACGATCGGCGAGACGACCGTATCGGCCGGTTCGCCGAATCCGCTGCAGGGATTGTCCGCCGGCGCGTACGAGATCGAAGCCGAGCTTGAGCTGCCTGCGGGCGGGGCGGCGGCGGATTCGTTCGGCTTCCGCGTCCGCGAAGGAGGCGGGCAGCATACGGATATCGCGTATTCCGTAGACGAAAGCAAGCTGTCGGTCGACCGTTCCGCTTCGGGCACGACCGATTTCTCGCCGCTGTTTGACCTGCGCCAGGAAGCCGAACTCCGACCGGACAACGGGACGGTCAAGCTGCGCATCTTCGTGGACGAATCGTCGGTCGAGGTGTTCGCGGACGACGGACAAGTCGTCTTCTCCGACTTGATCTTCCCGGACGCGGCGCGCCGCGGCATGAGCTTCTACGCCGAGGGCGGCGAAGTGCGGATCCGTTCGCTGAACGTCTACGCGCTCGATTCGGTCTGGACCAAGCAGGCCGGCGGCGAACTCGTGCTCGACACGGCGCAGGTGGATATGGGGCTGAACGAAGTCCGCACCCTGTCGGCCGCTGCGCGCACGTCTTCGTCCGCCGAAGCGCCCCTGAACTGGAGCAGTTCCGACCCTTCGGTCTTGTCGGTGACGGCGGGGCCGGATAGATCGGCCGTGCTTCGCTCCGTCGCTCCGGGCGAAGCGGCGGTGACCGTCTCGGCTCCAAGCGGAGCGGCTGCAAGCGTGACCGTCGTCGTGCACGGAGGCGAGTTCGCGACGAATCTCGGTCCGTTGGATCGTGCTCCGTCGGCGGCTGCGTGGATCGTCGCGGAAAACGGCCTGCGCGGCAGTTACAGCGGCGATACGACGGCCATGTCCAAGCGGACCGCGGGCGACTTCATATATGAAGCGACCGTGAAGCTGGGTGACGGAGGCGGCGCGGCTTCGCTGCTGTTTCGCGCGGACGCTGCCGGCGGCAGCGGCTATTATCTCAATCTGGACCCGAACATGGACGCGGTCCGGCTGTTCTACAAGATCAACGGCAGCTTCGCGGAGCGGCAGGTGCTCGGCAGCTTCCCGGCCCCGATCGTGTCCGGCGGCACGTATGCCCTCAAAGTCCAGGCCAAAGGCCCGCGTATCCGCGCCTGGCTGGACGGCCAGCCGGTGCTCGACGTGCGGGACGGCACGTTTGCGACCGGACAGGTCGGCCTGCATGCTTTCGGCGGCCGGGCTTCGTTCCAGAACGTGCGCCTCACGCGGACTTCGGCCGCCAAGCTGGACCGCTTCGCGCTGATCAACCGCGAATCCGCTCTGGCGCTTGCGCCGGCGGGCGCCGCCCGCGGTTCGGCCGTCGGGCTCCAGCAGTCGGAGCCGAAGACCGCTCCGCTCTGGACAGCCGTGCCGACCGGCGACGCCGCAGGCTCGGTATCGCTGCGCACGCCCGCCGGGCAGGCGCTCGATCTCGATATCGGGCGCGGCACGCTGCAACTATACGATTATCTCGGCTACGACAACCAGCGCTGGATCGTTCGCAAAAAAGGCGGACAGACCTTCCTGCTGAACGCGGCGAACGGCCTGGCGCTCACCTCGGGCAGCGGCGGCAAGCCGATTCTGACCGAATACGACCCGGACAATCGGGCGCAGCAGTGGAAGTTCAAGAAGTGACGCCGAACCGGCGGGGGGTCGGCGAGAAGCAAGCGAACCCCAAGTAAACAGCTCGTCAAAAAGCTTCTTTCTTCCGGCAGCGAAGCCGGTCGAGAGAAGCTTTTTTAATACGGAAAATTGATGATCGGAAAGCGGTTATGCGTTTAATCGTCCTGTTCATCCCCGTACGACGCCGATTCGCTGCTCCACATGATGACGGACGTATGCGATGCTTGCGCCTGCGGCTCAAGCATATATTCAAACGAAGAACCGAGGTTCGCCGCATACTCGGGCAGGCCGTCCCGTTTCAGCCGATCCATAAACCACTCCAGACAGGACGGCTGCTGGAAAATTGAATACAACTGGGCATTTCGCAAAAACACGTGTTTGTCATCCGAAGAAGCCTGTGCCCAGAACGATTGGATTTCTTCTCTTCTCTCGCCCCAGTCAAAATCCCGGTCGAGTGCAGGCAGCGCAGTCGGCGAAAGGTGTTCCATGCCGGAAGCAGCCGGATCGTCGGCACGGATTACCGGATCACCCTGATCTTCGGCAAGGATCACCGGATCACTTGAATCGCCGGCGCGAACAATCCGACCTGCCGCGGCCTGTCCGCCGAGATCTGCTGTCCGCTGCGTCGACACGACGCCGACTCCATCTTCCGTCTCCCGGTCGACCGCCTGTTTTCGCTGCTCTCGCATCTCGTCCAGATACGCGCCCATATCTGTGATCGGTATAATCCCGAACCGTTCCGCCAGACGGCGTCGGATCTCGGATGCTTCTTCGTCCGGTTCATGCGGTTCCCGGGTACGGACATATTCCCGATAGTCTGCGCCGTGTTCGAACGCGTTGATCAGGGCATCGGCATCCGTATACATGGCCCGCAGCCAATCGAGCAAATTGGCGGCGACCGGCCGGATGGGACAATCGGAGTCCATCGGCGATACGGTTACGATCCAGGCTTGATCCAAATCCGGAGCCAGGCCGAAATCGGTCAGCAATCCGTAGTGAATCCCGTCCATGCCGGTGCTGGCCAGAGGGATCACATCAAGCGGTGTAAAAGAATACCGGAAATCGTCTTCGATCAGCATGCACGGAAAAGCGCGGTCCAGCGATAAATCTTCCTGCTGCAGTTCCTGTTCCAACTCGAACAACTGCCGAATAAGCGAAGGGATCTCGTACGTTCCGTAATGCGTCGGTAAGGCTGTCATCGAATTTCTCCTCCTGTTCGGGTTCGCGGCTTGCGCGTAAGCTTCATCCTTGTGCCTGTTTTCTATCGAATGGGCGGCAGGAAGGCAGCGATCGCCTTCTGTCGGTCCGTTCTGGGCAAAATAACGGCGTGGGGGCAGTTATTTCGGTCTGATGGTCTGCTCTGTACAAAATAACTGCGAGAGAACCGTTATTTCGGCATATAGGTATCCAAAGCTGCTCTTTTCCGCAAAATAGATGCATCTATGCAGTTATTCGTGATATTGAAGACGGTTTGGCGAAAATAAGTGTTCTCAGGCACTTAATTTGGATCGGGTATGGGACGGATGCGAGTTTGCGAGACTGTGGAACCCTGAAGTAAACGCAGCAGCGATCCGCAAAGTTTGATATTTCTTTGCCTTTAAGGAAATGTCACCCTAAAAGCTCATAAATTATGCTACATTATGAGCAGCCGAACAAGCAAAGAGGTCTTGCGCCCCTGCTTGTTCCTTATTTACTCATACGAAATGCCTATTTGCAGGAGGGATCTACGATGTACTGCACGAAATGCGGAGCGAAGCAGCCGGAAGAGGCGGCGTACTGTGCCGCCTGCGGCACGCGCCTGATCAAGCAGGAGCCGCAGCCGTCCGCGCCGCCGGCTCCAACGCAGGCCCGGGCGGCAAGCGAATCGACGCCTGAACAAACGACCCAATCGATACCCGACCCGGCCGCGCAGCCAGCGGCTTCGGAACCGACACCCCAACCAACGTCCCGGTCAACGCCGGAACCGGCCGCCCAATCAGCCGCTCCGCCAGCCCCCGACACGGCCCTCAACCCGTCCGCCCCGGCCTCCCAAGCGGTCTCCGCCCCGGCCCCCAACCCGGCCGCCGGCGAACTGCCGTCGGTGCTGCTGACGCGCAGCGATCCGCCCGGCAGCGGCAGCGGCTACCGCTATCCCGAACCGAAGCCGACGTTTGCCGCGCGTTACGGTTCGCTGCTTGCGCTGCTCAGCCTGATCGTGCTCGTGGCCGGCGGTTGGTACGGCTGGAACCAGTACCGGGCCGGCATCGACCGGCAGGCCGCGCAGCTCGAAGCGCTGGCGGGCGAACTGGCGCAGGGCGGCGATTATTCCGCCGCGCTCGATCGGCTCGCGGAAGCCGCCGAGCTGCGTCCCGAAGACGCGTCGATCGCCGCGGACGCGGAATCGCTCCATGCGGCGCTTCGTGCGCAGGGCGAGCTGGAGCAGGTCGCCGCCCGGCTGGACGGCCGCGAGCTGGAGGCGGCGGAGCAGAGCCTGGACGGGCTTGAAGCGGAGCTTGGCACACGCCCGGGCGAACTGCTCAAGCGCGAGCGGGACGCCGCCGCCGCGCAGCGCGGCCGGCTGGAACTGCTGCGCGCCGAGCAGCAGCTTGAAGCGTCAGGCGACGCGGAAGCGCTGATCGCGCTGCTCGGCGGCGTCGGAGAAGCGGATACCGCCGAAGCGCGCGATATGCGCGAGCGGATCGTCGACAAGATCGTCTCCGTCAGCTCCGCGCAGGCGGAGAGCATGCTGCGGGAACACAATTACTCTTCCGCTGCCACAATCGTGGAGACGGCGCTCGGGTACGCGTCGGCGAATACCGCGCTGCTCGAACTGAACGGCCGGATCGAGACCGAAGAGCGGGCCGAGGAGGAGCGCCGCGAGGCGGACAAAGCGGAAGCCGAAGAGCAGCGCCGCGCGGAAGAAGAAGCGAGGGTGGCGGCCGAAGCGGCTGCGCAAGCGGCAGCCGAGAATCGGGCCATCGAACAGGCAGCGGCGCAGGATCAGGCGGAATATACCGTGCAAGCTTTTTACGACGAGCTGTCGGGCTGGAATTACGGCGGAGCGTACGCGCTGCTGGGCAGTCGTTGGCAAAAAGGGACCGGTTATGCGGATTTCGCGAACGGCTATACGAATACGCTCTCCGTCGTGATCAATTCGATCGATTCGGCGCCGGTCGACGGGAATACGGAAGTGACGATCTTTATCACCGCCGAAGAAATCACGGACTCGGGGACAGTGTACTCCACGTATCGGTCCGTGTACCAGGTCGGCTATGAGAACGGCATCATGAAAATTTTGAGCGGCAAAGGCGAAAAGTTGTCCTAAACGACTGCCAACCCCGCGCATGGATAAGCAGGACGGTGTCCCGGCAGCGGGAACCGTCCTGTTTTCTTTACAAATTCAAGGCAAAAGGGTTAAAATACGGACATCAGTTGTATACAGGTATACAGGAGGAGTGATTCAGATGAAAATCGGAATGATCGGGCTTGGCAAAATGGGATACAATCTGGTCTTGAACTTGCTGGAGAACCAGCACGAGGTCGTCGTAAACGACGTGAATCCGGAGCCGGGGCGGGAACTGGCCGGCAAAGGCGCGATCGCCGCGGAATCCGTGGCCGAACTGGTCGGGCAGCTGGCGAAACCGCGCGTCGTATGGGTCATGGTCCCGGCCGGACCGATCGTCGACGGCGTGCTGGAAGGACTGTCGGAGCTGCTGGAAGAAGGCGACATCATTATCGACGGCGGCAACTCGCAGTACAAAGATTCGATTCGCCGCTCGGAGACGCTGGGCCGCAAAGGCATCCTGTTCTTCGACGCGGGCACGAGCGGCGGCATGTCGGGCGCGCAGAACGGCGGCTGCTTCATGATCGGCGGCGACAAGGACGCGTTCGCGACGATCGAGCCGCTGTTCCGGGACCTGGCGGTCGAGAACGGCTATCTGTACACCGGACCGAGCGGAAGCGGGCATTATCTCAAAATGGTGCATAACGGCATCGAATACGGCATGATGCAGGCGATCGGCGAAGGGTTCGAAGTGCTGGAGAAAAGCGCGTTCGATTACGATCACGAAGCGGTGGCCCGCGTCTGGTCGAACGGCTCGGTCATCCGCAGCTGGCTCATGGAACTGACGCAGAACGCTTTTTCCAAAGACCCGAATCTGGACGAAATCCGCGGCGTCATGCAGAGTTCCGGCGAAGGCAAATGGACGGTGCAGGAAGCGCTCGATCTCGAAGTGAGCACGCCGGTCATCGCTTTGTCGCTGCTGATGCGCTACCGCTCGCTGGAGAACGATACGTTCCACGGCAAAGTGGTCGCGGCGCTGCGCAACGAATTCGGCGGCCATGCCGTCGTGAAGGAAGACTGAGCCAAAATTCGGCAGCGGGGAGTCGGTCAATATGCAATATCCTTCGGCTTGGCTGCAGGGCGCTTCGCTCGGCGAATCCATAGCGGATCGGCTGCGGCTGCGGATCATCGGCGGAGAGATCGAGCCGGGAGCGGTCATCTCGGAGAACCGCGTGGCGGACATGTTCGGCGCCAGCCGCTCGCCGGTGCGCGAAGCGCTCAAGACGCTCGCCGGCGAAGGGTTGATCCGGCTGGAGCGGATGGGCGCGGTCGTGGTGGGACTGGATCTCGGCGCGGTCAAGGAACTGTACGACGTGCGCCATTTGATCGAGAGTTTCGCCCAGCAGCGGCTTGCGGCGCAGAATAACGAAGCGCTGATCGCCCGGCTCGGGCAGCATATCGACCGGATGAAGCTGGCGGCCGCGCACGGGGACTGCGTGGAGTTCGCCCAGCAGGATTTTTCGTTTCACGAGAGAATCGTCGAGGCCGCGGGGCATACGCGCATCCGGCATCTGTGGAGCAGTATCCGCCCGATCGTGAAGACGGTCATCCTGCTTACGACGGAAAAAGAATTCGCGCGGGGCGAGCGGCGGATGAACGAGATCGCCGACAAGCACCGGATGGTGATCGAAGGATTGGGATCGGGCAGCGCAGAAAATATCCGGCAGATCGTCAAAGCGTATTTCGACGATTCGGACGAGACTTTGGGCCGCAGTTTGCTGTAAAAAAACAAAAATACGCGCAGGTCTGCGCACCCGGAAGGAAGGTCCCCCGGCATGGATGAGAACAGTACGCACGGCACGCACGAAAAAATGATGATCGGCGTCGATATCGGCACGACCAGCACGAAAGCGGTCGTTTTTACAGAGACAGGCAAAGTGGTCGCGCAGGAGAACGTCGGGTACCCGCTGCATACGCCGTCACCTTCGGTGGCGGAGCAGGACCCGGACGAGATCTACCGGGCCGTCCTCTCGTCGATCGGAGGCGCGGTACGCAAAGCGCAGGCGCGGCCGGAGCAGATTCTGCTGCTGTCGTTCAGCTCTGCCATGCACAGCCTGATCGGCGTCGACGCAAACGGCGTTCCGGTGACCCGCTGCCTGACGTGGGCGGACAACCGCAGCGCCGCCTGGACGAAGAAGCTGAAGACCGAACTGAACGGAGACGGCATCTACGCCCGGACCGGCACGCCGATCCATCCGATGTCGCCGCTTGCGAAGCTGCTCTGGCTGCGGCACGACCAGACCGATTGGTTCGACCGTTCCGCCCGCTTCGTGTCGATCAAGGAATACGTCTTCTTCAAGCTGTTCGGCGACTACGTCATCGACCATTCGATCGCGTCCGCGACCGGATTGTTCAATCTGGAACTGCTCGATTGGGACAAGGAAGCGCTGGAAGTGGCCGGCGTCACGCCGGAGCGGCTGTCCCGGCTCGTGCCGACGACCCATGTCATGCACGGCCTGCAGCCGGCGGCGGCCAGCGAACTGGGTCTGGCGGTCGATACGCCGTTTGTCGTGGGCGCAAGCGACGGCGTGCTGTCCAACCTCGGCGTCGGAGCGATCCGCCTGGGCGTCGTCGCGGCGACGATCGGAACGAGCGGGGCGATCCGCACCGTCGTGGACCGTCCGCTGACCGATCCCAAAGGACGCTTTTTCTGTTACGCGCTGGCGGACGGGCTTTGGGTGATCGGAGGACCGGTCAACAACGGCGGGATGCTGTTTCGCTGGGTGCGCGACGAATTCGCGGCTTCGGAAGTCGAGACGGCCAAACGGCTCGGCATCGATCCGTACGAAGTGTTGACCCGGATCGCCGAACAGGTGCGCCCGGGCAGCGAAGGACTGCTGTTCCATCCGTACCTGACCGGAGAACGCGCGCCGCTGTGGAATCCCGATGCGCGGGGATCGTTTTTCGGCCTGACGATGAATCATCGCAAAGAGCATATGATCCGCTCCGTGCTGGAAGGCGTCATTTTCAACCTGTACACGGTCATGCTCGCGATGGAAGAACAGATCGGCCGTCCGCAGAAGATCCATGCGACCGGCGGATTTGCCCGCTCGCCGCTGTGGCGCCAGATGATGGCGGATATTTTCGATCAGGAAGTCGTCGTGCCGGAAAGCTTCGAGAGCTCCTGCCTCGGCGCGGCGGTGCTCGGGCTGTACGCGCTCGGCCGCGTCGATTCGCTCGACGTCGTCGAAGGCATGATCGGCGGCACGCACCGGCACGAGCCGATCGAAGAGAACGCCGCCGTCTACAAGCATCTGCTGCCGATCTTCATCTCCGTCTCGCGCAGCCTCAAAGACGATTACGAAGCGATCGCCCGGTTCCAGCGCGAGATGGCCGGGGAAGTCTGAACCGGTCGGAACCCGATTGAATCGGAACCGCCCGTACGTATCCGCGCACGCGAAAAACCGCTTTTTCCCACGGCATCTGCCGGGGGAACAGCGGTTTTTCGTCATTCTTCGGTCCGTGCTTCGATCCGTTCTTCGATCAGCCCCGCGATTCGTGCTTTATTACGCCGCGCCGCGCTCCGCGGCCCTATCGCTATCCCGCCAACGCCCGACGCTCAGCGCGCCTTGCTCGGCGTGTGGTCGAGCGACGCGGCCATGACGTCGCCGTAAGCCCAATACGACGACGGGACGTCGCTCCACGTCATCGGCAGACCGGCGTCCGCGGGACGCTCGATCAGCCGGTTGAGCAGCGCGGCCGTCTCGGCTCGCGTGACCGGACGGTCCGGACGGAAATTGCCGTCCGGGTAACCGTCCATCGCGCCGTTCGCGGCTGCGGCGGCAATAGCGGCGGACGCCCAGTGTCCCCGCGTATCGCCGAACGCCGACTCCGGTCCGGTCGTTGGCCAGGCGTAGACGTTGGCCAGAATCTGGGCCATTTCCGCCCGGGTCACGTCGCGTTCGGGTTCGAAGCGCGCGCCGCCCGTGCCCTGCATCCAGCCTTTGGCCGCGGCCAGCGATACGCCGGCGGTCAGCCATTTATCCGGCGCGATATCGCGAAAATCGGCGCCGGAAGGAGAAGTTTCCGCGCTCATCGTCCGCTGCAAGATGACGGCCAGTTCGGCGCGGATCAGATTTTGTTCGGGCCGGAACGTTCCGTCCGTATAGCCGTTCATATAGGCGGGATACGTATGCCGCGCCGGCGTCAGCGCGAAAGCGTACGCGATCGGTCCGGAGCCGGCCGCGCGTACCGCCGTGCCGTCTGTCTGCCGCGCGTTCGCCGAAGAGGCCGGTTTGGCCGTTCGGCTGTCGAACGGCAGATAGCCGGCTTTCTCGCCGACGATCGCGTAGTCGCCCGGTTCGATCCACCGTTCGGACAGTCCGGCGTCCGCCGAGGTCGAAGCGGATGCCGTTCCCGCGACCGCCTGCCCGGGCGTGCGCCCGTTCGCGCGGTTCGAAGCCGTGTCGGCCCAATACAGCGTAAGGACGACGTCCTGCAGCGGGCGGCCGGTTACGGCATCGGTCACGCTGACGCGCAGCGCGGTCTGAGCTTCCTGCGAAGCGGCGGCGGTCGGAGAAGCGGCGGACACGGCCGAACCTAAGGAACCGGCGGCCAACAGCAGGGCGGCGAAGGAGGAACCGACGCGTAGTTTCGCTTGCGTACCGAATTTCATGGAAATCGCCTCCGTATCGAATAGGATCAAGGAACAGGCGGGCGAACGACGGCGCACGAAGGAATCGAACTGCGGAGAAAAGGTCTTATTTTATACATAAACCCCGTGAAAACCGAAGAACCCTCTTATGGGCAAAACAAGGAAAAGAATTCCAGATTTCAAAAGTGCGCGCGAAAAAGAGCAAAAAAGTGCAAGAAAACGGACACGGAAAAAAGCCCGCCGAACGATCAAGCCGGGAAAGCTTGGTCGTTCGACGGACTTCCGTTCCTGAAGCGCCGGCGGTCCGGATGATTGCATTTGAGGATGGAATCATGCGTATTTTGCAGCCGGGATCGATCATGCAGCATGCCGATCCGGACGGCTGCCGGCGCGGGACTTGGACGACGGGGCGTGTTCCGGATGCGTGACCGCGTCCGGCCGGCGTCTCCTCCGCGATATGCGGCGCGAAAGATCGCCGGTATAAGAACCGGCAGGTACCGGACTTATGACAAGCGGCGAGACGATGGGCAGTCGGGCGAATCGAAGAGACGCGAAAAAGCCTCTTCCCGTAAGAGAGGAAGAGGCTCGAATAAGCGGAAGTCTCTTCTTATCTCTCCGCTTGGCTGCGCTCCGCAGGGGCGGGGCGTGACGACAAACGTGCAAGAATTAGCACCGTGCCCCTGATGGGGTCGGTTGCCGGGCTTCATCGGGCTGGTCCCTCCGCCTGCTCTTGATAAGATGTTCGGTTGATGCTATGAAAGGTGCATATTTTTGCATTATCGCATGCCCGTACGGGAGTGTCAACGGTGGGAGCGTTTGCAATCGAACGGTTCGACCTATAGGCTTAAAGGGAACGTCAAGCCGCGGAAACGGCATGCGGCTGGGAACAGGAGGCCACATCATGGTGAAATGGAAAATAACTTGCATTCAGTACGACATCGCGTACGGCGACCCGGAGCGCAATTATGCAGAGGTCGAACGACGGATCGAGCGTGCGATGGAAGAGAAGCCGGATCTGATCGTGCTGCCCGAACTGTGGACGATCGGATACGATCTGACGCGGCTGGACGAAATCGCGGAAGACGAAGCGCGGCGCGCCAAAACGTTCCTCGCGGAAACGGCCCGCAAGCACGGCGTCCATCTGGTGGGCGGCTCGACGGCCAAGCGCACGGCGCAGGGCGTGTTCAATACGCTGCTGATCTACGACCGCGAAGGAAGCCTGTGCGTGGAATACGACAAAGCGCATCTGTTCCAATTGATGGACGAGCATCTGCATCTGCAGACCGGTGCGGAAAAAGGATTGTTCGAGCTGGACGGCATTCCGAGCGCGGGCGTCGTATGTTACGATATCCGGTTTCCCGAATGGATTCGCGCGCATATGAGCGACGGGGCGCAGGTGCTGTTCGTCGTGGCGGAATGGCCGATCGAGCGGCTGGACCACTGGCGCGCGCTGCTGATGGCCCGGGCGATCGAGAACCAGTGTTGGGTCGTCGCCTGCAACCGCAGCGGAAGCGACCCGGACCACGATTTTGCCGGCCATTCGATGATTATAGATCCCTGGGGAGAAATTACGGCCGAAGCCGGGGAAAAAGACGAACTTTTGAGCGGCGAGATCGATACGGCAGCCGTGGCGGAGACGAGAGGGCATATTCCGGTCTTCGACGACCGCCGTCCGGAACTGTACCGCTGAGTCGGCCTCAAGCCGCACACGAAAACCCCCGGTTCTCCGCAGGAGAATCGGGGGTTTTCGTGTGCGGACAGCGATACTGTTCTTGCGGCGACAGCCGAAGTGATGCTGCGGGCCGTTGAGCCGAAGGCTTTTTGGAAAAGTGTTCCGAAAACCGTTCCGGTCAGGCGGGATACAGCAGCCGTTCGTCGAAAGCCGGGACCAGTCCTTCGCGGGCGGCCCGGGTCAGCAGGGAGCGGATCGCGGCGTAGCCGTCTTCGCCGAGGTCTGCCGTGAACTCGTTAACGTACAGGTCGATATGCGAGTCGGCGACATCCGAATCCATCTCCTGCGCGTGTTCAAGCACGTAGTCGCGGGAAGCTTCGGGATGCGCCCAGGCGTACTGCACCGAAGACCGGACCCATGCGGCGACGGCGCCGGCATCGACGCTGCCGCGCTTGGCGATGATCGCGCCGAGCGGAATCGGCAGGCCGGTGTCGCTTTCCCACCAGTCGCCCATGTCGGCCAGCTTGTGCAGGCCGTAGTTCCCGTACGTGAAGCGCGCTTCGTGGATCACGAGCCCCGCGTCGATCTCGCCGCTCTGTACGGCCGGCATGATCTTGTCGAACGGCATGACGACCACTTCGCCGATCCCGCCGGGAATCGCCTGCGCCGCCCAGAGACGGAACAGCAAATACGCGGTCGAGCGTTCGCTCGGCACGGCGATGCGTTTGCCGGCAAGGGCTGCCGGCTCCCCGGCTTCCTTCGTCAGCACGAGCGGGCCGCAGCCGCGGCCGAGCGCTCCGCCGCACGGAATCAGGGCGTAATCCTGCAGCACCCACGGAAGCGCGGCGTAGGAAATCTTCATGACTTCCGGACCTTCGCCGGCGGCGGCCCAATTATTCGTAATATCGATATCGGCATAAGTGACTTCGAGTTCCGGCGCGCCTTCTACCAGGCCGTGCGTCAAGGCATGGAACACGAACGTATCGTTGGGACAAGGGGAAAATGCGATCTTCAAGCGAAAAACACCTCCGGGAATAGTGAGCTTGCGGTGCGAAGCGCGCCCAGCGCTTCGCCGATCTTCCAGGCACCGCGATCGCGCGGGCCGACCGCGTTCGAGATCGCGCGGACTTCCAGCGCGGGCAGGCCGAACTGCCGGGCGGCTTCCGCGACGCCGAAGCCTTCCATGCCTTCGGCCGCCGCGCCGGGCACGCGCGCAGCCAAAGATTGCGCGCCTGCCAGCGTGCCGGTCGTCGTGGACACCGTCAGCACCGGGCCGAGGCACGCGGCCAATCCGGCCTCGCCGAGCGCGCCGAGCAGGGCGGCCGAGCGCTCGGCATCGGCCGCGATGACGGCCGAGCCGAACCCGAGCGCGTCCACGGACAGGAAGCCGTCCGGGCTGTCCGATCCGAGGTCGGCAGCGGCCATCGCGCTTGCGACGACGATCGATCCGATCGCCGCCCGGCCGGCGAATCCGCCGGCGATGCCCGCGCTCACGACGCGCGCATAGCGGCCGCGCGACAGCGCGATAGCCGTGCCGGCCGCCGCCGCGGCGACGCCGACGCCGGCGGCGACGACGTCGAAACGGTCGTCGCCGCCAAGACCGGCAAGCACCGCTTCGCGTTCGGCGTCGACCGCGGTCACGACAAGCACGCGGCCCGAAGAAGCTTCGGACCCGGCGTCGGACTCATGGGAAATGGGGTGCGGCTGGTACATGCGATCCACTCCTTGTATGATAAATGGGTAGCGAAAAAGTAAGCGAATGAAGAAAAGGATTCATCCCTTAACGGTACCGCTAAAAATGCGGATTGTAAAGTGAACCGGCAGGCTTCGGCATGCGTACCAAGGAAGCGGGCCGATCGCTCGCTTCCTTGGCACGTTTGACTTCCGCTGCCCAACCGTCGGGACTTCCGATAGCCTCACTTTCGACCATCAAAGGTCCGAATAAGAAGGTCGGCCCATTATTTTTCCAACAAAGACAAGGAGCGTGCGCTTCTCATGCCGGACATCAACGACCATCTGGACGACGGCTTGTCCGTTCTGTTCGTCGGCTTCAATCCGAGTCTTCGCTCCGGCGAGACCGGACACCATTACGCGAATCCGCGCAACAATTTTTGGCGGATCCTCGAAGCTTCGGGACTGACTTCCCGCCGCTATGCGCCCTGGGAAGACGGAGACCTGCTGAAGCTCGGCTACGGCTTCACGAATATCGTCGCCCGGCCTACCCGGGGCGTCGAAGACATCGCCCGCGAGGAATACCGGGCAGGGCGCGAGATTTTGCGGACAAAGCTGGCTCGCTATCTGCCGAGCGTCGCCTGCTACGTGGGCAAAGGCGTCTATACGGAATTTACGGGCCGCAAAAAAGCCGCTTGGGGTTTCCAGAAGGAATCCGAAGTGGACGGCGTCATCGACTTCGTCGCGCCTTCATCCAGCGGTCTCGTGCGCATGCCGATGCGGGAAATCGTCGAGATTTATACCGAACTGCGGTTCTATCTGGAAGACGAACGCGGCGAATGAAGACGCGTCGCCCCGCGCGGCGGCGTTTTGCGGCGTTTGCTGCACAAAAAGTCTCGTTCTGCCGATATACCCCTTAGGTGAACATTCGTTCAAAATCAAAACTTGCAAAATTAAAGGTTGGAAAGGAGGAGCGCATGGAAATCGTACAGGGTACTTATAACCCGGGTCTGGTCCTTGTCTCCTGCATCATTTCGGTTCTCGCGTCTTATTCGGCGCTCAATCTGGCGGGCAGAATCCATCTGGCGCACGGCAGGCTGCGCGTATTTTGGCTGGCCGGCGGCGCCGTGTCGATGGGGCTCGGCATCTGGTCGATGCACTTTGTCGGCATGCTCGCCCTGCAGCTGCCGATGAAGATGACTTACAATATTCCGATCGTCATCTTGTCGATGATCGTGCCGATCCTCGTCTCGTTCATCGCGCTGTGGACCGTCACGCGCAAGACGCTCACGTGGCGTTCGCTGCTGCTCGGCGGGCTGCTGCTCGCTTCCGGCGTGGTCGACATGCATTACGTGGGCATGTCCGCGATGGCGATGAAGATCACCTACAATCCGTGGCTGGTCGCGCTGTCCGTCGTGATCGCGCTGACCGCCTCCATCGCGGCGCTTGCGCTGATGCGCAAGCTTCGGGAAGAAGGCAGCGTGCTGCTCCACAAAATCAGCAGCGCGCTTATTATGGGCGTGGCGATCGCCGGTATGCACTATACGGGCATGGCGGCCGCGAACTTCCATATCCACGAACACAATCCGGTCGCGATGGGCGGAGACCAGGTCGACATGCAGAGTCTGGCCCTGATCATTGCGCTGAGCAGCATGCTGCTGATCGGCTTTACGATTTACGGCGCGTTTATCAACGGCCGGTTGAACCAGAAGGACAAAATGATCCGCAGCCAGGAGAAATGGTACCGCGCGCTGTACGAGAACAACACCGACGGCATCATCTCGATCGACATGCGGGGCATCGTGACCGATATGAATCCCGCCATTTTGAACATGACCGGCTCGCAAAGAGGCGACTACATCGGTCGTCCGATCACGGTGCTTCAGCAGTTTTTCCATCCGGACACATATAGAAAAGCGAAACAACACCACCAGGAATCGATGCTGATGGAATCGCTCGCCTACGAGACGCAGATCGTGCATCCGAACGGGCAGGCGATCCATCTGGGCGTCGTCGGCGTGCCGGTGAGCGTCGACGGGGAAGTGACTGGTACCCACTTGATCGTGCGCGACATTACCGAGCAGAAGCTGACGCAGGCCAAAGTCGAACACCTGGCCTACCACGACGAGCTGACCAATCTGCCGAACCGCCGGCAGTTCAATACGATCGTGCAGGAGCGGATCGAATTGCAGCAGGGCAAAGGCCGCCTGGCCGTCATGGTGCTCGATATCGACCGCTTCAAGATGATCAACGATTCGCTCGGCCATGCGTACGGCGACGCTTTTCTCCAGAAAGTCGGACAGCGCATCTGCGAAGTTATCGATCCGGCCAAAGCGACGCTGTCGCGGATGGGCGGCGACGAGTTCGCGCTGATCTGCCATTCGTTTGCGTCGATCGACGAGATCGCGCAGCTGGCGCAGCGGATCGTCTCGGTGATTCAGGTGCCTTACACGCTCAAGGATAACGATTTTTACGTCAGCGCAAGTATCGGGATCGCCATGTACCCGGAGCACGGGGAGAGCCGCGAGGAACTGATCAAGAACGCCGACTCCGCGATGTACGAAGTGAAGCGCGAAGGCAAGAACGGCTACCGTTTCTATTCCGCCGACCTGGACGAAGAGCTGCTGTTCAAGATCGAGATCGAGACGGATCTGCGCAAAGCGATCGAACGCGGCGAGCTCGAAGTGCATTACCAGCCGCAGTACCGCATGCCGGGCCGCGAACTGATCGGCATGGAGGCGCTGCTGCGCTGGCATCATCCGGTACGCGGCATGATTCCGCCGGGCCGGTTCGTGCCGATCGCCGAAGAGACGGGCCTGATCGTCGAGATCGGCAGCTGGGTGCTGCGCGAAGCGTGCCGGCAGGCCAAAAGCTGGCACGACGAAGGGCGTCCGAAAGTGCCGATCTCGGTCAATTTGTCGACGCAGCAGTTCCACCAGCCGGATCTGGAGTTCGAGGTCGAGCGCATTCTCGTCGAGACCGGGCTGGAACCGAAATATCTGGAGCTTGAGATCACGGAGAGCATGATGATGGACGCTTCGGCTTCGATCGAGATCATGAAACGGCTGAACAGCCTGGGCATCCGGCTGAGCCTCGACGATTTCGGCACCGGCTACAGCTCGCTCAGCTATTTGAGCGTGCTGCCGATCAGCCGTCTGAAGATCGACCGATCGTTCGTCATGCGGCTCGAAGAAAGCGGCAGCGAACAGGCGATCGTCAAGACGATCATCGCCATGGCCTACAGCCTCGGCATGGACGTCATCGCCGAAGGTATCGAGACGGAAGGGCAGTTGGACATTTTGACCGATCAGCGATGCCTGGAATTCCAGGGCTATTATTTCAGCCGTCCGCTTCCGCCGGGCGTGCTGTTCGCGAGCGAACCGGCTCCGTTTGCCAGCGACGCCGCAGAACTGACCGAACGGGGAGCCTGAAGGCTCCCCGTTTTAATTTGCCGATAGTTGTTTATGATAGTTGTTTATAGAGTACAGACAGGTTCCCGCAGCATCCATACAGGGAACGCGAAGGAGGATCACAATGGATAAACGGAACACGGACGAGATCCGCGCGGCACTTGAACAGCGGACGATCAAGCTTGCGGACGGCACGCCGCTGCCGGCGATCGGGCAGGGCACCTGGTACATGGGCGAGGCCAAGCAGGAAGCGGAGCGGGAAGCCGACGCGCTGCGCCTCGGCCTCGATCTGGGCATGACCGTGATCGACACGGCGGAGATGTACGGCAGCGGCGGCGCGGAACGCGTCGTGGCCCGGGCGCTCCGCGGGCGGCGCGACGAAGCTTTTCTCGTCAGCAAAGCGCTGCCGAGCCATGCCGGAAGCGCGAAGCTCGTCGAAGCGTGCGAGAACAGCCTTCGGCGCCTTGAGACGGATCGGCTCGACCTGTACCTGCTGCATTGGCGCGGCCGCGTGCCGCTAGCCGAGACGGCCGAAGCGATGGAGAAGCTGAAGCAAAGCGGCAAAATTGTACGTTGGGGCGTCTCGAATCTCGATACGGCGGATATGGAAGAGCTGTGGACGGCGCCCGAAGGCCGCGGCTGCGAGATCAACCAAGTGCTGTATCATCTCGGTTCGCGCGGCATCGAGCACGATCTGCTGCCGTGGAAGCGCCGCGTCGGCATGCCGATCATGGCTTACTGCCCGCTCGCGCAGGGCGGATCGCTTCGCCGCGAACTGATGGACAGTCCCGAAGTGCGCCGGGTAGCGAAGCGGCTGGACGCGACGCCGGCCCAGGTGCTGCTGGCCTGGGTCATCCGAAGCGGCGACGCGCTAGCTATCCCCAAAGCGTCGAGTCCCGGGCATGTGCTCGAAAATGCGGCGGCCGCGCGGCTGCACTTGAGCGACGAAGACCTGGCGCAGTTGGAGCAGGCTTTCCCTGCTCCGGGGCGCAAAGTTCCGCTGGACATCGTCTGAGCGCAGCCCGACCGTATTTCAGAAAAATTCTTAAGATTTTGACATATGCCGTAACCGAATCGTTCCCGGAGCTGCCGGGCTTCGATTTTCGGGTCCGGACATGCAAAAGAGACCCGGCTTCCCAACGCGTCGTTGGAAGTCAGGTCTCTTTTTCGGGTAAACGACTCCTGTCGTTTTTCATACGGCTCAGCCTTTGATTCCGTCTTTGTAATGTTTGCTCCAGTTCTTATCGCCGGTGTGCAGCGCATCTTGTACGGTTTTTTCGAGCGTAGCGAGCAGATCCGCCTTGATTTGCGAGATGGTGTCGAAATATACGCGCTCTTCGTTTCCGTTGATGCGGTCTCCGTAAATGGCAAGCGCGGCGTTCTCGCAGCGATGTTGTTCAACGAGTTGATCGATCGATATGAGAGCATGCTCGACGTAGGACGAAATGCCCTTGTGTTCTTGTGGCAGCAGGTTTCTCAGTTCTTGGACTCGGTTTTGCATTGGCATGTGAAGTCACCTCTTCTATGAATGTAAATTTACAATATCACACTTTCACAAAAAGTTCATTAATTTTTCCTTAAATCTTTTTTTACATATGGATTTGAGGAATGAAAAGAATGAAAGCAAGGAAAACGCGGAATTGTGTGTCAAGTGGCGGAGCGACAGGCGACGGGGTCGTTCGTTTCTCAAGTGTCTAACTTGTGTCTAAAGTATATTTCGGAAATTTGTTTTCAGCAGTGAATAGGAAATTGACGTGCTCGTTAAATAAATAGGTAGGACCATTTTACTAAAAACGTGATTAGTCGAAAAAACGCGAAAATTCAAACAATCTGTAACCTATTTTAACCGGAGTGTAAAGACATAGCCTTGTCCGCCTCTCTATACTGGGACACAGGAGTTGGAGCCGGGCACAAGCAGTCGAAGCACCCGCATGAAGATTCCGTACAATCCGGCCTTCCAGACGACCGCTTTTGCGAAAAGATCGTCCTGCCGGAAAAAAACGGAGGTAAGCGAAATGAAAAAGATCGATTGGCAGCGCATGTTGAGAACCGGCGGCCTGATGTTCCTGGTGGCCGTGCTGCTGCTGGCGGCTGCGCCGCCGAAGACCGAAGCGGCCGGCACCCGCGAGATTCTGCTCGGTTACAACGATGAACTGACGGGAATCAAAGCCGAGATGAACGCGGGGTCCGTGTACGTACCGCTGCGGGAGACGGCGCAGAAGCTGCAGCTCAAAGTCGGCGGCACGACCGAACAGGTTCTCGTGTCCGGCAGCAAGCACAGCATCGTCATCGTCCCGGGCAAGCAGCAGGCGGTCAGCGGCGCCAAGACGTCTTCCCTCAAAACCTACGTCAGCGCGGGACGCCTGATGGTTCCGGTGTCGCTGTTCAAGGGAACGTTCAATTACGCGATCGCTTACGACGCGAGCGTGCCGCTTGTCCGTATTACGAGCGGCAAGCAGAAGCTGAACCTGCAAAGCTTCATCGAGCAGAAGACAAAGCCGAGTCAAGCACCCGGCAAGGCGCAAGACAAGCCTAAGACGTCCAAGCCGGTCTCGTCCAAGCCGATTTACCTGACTTTCGACGACGGTCCTACGGCCCATACGAACGAACTGCTCGATATTTTGGCCCAATACGACGCTCGCGGAACGTTCTTCATGCTCGGACCGAACATCGCTTCGTATCCGAAATCGGTCAAACGGTTGATCGCTTCCGGCAGCGCGGCCGGCCTGCACGGCATGACGCACGTCAAGAACAAGTTCTATGCGTCTCCGGAATCCGCGCTTGCGGAAATGAAGCAAGACAACGACGCGCTCTACAAAGCGGCCGGCGTCAAATCGTCGCTGATCCGCACGCCGTACGGCAGCAAGCCGTATTTCAAGCAAGCCTACCGCGATAAAGTGCTGTCCGCCGGTTTCCGTCTGTGGGATTGGAACGTCGATTCGGAAGACTGGAAATACAAGACCGACCATACCCGCGTCATTCGCAGCGTGCTCGACCAGATCAACACGCTGGAGCGGCAGGGCACCGTTCCCGTCGTCCTTATGCACGACCAGGCAGCGACCCTCAAAGTGCTTCCGGAAGTGCTCAAGACGCTCAAAAGCAAAGGATATACGTTCGAAGTGATCGACTCGGGCATGACGCCCGTCAATTTCTGGCACGACAAACGCTAAGCGGACGAAAAAGCAAACATGCAAAAGGTCCTTCCCTCGGGAAAGGACCTTTTTCTTTTGGCAAAGGGGTTCAATATGCCCGGCTCGTATGGGATAATCGACTCATGTAGATAGCTGACATGTCTAGTAAATTTCGTCTTTTATTCATTGCGCCTTGTGCAAAGACGATATAGAAGAAGAAAAGGCGGCTGTATCCCGCCAAGTGCCGCTTCCGGGGGGAATCGGCGCTTGGCGGTGGGGTCGGTGCAGCGTGCCTGCCGCGCGCAGCTATCGCGGGCGGAAAGGCACGGAATCGAAGAGGCGGGGGAGAACCAAGATGAAACTGAGTTTGGGTACCAAACTGGTCGCCGGATTTATCCTGATTTCCGGGGTGACCTATGCAACGAGCGCTTTTTGTATTTTTTTCCTGAAAGATTATGTGGCGGGCTCGATGGCGGATTGGTTGTACATGACGATCATTTTGCTGATGGGCGTCATGTGGAGCGGCATTCTGGGCTGGCTCGTCTCCAGGCTGCTGACCAAGCCGATCGTGCGCCTGGCGCAGACGGCGCAGGAAGTGTCCGGCGGCAATCTCGCGGTCGACGTGCCGTCGAGAACCGCGCAGGACGAAATTACCGTGCTCAATGACGCGTTTCGCCAAATGGTCGGCAGCCTGCGCGACATGGTCGAAGATATCGCGTCCGGCGCGGGCGTGACGTCCGAGAACGTGCGCATGATGAGCGGCGCGATTACGGAAGCGGCCGGACAGATCGAAGAGATCTCCGGCGGCGTCGACCGGATCTATGAAGGCGTCGAGCATCAGCAGCAGTCGACCGAGAGTTCGCGCCGCAACGCCGACGAGATGCTGGGCGCGTTCCGCGGCATGCAGAGCCGTTCGGAAGAAATGATCGGGCTGTCGGGCGGCATGGAAGATTCCGTGCGCGCGACGCGGGAGATTTTCTTCTCGCTGCGCGAAGGCATGGGCGAACTGGCCGCGTCAAGCGTACGGTCGCAGGAAATGGTCGGCCATTTGGAGCGCGAAGCGGCGGACATCGAAGTGATCAACCGTTCGATCCGCGACATCGCCGAACAGACGCATCTGCTGGCTCTCAACGCTTCGATCGAAGCGGCGCGCGCCGGCGAACACGGCTCGGGCTTCGCGGTCGTCGCGCACGAGATCCGCAAGCTGTCCGAGCAGAGCGCGGATTCGGTCGGCCAGATCGGCGAGCGTATTCGCCGCATTCAGGATCAGGTGCGGGACACCGTCACGCTGATCGAGCAGCAGAGCGAACGGGTGAACCGGGAATCGAAGCATACCGGCGCCGTCGAAGAGCAGCTCGAACGGCTGGACGGTTCGGTCGGAAGCATGGCGTCTTCCGCCCGCGGCATCGAGACGATGATCTCGCAGCAGACCGGCCGCGTCGATCAGGCGCACCGCTACGCGGGCGAGATCAGCGACCGCGCGGTGCTGTTCGCGGAAGAAGCGAAGCGGATCGCCAGCTCGATCCATGAAGAGACGGCGATCATGGAAGAACTGTCTACGTCTTCGGAAGAGCTGAACCGCATGACCGGAAGGCTGCTGGACAAGACGACGGCGTTCCGGATGTAGGTTCGGAACGCCGGTCGGACCGGTTGGCTTGTTATTCCGTCGGGTACGTCCGATATGTCCGATACGTCCCGTAAGTCCAATTCGTCCGACGAGAATCATGCAGAGGTTCATGAAGGTACGTAAAAATCCCGCAGCGCCGGATAAATTCCGGGTTCCGCTGCGGGATTTTTGCGTCGGAGCGTACGGCTCCATTATACCCCTGCCGGCTGAGCCGGTGCTGTGAGCGATGTCTCAGCGAACGGGAACGCGCGAGGTAACACGCCAAGGCAGGCTCCCCTTCCCAAGAGCCGAAGCCGCGCCTACAATCCCTGCGCGATCGTGATCAGGATCGTCACCGTCACGATGTTCAGCAGCGTCGAGACGAGCACGGTCTGGGCGGCGAAGTCCGGTTCGTTGTCGTATTCTTCGGCCAGAATCGAGGAATTGACGCCGGTCGGCATGCCGGAAGCGATCAGCAGCGCCTGCGCGGGCAGTCCCTGCAGGCCCAGCGCGAGAATAAGCAGGTAGCCGATCACAGGGGCAATGATCAGCCGCAGGATCATGCTGAAATAGATCGAAGACCGCCCGAGCCGCAGCGGATATTTCACGATCTGCGCGCCCAGCGTCAGCAGCGCTATGGCGACCATCGAGTTCTGGACGTAGCCGAGCGGCTGCGTCACGAACGTCGGCAGCGGCACGGCGAACGCGTGGAACGCGAAGCCGAGCACGAGCGCGTACGGCACCGGCATCTTGAGGAAGCCGATAATGACGCTGCGGTAGTTGCCGCTCAGTTTGGCGCCCTGAATCGAGAGGACGCCGTAAGTGAACGTCAGCAGGCTCTGAAACGACATGATCAATGCTTGGATCGAAGCGGCAAGCGGCGAGCCAGCGAACACGAGCTGATTGATCGGAAGGCCGTAGTTGCCGGAGTTGTCGAGCAGCACGCTGTTCGTAAAAGCGGCCCGCATCCCGCCGGAATATTTCATCGAGCGGGTAAGGGCGAACGACAGCACATACAGCACGCCGACGTACAGGCTGTAGAACAGCGCCACGCCGCCGAGCAGTTCGATCGAAATGTTCGACTGGTACAGGCTCATGAACACGACGGCCGGCGTTATGTAATAGAAATTGATTTTGGACAGCGTATACAGGTCGAGCCGGAACAGCCGCTGCATGACCGAACCGGCGATAATAAGCACGAACACGGGCAGAACGACGTCGAGTAAAATCCGGGCAATCATGGGGAGCTTCAGCTTCTTTCTATCGATTTGGCGTATCCTAACACAAGCGGGTTCCATTATAACACCAATGCTCGTCCGCATGCGTTCCGGGACGCTGTACAAGCGCCGCGGGATTGCGGTACAGTGGGAGGAAACGGCGGATCGGAAGCCGACCCGCGCACAGGGAGGAACACGCAGATGACCGAAAAAAACGAGACCAACGAGAAAAACAAGACGGCTGAAACGACCGAAGCGACCGGGACGAACGCGGCGAACAAGACGACTGACACGACCGCGACGAACGAAACGACGGCCGCAGCGGACGCGGCGGACAACACCGAACGCGTCAAGCTGTCCCAATGGGACGCGATCGTGCTGGAAAGCGTGCGCTCGCTCGGACTCACGGACGAAGAGATTTTGCACCGCACGGCGCAGGGAGACCTGCCCGCTTCCCGTGACGAAGCGATTCCGAGCTTCGAGCCGCTGCTGACGCTTCAGGCGGAACAGCCGGAGGCGTTCGAGCGGGCCGTGACCGAAGGGTACCGGATCAAATATAACACGCTCGGCGGTATCAACACGTGGATTCGTATCGTTTTCGGCCGCGAAGCCGAAGTCGAACGCAGCGAAGGGATCGAAGGCGTCGCTTCGGAACTGACGCCGGATGAACGCGATCGCCTGAAGCCGGTCCTGTCGATCGGCTGGACGATCGAGCCGCAGCAGTCGGGAGAAGCGAGCGGGGAAGCCGCGCCGTACCGGATCGTGCCGGTACGCTCTTAATCGAGCGTCTGGGTCGGGTCGAGTGCAGCGAGCGTATTGAGCTATTGAGCGGAGTGATCCTATCGAGCACATCGCTTGTATAGATCGTACCCATCGCCTCTACCGTACCTACCGGATCGACCATCTTCCGCACCCGGGAAACGTTCCTACCGCCGCTCAGGCAGCCGTCGGAACGTTTATTTTTTTTGCTCTTTTTTCCCCGGGACTTGGACTTTTGGTTATTAACCGGCGTGTGGAACCCGTGTTCGGGCGGCAGGCATCTGATCCCCTGTACCCGGTTTGGCGTCGTATCCGTGAGTCTCCGGCAGGAGTTACGCGGTTCAAGGCTAAATGTTGCGCTTGTTGGGGTAATGATAGTTTCGAACCTACATATTTATACATTCCGTATATGTTCAATAACATTCTGACGAAAAGGAGATTTGGCAATGGAATTATTCGAACGCCCCGGAGAAGAACGGATCCGCAGGGAACGTCGGCAGCGGCCGGCCGAGTCCGGTCGCACGCTGCGGGCTTTCGTGCTGCTGCGCGAACCCGAGTGCGACTTTCCGCGCTTTATTCGCAATATGAAAAACGACTGGGATCTCGAAGCCAACTCGCTGCCCGAGCAGAACCGGATGATGTTCGAAGCCGACGGCCTGCGCGTATCGTGCGAGCTGGTGACCGAGCCTCTGCCCGAGAGCGAAGTGGAAGAACGCTGCGACGTCAATCCGCTGTGGTCCGAAGCCGCGAAGCAGATCGACGGGTACCGGGCGCATGTGACGGTCGAAGTGTCGGGAGTGACCGATCCGCTGAGCGGGCATGTGCTGTTTACTCAGGTGCTGTGCAGCTTGTTGAAACAGGAGCATGCGCTGGCCATGTACATGTCGCCGATGGTGATGCCCGCGGAAGCGTATGTGCGCAATGCAATGCTGCTCAAAGAAGGCGAGCTGCCCGTGCAGCTCTGGGTGTTCGTCGGCTTGTACGAAGAGGACGAAGGCGTGTCTTCCTATACGGTCGGGCTGCGGAATTTCGGGCACGAAGAGATCGAAGTGCTGCGTTCAAGCGAAGATCTCGTCAACGTCTTTGAACTGACTTTTCATATTACCGGTTATATCGTGGATTGCGGCGCGACGCTGCTGGACGGCGAGACGATCGGGTTCTCCGAAGACCAGCGGCTGAGCCTGAAGTTGTCTCCGGGCATCGCGGTCGAAGGACAGTCGATCAAAATCGGCTACTGAGCGAGAGCGCGCGTAGACGACGGAACGAATCGATGCACAAGGGACCGGTTGCTGAAAAAAGAGATTGGTCCGTGAAAAAAAATCGGTATGCCGGCGTTAAGCGTTCGGACTGGGGTTCGGTTGAAGAAGGCGAGCAAGCCCGGCATGTCCGCTGCGCGGCGATGTCAGGCTTGTAAGCGCGGTCGGTACGGCGAAAGCGAAGGTTCCGCGCGATTTTGCCGCTTCGCTCGTCCATATGCTAAGATGGGAAAGAATACTTGGGAGACGCTTACATGGCGAAGTCCGCAAGCAGGCGCCGCGAGAATCGGTCCGAAAGCAGGATCTGCTATTGCTTTGCTCAAGTTGTACGTACCTTTTATCGGGCAGCGCCCGAAACATCGAAGGAGGAATGACAATGTCTACGGTAACGACGGATTGGCGGCCGATTCTGCAAGAGCTGGCTCCGGTCATAGGAGGAACGTCGGGCGTGCTGGATACGATCGTGCTCGAAGCCGGCGCCCTGGATTTGGTGGCGGGCGAATTGAAGCGCAGAGGGCTCAAGCGGCCGGTGCTGGTCGTGGACGGCACGACGCAGCGGATAGCGGGTTCGCGGTTGGAACAATCGCTTCGCGAAGAAGGAATCGAGCCGGACGTATGCGTGATTCTGCCGGACGACCAGGGCGACGTCCTCGCGGACGAGCGTTCGATCGTGCAGCTGCTGCTGCATGTGCCGCCCGGCGCAGCGGATGTGCTGATCGCTGTCGGCTCCGGCACGCTGCACGACGTGACGCGCTTTGCCGCGCATCGGACACACCTGCCGTTCGTGTCGGTGCCGACGGCCCCTTCGGTGGACGGATTCACGTCGGCGGGCGCGCCGATCATCATTCGCGGCGTCAAGCAGACGGTGCAGGCCTGCGCGCCGATCGCGATCTACGCCGATCTGGATATTTTGCGCGAAGCGCCGCAGCAGATGATCGCCGCCGGTTTCGGCGACATGCTCGGCAAATATACGTCGCTGTTCGATTGGAAAGTGTCTCATCTGCTGTCCGGCGAAGCGTACGACGAGCGCGTGTACGAGATGACGAAGCATGCGCTCGACGTCACGGTCGAACATTCGGCCGGAATCGGCAGACGCACCGAAGAAGGCATCCTCGCACTGATCAGCGCGCTGATCGAATCGGGCCTGGCGATGCTGCTGCTCGGCCAATCGTACCCCGCTTCCGGCGGAGAACACCATCTGTCCCATTACTGGGAGATGGAATATTTGCGCCGGGGCAACCGCCAGCTGCTGCATGGCGCCAAAGTCGGCGCCGCCTGCGCCGAAATCGCGCGCCTGTACCACGGCGCCGTCGAGCACGGCCGCTATCCGGCAGGCCGGCCGGAAGCGATCGACCGCCACGGCGAGACGCTGCGCGGCTGGCTCGAAGACGTGCCGTCCGAGGGCGAGATCCGCGGCCTGCTGGTCGCCGTCGGCGGCCCCGCCAGCCGCGTCGAGCTCGGCATCGACGACGAGCTGTTCATGCGCAGCATGCGCCAGGCGCACACCGTGCGCCTGAACCGGCATACGCTGCTGCGCGCGTTGAACGAAGCGGAGTGAGGGCGGGCGGAAGCGCGCGTCGAGTAAGGCGAGTAAGGCGAAGAGGAAGCGAACGGAGGCGTGCGTTTAGCAAAGCGGAGTAGAGGCGAGGAGGCAAAGGCAAAGGCGAAGTTTGCTGGAGGAAGCGGATGAAAGCGTGCGTTGGGCGAAGCGGAGCCGGCGGACACAGAACCGCGGTCGTGAAAGCGCGGATGTTCGTCGTTTCGCAGCCGCAGAGTACGGGCGAGTGCGCAGTATGGCGTAAGCACGCCTATTCATGCCGCGCCGCCCGCAGCCAACCGGATTCCGCATAGCAAGCCGCCCTTCGCACAGCTTTTTCCGCCCCGGATCGCGTTCAAAATCGCCCTCCAAGCAAATAA
The DNA here is from genome assembly GCF_008634075.2 of Saccharibacillus sp. WB 17. Classification (NCBI taxonomy): domain Bacteria; kingdom Bacillati; phylum Bacillota; class Bacilli; order Caryophanales; family Paenibacillaceae; genus Saccharibacillus; species Saccharibacillus sp. WB 17. Next base: position 16,635 of record NZ_VPFK02000029.1, on the reverse strand, counting down.
TTGCGAGAAAGCAGTTATTTGCGCCCCGATTCAACAAATCCGCCGAATAACTGCGAGAGAGCAGTTATTCGGCGGATTTTTGCTTGTTTGGGCAGGGAACGTCGAAATTAACTGTCCTCAGGACGTTATTTTTTCGGCACACGTACGCACAATTAAAATAACTGTCGTGAGGACGTTATTTTCAAAAACATGATAAAGAAAGCGTGCATCAGGCCTTGCAGACAAGCAAAAAATGCAAGTGAGCAAGATGGCGCAGCAGGCAGCAGGCAACAAGTGAGTAGGAAGGAAGGAAGGAAGGAAGAAAGGAAGGAAGGAGCAGGAGGACGAAGCTTCGCGGCGAATACTATAGTCAAGATTTGAAACGTTTTCGAAAAGGAGAGAATCGGAATGACTATAGCAGGGCAGGGAGAGTCGCGGCAGAGGCCAGAAGAAGGAAATCGCGGGGGAGTTCGTCCGGAATTTTGTGCGGAAGCGCGGAACATTCTTTTTCAGGGCGATTCGATTACGGACGGTAATCGGGGGCGGGACTCGGACCCGAATCATATTCTCGGGCACGGGTATGCGTTCTGGATTGCGGCGGAGCGCGGCTTCGCGCTGGCGCCGCAGCAGCCGGCGTTCGTCAACCGCGGCATCAGCGGCAATCGGGTGAGCGATCTCGAAGCGCGTTGGACGGAAGACGCGATCGATCTGCGGCCCGACACGATCAGCATTTTGATCGGGGTCAACGATATTTTGACGTCGATCGCGGAGCCGGGCGGCTTCGATCCGGCGAGCTACGAAGCGGACTACCGCCGGCTGCTGGCGTGGACCCGCCGGGAACTTCCGGCTGTGCGGCTCGTGCTGTGCGAGCCGTTCATCCTGCCGGGCGGGCATACGGATTACGATTGGGCCGCCTGGAACGCGGCGGCGAGAGCCTGCGGCGCCGCTGTCCGGCGGCTGGCGGACGAATTCGGCGCGGTGTTCGTGCCGCTGCAGGATGCGTTCGACGCCGCATGCGAACTTGCGCCGGCTGCGTACTGGATCTGGGACGGTGTCCATCCGACGACGGCCGGGCACGGCCTGCTGGCGCGGCGCTGGCTGGATACCGTGCAGGCCAGCGCGGCGGCGATCGTCTGAGCGGAGAGCCGGAACGCCCGCATCTTATCAAGCCGCCGGCTCTTTGGGGAGAGCCGGCTTTTCGGCGTTCGGATAGAACAGCAGGCCGATCAGGAGGACAAGCGCGAACAGCAGGAACACCGCGTTGTACCCAACGGCTTCGATCCAAATGCCGGCCAGCCAGGAGCCGGCGAATTGGCCGACGCCCAGGGCGAGAAACGAGAGGCTGATCTGCGCCGAAGGCGAAGCATCGGGAATGCCGGTGCCCCATAGAATGAACAGCGAGGTCAGCAGGACGTAGGCGGCCCCGAACAGAAGGGCCGAGAGCAGGCTGATCGCGGGCACGGACAAGGGAATCAGCGCGACGGAGACCGAGAGAAGCGCGACGCCGAGACGGTAAACGCGCCGAAGGCCCCGGGCGGCAGCGATTTTACCGGCCGAACCGCCCGCGATGCCGGCCGCTCCCACTGCGATCCAATACCCGGCCGCCGTCTGCGCGGACAGATGCTGCTCCGCCTGCAAATGGCTGATCAGATACGTCCAGTACGCGGCGCAGCCGAGCCCGGCGATCAGCGAAGCGGGAAGCAGACGGCCCGATTTGCGCGCTTCGCTCCAGAGGCTGCCGCCGCGGGGCCGCTCGTTCGGAACGCCGCGCAGCCGGAAGATCAGCCAGGCGACGGTCAGGACTCCGACCAGCGCGAACAGTGCGTAAGCGCCGCGCCAGGAAGCGGCGAAGATCATGGCCGCAAGTCCCGACAGGACGATGCCGATTCCGCTGCCGCTGTTGATGCGGGCGTTGGCTCCGTTTTGCCGCTGCGGCTCGAGCGAACGGGCAACGAGCTGCCCGAGCACCGGCGATACCCAGCCGGTGCTGAGTCCGGCCGCGAACAGACCGATCGACAGCATGCGCGCGTCGGAAGCCGCGGCGATCAAGGTCAGTCCGGCGATCGCGCACGCTCCGGTGACGAGGATCGTGCCGCGCTGTCCGATCACCCGCAGCGTGGCGGTGGACACGATCAAAGCCAGCACGTAAGCGAGATAACTGAGCGATTGCATGCGGCCCGCGGCGGCGGCATCCAGTTCGAATTCTCGCGAAATGTCGGGGAGGAACAGGGCAAAAGCGAAGCGGGCGAACGCATAGCACACCGCGACCATCGCCATGCCGGGACCGATTAGCGATTTCATAAGACAGCGCTCCTTTTCGAATAAAATTTAGATAGAACGATCACTATATTTACAGTAGAAATAAAAACGGGAATCCGGTTCCCGTTTTTGTTTCGGAATTACGGCCGGCTCGCAGCCGGCTTCGATCCTGCCGCGCCGACGAACAGCCGGCGGGTCAGATCAAGCAGCTGTTCGCCCGCCGCGTCCGGGCCTTCGCTTTCCGCCAAAGCGGTAGCGCCTTCCAGCAGCAGGCACAGCTGGATCGCTTCGCTTTCGGAACGCCGGGGATCGGCGGCACGGACGAATTCCTTCAGGCGCCGCTTATGGCCGTCGGCCAGCCGGACGATCGGATGGGCATCGTCCGCGCCGTACTCTTCCTTGGCCCGCAGGAACAGGCAGCCGCGCGCCGCGCGGCCGGCCATCCATCGGGCGTGCGCGGCAGCCAGCCGGACGTAGACCGAATCGTCCGCCGCCGGGCCGTCACCGAACCTTCCCGCGGCGGCACTTTGCAATTTGTCCATATAGTCCTGTTCGCGGCGGTTCAGCACTTCGGACACCAGCTCGTCTTTGGAAGCGAAATGGTTGTACAGCGTCATCATGGCGATATTGGATTCGCCGACGATTTTTTTGAGCCCGATCGAATGGAAGCCGTGTTGGTAAAACAAGTTCTCCGCCGTGCGAAGCAGATCTTCTTTTTTGGCGCTCATGCCGCAAGCCCTCCCCACCTAAGTATAACGTTCGTTCTACCCAGCTTAAAGAAACAAGGCTTCGTTGTCAAACGACGTCCGCTTTTCCGACACAACCGGATTCGGAAGCCGGACTCTCTATTGGGCGGAGACTTGAGGTCGCTTTTCGGATCGATCATCCTTCATGCTCCGGCTTGCGACGGTTCAGCGGTTCGGCGGTTCGACGTTTCATCGGACGGTTGCGGAAAAAGCATCCTGTTCGGCGTCTGCGCAAGCCTCGGAGCCCAAAAAAACCTGAACCGATGCACAAAGCATCCGCTCAGGTTGGGTCCGACAAAAAGGCCGAGCTTTATTTCCGATAATATTTCCGGTATACGGCGGGGGTCGCGTTTTCGTATTTTTTGAACGTTTTGATAAAATAGCCCGGTTCGTTGAAGCCCAGCTCCGCGCTGATCTGCGAGATCGGAAGGTCGGTCTGCTCCAGCAGCTGCCGCGCCCACACGATCTTCAGCCGGGCGGCGTAGCCGGAATAGCTTTCCCCGATTTCCTTGGCGAACAGGCGGCTGAAATAGCTCGGACTGATATGGCACAGCTCGGCCATTTTCTTGAGCGGCACCGATTCGTTTTTGTGCGCGAACAGATAATCGAACGCCGGCTGGAGCACGGGATTGTCGCAGCGTTCGCCGTCGCCCGCCTCGCCGCCAAGCGTCGTTCCGGCGAGCAGATGGGCCGCTTCGCGGCGCGCGTTCTCCGGGTGGCGCAGCGTGTAGCCCGGCAGCAGCTCGGACAGACTCGGCAGCGTGCCGCTGCCCGACGCTTTGTCGAAAATTTCCGTGATCCGGTTCTTGTTCGTCGCTTCTTCCACGATGTAGCTGCACAGCAGCGACAGCATATTGGAGATCGTGACGATCTCCTGATACGACATGACCGGCAGATCGGCGTAATGGTCTTTGAGCTTTTCCCATTTCTCGCTGTACAGCTTCTTGTTCTTGGACGTCAGAATCTGTTCCAGCTCCGGCGGAGCGGAAGAGTCGGACAAGCGCACCTGTCCGGCCATGACGGCGCCAATATACTGTCCGTCGATCATGACCGGCACGGCGATATCGATAATGTTGTAATGGCACAAATAGATGTAGGGCTTGTTCGAGCGCACCGCTTCCAGCCCGCCGCGGGAGTCGCATTTCTGGCAGTAGGGCAGCAGGTCTTCGTCCTGGCGGACCGCGTTGCAAAACGATTGGCAGGCGCTGTGCCGCGTAACGGCGTTGCCTTTGTAATCGACGGTCAGGATGGCAAGCTTGGTGACGGAGGCGAGCGAATCCTGGAGACGTTCCCATTTTTCAAGATCGAAAACGGTCTGGATGCTGAGGGGTTCGCCGGTCATGGGGGGTTCCTTCTTTCGAAAATGGGATTTTAAATACATGCAGGAACGCATAAAAGCATGTAAGCGATGACAAAAAGATACAACTTTAGACACAAGGACATCAAATTACGATTTCAAATTATAATATATTGCTTGGAAAGTCCACTGTAAACCTTAAAATTGTAGATTATGATGAAAGAAAGCGGCATCAGGATGCGCAATCGAACGTTTACGGCTTTTAAAATCGTATTTTCATATCCTGTTCACGGCCGCAATTCTACGATCAAACAAACCACTACCTGGAGGGATTTAAGATGAGAAAAGCTTTTATCAGTCCGTCGAAATACGTGCAAGGCGAAAATGAACTGCTCAACCTCGGTTACTTTGTTGGTTCGTTCGGCAAATCGGCTCTGCTGATCGCTCACCCGGACGACGCGGCGCGAGTGAAAGACAAGTTGGACGCGACCGCAGCCAAATTCGGAATCTCGTTCGTTGAGAGCGGTTTCATGGGCGAATGTTCGCGTCAGGAAGTCGCGCGTCTGCAGCAGATCGCCGAAGAGAACAACTGCGACTGCGTGATCGGCCTCGGCGGAGGCAAAGCGATCGACGCCGCCAAATGCGTAGCCCAGGGCGAAGCGCTGATCATCTGCCCGACGATCGCCGCGACCGACGCACCGACGAGCCACTCGGCTGTGCTGTATACGCCGGAAGGCGCTTTTGACGACTACGCGTACTTCAAGCAGAGCCCGAGCGTGGTACTGGTCGACACGACGGTTATCGCCAACGCGCCGACGAGATTCCTCGTATCCGGCATGGGCGACGCGCTGTCCACGTACTTCGAAGCCCGCGCGACGTCCCGTTCATACTCGAAAGTAAACGCGGGTCTGCCAAGCGGCGCGAGAGAAGGCAAAACGGCTCCGGCGATCGGCACGAACGCGGCGATGGCACTGGCCACGCTGTGCTACGAAATGCTGCTCAAAGACGGCGTCAAAGCGAAAGCGGCCTGCGACGCGAACGTCGTGACCCAGGCGCTCGAAAATATCGTCGAGACGAACATCCTGCTGTCGGGACTCGGCTTCGAAAGCGGCGGCCTGGCCGGCGCGCACGCCATCCACGACGGCCTGACGATCCTCGAAGAAGCGCATCATTATTTCCACGGCGAAAAAGTCGCGTTCGGCACGATCGCCCAGCTCGTGCTGGAGAACGCGCCGACCGAAGAACTCAACCAGGTCATGGACTTCTGTCTGGACGTCGGCCTGCCGGTCTGCCTGGCGGATATCGGCGTGAAGTCGATTACCCGCGAGCAGCTCATGCAAATCGCGGAGAAGGCGTGCATCCCGGAAGAATCGATTCACGCCATGCCTTTCCCGGTTACGGTAGAAGAAGTGGCGGCAGCCGTTCAGACCGCGGACCGGATCGGCAGCGCGTACAAAGCGGCCAGAGGTCTGTAAGCTATCTATAGAGGAGGGTTTTGTTTTGAAAAAAGTAATCAACAAACCGGAAGATCTGGTCATGGAGATGGGCAGCGGTCTAGCGCTGGCCCATCCCGAGCTGGAGTTCGTGCAAAAATATAAGATCATCCAGAAAAAGCAGCTCAACGCGGACAAAGTGACGCTGATCAGCGGCGGCGGCAGCGGCCACGAACCGGCGCACGCCGGCTTCGTTGGCAAAGGCATGCTGGATGCGGCGGTCTGCGGCGACGTGTTCGCTTCGCCGTCCCAGATCCAGATCTACCAGGCGATCAAATCGACCGCCGGCAACAAAGGCGCGCTGCTCATCATCAAAAACTACAGCGGCGACATCATGAACTTCAAAAACGCTTCCCATCTGGCCAGCGAAGACGGCATCGAAGTCGATTACGTTCGCGTCGACGACGATATCGCGGTCGAAGACAGCCTCTACACGGTAGGACGCCGCGGCGTGGCGGGCACCGTGCTCGTGCACAAGATCGCGGGCGCAGCCGCCGAAGAAGGCCGCAGCCTGGCCGAAGTCAAAGCGGCGGCGGAGAAAGCCGCGGCGAACGTGCGCAGCATCGGCTTCGCGCTGACGTCGTGCACCGTGCCGGCGAAAGGCACGCCGACGTTCAAGCTCGGCGAAGACGAGATCGAATACGGCGTGGGCATCCACGGCGAACCGGGCATTCGCCGCGAGAAGATGGCGACAGCCGACCAACTGGCCGCCCATACGGTCACGGACCTGCTGCGCGACATGAAGCTCGAAGGCGGCGAAGGCGAAGAAATCGCCCTGCTGATCAACGGTTTCGGCGCGACGCCGCTGCAGGAACTGTATTTGTTCAATCACGCGGTCACGCGCGAATTGACGGAGAAGAACGTCAAGATCAACCGCACGTTCGTCGGCAACTACATGACGAGCATCGATATGGCGGGCATGTCGGTCACGTTCATGAAGCTGGACGACGAACTCAAGGAACTGCTGTCTCGCGAAAGCGATACGCCGGCGTTCAAGGTGTCCGGTCCGGTCGTGCAGCCGGCTTACACGGAGCTGCGCCGCTCCGGCGCGGACGACGTGTCCGATTCGGCTTCGTTTACGGTCGAGACGCCGGCGGAATATGCCGAGGTGTCCGGCGGCAAGATGACCCGCGACAACGTCGTGTACGTGATCGACAAGATGAGCGAGATCATCATCGAGAACGAAATCCCGTTCTGCGAACTGGATTCGCAGGCCGGCGACGGCGACTTCGGCATGAGCGTCGCCAAAGGCTTCAAGCAGCTCAAGCGCGAATGGAAAGAAATTCTGTCGCACGAAGACCGTTCGATCGGCGGCTTCCTGAACGAGTGCTCGCTCGTTATCATGGAATACTGCGGCGGCGCTTCCGGGCCGATCTGGGGTTCCGCGTTCCGCGCGGCCGGACGTTCGGCGGGCGACCGCACCGAACTTGACGTGGCCGGCTTCGCCGAGCTGCTGCAGGCCGCGGTAGCCGGCATCCAGTCGACCGGCGAGCGTTCGTTCGGACGCGGGGCGGTCGTCGGCGACAAGACGCTGATCGACGCGCTCGTTCCGTGCGCGGATGCCTGGACGGCAAGCGCAGCGGCCGGAGACGACGTCAAGACGGCCTTTGCCAAAGGCGCGGAAGCGGCCGTGGCGGGAGCCAAAAAGACGGAGGAGATCGTGGCGCGCATGGGACGCGCGGGTACGGTCGGCGAACGCAGCATCGGCTATCCGGATGCGGGCGCGCACGCGCTCGGCGTGATCTTCACGCAGCTGTCGGACAGCCTGAAGTAAGAACCGTTCCGCGCGAACAAGAGGAGCAGAGCCGAACGGCAGCCGGGAATATCCGGCTGACCGGCTCTTTGCCCTGCGCGCTTATAGGCTCTACGCCTGCGCCTGCACACCCGCTTGTTCGTTATCCGCAATTCGGGCTTCCGCAATTTTAAGCGTTCATATTGAAGCGACCACAGAGTCGCAGGGAGACAGCTCAGTGAAAACCTTATCCAACCTATTCAGAAAACCGGCCGGACTGCTTGCTTTGTCGTTGATCCTGATCGTGCTGGGCAGCCTGCTCGCCGGCATGTTCAACACGTCTTTTTACAAAGTCAACGTCAAGGAAATTTCGTTCAAAGCCGATCACGGCACGCTTAACGGCCTGCTGTACATGCCCAAAGGCGCCGGCCCGGACGATCCCCGCCCGGTTATCGTCACGACGCACGGCTATTTGAACACCAAAGAAATGCAGGACGCGCCGGCGATCGAAATGTCGCGCCGCGGCTATATCGTGCTCGCGCTCGACATGTACGATCACGGCGATTCGCGCTGGGACGGCGACATCAAGGTCGGCGAGCAGTTCTCGACGTTCTGGATCTTCTCGCAGTTCGACGCCGCCAAATACATGTACGAACAGGATTACACGAAAAAAGACGAAAACGGCAACGCGTACCTCGCGGTCAGCGGTCACTCGATGGGCGGCTTCTCCACGCTGCTCGCCATGTACATGGACGAGATGAATTCGCTGCAGGCCGGACACCGGATGATCTATACCGGCATTTCCGTCGGCGCGGACTTCTCCTATGCCGCAGCCGTCGCGCCGCAGGACCAGCTCATGGCAGCTTACGGCGACCGGACGGTCGGCATGATCGCGGGCCATTACGACGAATTCTTCTTCAACAAATCCGATGAAGAGAAAACGGCCGCGGAAAAAGAAATCGTCGGCACCGTCATGCGCAAAGACTTTGCCAAAACGCTGTCGGGCCGCGCGTTCCTCGGACTTGGCGAAGGCGCCGAAGAAGCGAAGCAGGGCCAGTATTACACGGTCGATTCCGGCGACGTCAAAGTCGAAGACCAGGTCGTGCGTCCTTCGCAGAGCGGCGAGCGTATCATCTACACGCCGAATCAGACGCACCCGTGGAACCATTTCTCGCCGGAAACGACCGGCTACCTGATCGACTTCTACACGCACGCGTTCGAAGGCGTCACGTCTCCGAACCAGGTCGACGCGAACCTGTCTTCGGACAGCCAGATCTGGTGGCTCAAGGAAGCGTTCAACTTCGTCGCCATGATCGGCTTCTTCCTGATGATCGTGCCGATGTCGGTACTGCTGCTCCGTCTGCCGTTCCTGAACAAATCGATCACGGCGGTCACGGCTCCGCTGGCCAGACCGATTCGCGGCGGGCAAAAAGCCGCTTACTGGATCGCGGTCGTCTTCAGCGCCCTGATCCCGGCCATTTTGTTCCCGACGCTGATGGACAAACAGGCCGGCGGCCTGCACACGCTGACGATCGTCGCGATCGTGCTGCTGGTTGTGTCCGTCGTCGCGGCCGTGATCGGCTTCGCCCGTTCCGGCGCTTCGGCGGCAATGCGCCACGTTGGTATCGGCGGCCTCATTCTCGCGGTCGTTTCGGCCGCGATGTGGATTCTGTTCGCCAAAGCGGACGGCATCGTGCCGCTTAGCCCGTTCTTCAACGAACCGACGACGAACCAGATCGTCTACTGGGCGCTCGTGTCCGCGTCGATCACGGCGTTCATCACGTTCGCGTTCTACTACTTCAACAAAAAGCATGCCGGCGCCAGCTTCTCGGATTACGGCATCAGCCTGAATCCGATGACGATCGTTGCAAGTCTGTGCACGGCGGTTATCGCCGTCGCGATCGGCTATCTGCTGCTGTTCGCCGTGCAGGCGGTCTTCGGCACCGACTTCCGGATCTGGACGTTCGCCGTCCGCACGTTCACGTTCGAGCATTTCGTGACCGGACTGCGCTACATGCCGTTCTTCCTGATCTACTACTTCGTCAGCGCCGTAGCGCTGAATGCGGATACCCGCTCGCGCAAAGGCGGCTACCTGCTTGCGATCTTCCTGAACGTGGGCGGCCTGATCCTGTGGCTGATCGCCCAGTACGGCCTCGACTTCGCCAGAGGCGTGGCGCTCTACCCGGCCCAGAACCTGAACGGCATCCTGCTGTTCGCACTCGTGCCGGTGCTGGTCGTCGCCGCGATCTACGCGCGCAAACTGTTCGAGAAAACGAATAACGTATGGCTGCCCGCTTTCGTGAACACGATTCTGTTCACGCTGGTGACGGTCGCCAACACGGTCATGTTCTGGAATCTGGTCTAAGCGCCGATTCCCGTTCGACAAGCCGCCGGGACTTACGTTCCGGCGGCTTTTTCGCGCGTCCGCATTTCCGGGCTTTTGCGTATTTCACGGCTCTCGTGCCGCATGGCTCTAATGAAAGTTCGTTTTTTGGCAGATAAATAAGAGAGGTTCTTCGCGCAGGGACCGTCAGCAAAATTGCCGCCGGAACGTTTTGTGCCGAATGCGTCCGACGCGTTCGGCGCTCCGGAACGGCTGAAGGAGAATGTACATGAACAGGATGATCAAAGACCTGCTTCAGGGAAAAAAGTTCGTCGGTTCGGGACTGCTCAAAGCGAGCATCGTGTTCATGATCGGATTCGTGCTGATCGTGGCGCTCGGATTTACGTATCTCGTCCGGTCGCTTTTTTCCAATTACGAAGGGGTGCGGCAGACTGCCGATCTGCGGACGCAGCTGCTGCGGCTGGAGAACGCGATGGTCGATCAGGAGACGGGGCAGCGGGGGTATCTGTTGACCGGCCGTATGGAATTTCTGGAGCCGTTCGACCGGGGCAGCCTGAATTATCGGTCCGCGTCCGACGCGCTGCTGCTTGAAGTACGCGAGATGAAGGGGCGGACCGAACTTACGAAGGCGGTGCGGCAGCTGACCGATACGGGCCTGGGTTGGAAAAAAGAATTCGGCGACGCGCAGATCCGCACGACGATGGCCGGCGAATCGGTGTCCGAACGCGAACTTTTGGCCGCCAAACAAAAACTGGACCAATTCCGCATGCAGCAGCGTTCGCTGCTCGAACAGGTCGAGCTGCTGCGCGGCGAACGCCGCACCGAGATGCTGAACCGCCTGTACCTGCTGTTCGGCGCAATCGCGTTGATCTTTATCGTTTTCCAGATGTTGATGTTGAATTATTTGCAAAAAGGATTGATGCGGATCACGCGGCCGATCATGCAGCTCGACCGCGTCGTCGCTTCCTACGAAGACGGCAATATTCGCGAGCGGCTGCCGGATTACGTCGAAGACAACGAGATCGGCCGGCTGGTGCGCAATTTCAGGCGGATGCACGACGAGATGGAGAAAGAGAAGCAGACGCTCGAAAATACGTACCGGATGATCAATACGCTGCACCAGTCCCGCAGTCCGGAAGAAGCGTACCGCAGCATTTTGAAATCGCTCGGTTCGCTGATCGTGTGCGAGCGCATGTCCGTCATTACGCAGAATGCCGACCGCAGCTTCTCCGTCAAAGCCGTGTGCGCCGAAGGAACCGTGTCGCTGGACGAACGGATGCTGTCGGGCGAGGAGAAAGACATCCAGGAACTGCTGAACGGCGGATTCTCGATGGTGCACGAAGACTGGTCGCAGTACCGCGCCGAAGGCGAGATTACGGACGGCCTGTACGCGCTCGGCATTCGCTCGTCCATGCATATCCTGCTGCGCAAAGAAGCCCGCGTGATCGGGGTGCTGAATCTGATGTCGGACCGGACCGGATTTTTCACATTGCAAAAAAAGGAACGGCTCGAAAAGCTGTCGCCGATGATCGTCACCGCACTGGAGAATGCGAGCGAGACCGTGCGGATCAAAAATATGGCGATGCGCGACGGGCTGACGGAACTGTGGAACCGGCGCTATTTCGAGCAGGCGCTCGACGGCATCGCCGCGCAGCGGGAGTCCGGTTCCGCCTCGCTGCCGCTCAGCCTTATCCTGCTCGATATCGACTATTTCAAAACGTTCAACGATACGTGGGGCCACCCGGAAGGCGATCTGGTGCTGAAGCATGTGGGCCGGCTGCTCATGGACGAAGTCCGCGCCGGAGACATTCCGGTCCGTTTCGGCGGCGAAGAGTTTGCGGTCCTGCTGCCGGACACTTCGTCCGAAGCGGCCCGGACGGCAGCGGAACGGTTCCGCGTCCGGCTGGAGTCCGAATCGCCGTCGCGCAAATACCGCATCACGGCAAGCTTCGGCGTCGCTTCTGTCGAAGGCCGCCCGGACGGGGCCGCGCTGATCGAAGCCGCCGACCGCGCGCTGTACCGGGCCAAAGAGCAGGGGCGCAACCGGGTGTGCGTCTTTGCGGAAGAGCGGGGTACGGAAAAGGGCTGACGGGGGCTTTTAACCGGAAAACGTTTGCGATCGGGCAGGGATTGACGGCGGAACCTCGAATGTCTAAAGCACGAAGCGACTACGAGAGGGGAAGTCATCATGCAGCAGCAGCCGATCAAGAAGTACGAACAAGTTCGAATGGGTGTCGATTATTACCCGGAGCATTGGGACGAATCGATCTGGGAAGCGGATGCCGAACTGATGCAGCAATCGGGCGTAGCCGTCGTGCGCGTCGGCGAATTCGCGTGGAGCCGGATGGAGCCGCGGGAAGGGGAGTTCGATTTCGGCTGGCTCGACCGGGCGATCGACCTGTTCGGCCGCCGCGGCATCGACGTGGTCATCGGCACGCCGACCCATACGCCGCCGAGATGGCTGACGGACAAATACCCCGACGTGCTGCCGATCCTGCCAGGCGGCGGCGTGTTCCAGCCGGGCGTGCGCGGCCACCGCTGCTTCAACAGCCGTTCGCTGCGCAGGTTCGGCGAGCGGATCGTCGGCAAGCTGGCGCAGCGCTACGCGCAGCATCCGGCCGTGATCGGCTGGCAGACGGACAACGAGTTCGGCATGCTCGACAGCCATAGCCCGCAGGCGGCGGAAGACTTCCGCGATTGGGTGTACCGCAAATACGGCACGCTGGACCGGCTGAACCGGGAATGGGGCACGGTCGTCTGGAGCGGCGAGTATTCGGAGTGGAGCGAAGTGACGCCGCCGCTCGGCGGCTCGCCGTATCAGAATCCGTCGTTCCTGCTCGATTTCGCCAGGTTCCAGTGGGATACCGTCGCCGAGTTCCAGGCCGGGCAGATCGCGGCGATCCGGGCCTACTGCCCGGATCATTTCATCACGCACAATTTCCACAGCTATCCGCAGCGGCTGGATCTGTACCGGGTCGGCGAGGAGCTGGATTTCGCTTCCTTCGACTATTATCCGAACACGTCGCCGGCCAAAGCCGCGACTTCGCCCTACAGCGGCGCGCTGTCGCTGGACGTTACCCGCGGCATCAAGCGCAAAAACTTCTGGATCATGGAGCAGCTCAGCGGCTCGCCGGGCGCCTGGATGCCGATGTGGCGCATGCCGCAGCCCGGCTATATCCGCGCCTATGCATGGCAGGCGATCGCGCGCGGCGCGGACACGGTCGTGCATTTCCGCTGGCGCAGCGCCGCTATCGGCGCGGAGCAGTTCTGGCACGGCCTGATCGACCACAGCAACGTGCCGGGCCGGCGGCTCGCCGAGTTCGCTTCGATGAGCGCCGAAGTGCGGCGGCTCGCTCCGCTGCTTGAAGGCACGTCCACGGACGCCAAAGTCGCGATCCTGATGTCGCACGAACAGCTTGAAGCGCTGCGTATCCAGAAGCAGACCGACAATTTCGATTATTACGAAAATATCAAAGCGTATCACCGCGTCCTGACGAAGCTTGGCATCGACTGCGACGTGATCGACTGGCGCCAGCCGCTCGAAGGCTACCGGCTCGTGCTCGCGCCGCATCTGTACCTGCTGGACGATGCCGCCGCCGGGAAGCTGTCGCGCTTCGCGGCCGACGGCGGCACGCTGCTGCTGACGGCGCGCACCGGCGTCAAGAACATGAACAACGTCTGCGTCATGCAGCCGCTGCCGGGACTGCTGGCGGACTGCGCGGGCGTGACGGTCCGCGAATACGACCCGCTCGGCAGCGACATCGTGCGGCTCGATACGGCGGACGGCGAACCGTACGCCGGCAGCCAGTGGGCGGACATTCTCGACCCGATCGAGAACAGGCAAACCGAAGTGCTGGCCCGCTACGGCGGCAGCGCGTTCTTCGCCGGCGAAGCGGCGATCGTCCGGCACGAGTTCGGGCACGGCGAGACGTATTATCTCGGCACGCATCCCGAGGACGACTATTTGCGCAGCCTGCTGCTGGACATTGCGCAGGCGCGCGGCATCGTGCATGCCGGGAACCTGCCGCCCGGCGTGCAGCTGTCCGTCCGCAGCGGGGAGTCGGGCACGTACCTGTTCGTGCTGAACCTCGGCCGCGAGACGCGCCGGTTCCGGCTCGGCGATACGTATGCCGAAGCGGTGCAGGACGAAGGGCTGCTCGGCGGCGAGCGTTACGACGGCGAGATCGAGCTTGCGCCGTACGGGGTGGAGATTTTCCGCGTGTAGGAAGCGGGATTGAAGCTTCGGAAGCGTATGAAGCCCATGAGGCATGTGAGTGAGGCTAATGAAGCGTATGAAGCTCATGAGGCATGTGAGTGATAATGAAGCGTATGAAGCTCATGAGGCATGTGAGTGAGGCTTCGGCGCTGATCACAGCTAATTTTTATAAAGTTTCTAACTTTATTTTTATTTTCCTCTTGAAAATCTCGAATTAAAAGTAATAATAGAGAAAGAAGGCGCTCACGCGTCTCCTCGCCATTTTCGCACACGAAAGGGGTTAGACCCATGACGATTCAGACTTATCCGGCAAGTTCGCGTTTCGAATACGATAAAGGCTGGCTCAAAGGCGGCCACAGCTTCTCTTTCGGTGAATATTACGACGCGGAGAACGTCAAATTCGGCCCGATGCGCGTCTGCAACGACGACGTGATCGCGCCGGGCAAAGGCTTCGGCGCGCATCCGCACAGCGACATGGAGATCGTGTCGATCATTCTGTCCGGCCGTCTGCGCCACGAAGACAGCCTCGGCAACGTGGCCGTAACCGGCTTCGGCGGCGTGCAGCGCATGAGCGCGGGCAGCGGCGTCATCCATACGGAGCATAATCCGTCGGAGCACGAAGACGTGCATATCCTGCAGCTCTGGTTCGAGCCGACCGAGCGGGGCAAGCAGCCGTCCTACACGACGGGCGAGTTCGACACGGCGGCGCTCGACGGCGCGCTGCTGCCGATCGCGTCCGGCCAGGGACTCGAAGGCGTCACCGATATGGGCCAGGACATGACCATCTATTTGAGCCGGCTGGAAGCGGGGCAGAGTCTGGACTTCCGGCAGGCCGATGGCCGCCGGACCTTCCTGTTCGTGATCGAAGGACAGCTTGAAGTAGCCGGCGCAGGCGATACCGCTTCGCTCGGCCGCCGCGACACGGCGCGCATTACCGACGCGCCCGAGCTTGCGCTGACCGCTGCCGAGCCGGTCTTCTACATGCTCGTCGATCTGCCCTAAGCCAAAAGGAGGAAGCGACAATGACGATTCAAGATCACGACCGCGTTCTCGTGAAGCATGCGGTGACGGGGCGGATGCTCGTGAACAGCGGAACCGACGATGTCACGTATACGCTTGAGCGGACCGGCGACGACGGAGCCGCCGTGCTGACCATTCAGGGCATCTCCCCGTGGCTGGCCGAAGACATTCGCGGCATGCAGCGCGAACTGAACGTGTTCCATTTCGAAGAACCGCCCGGCGAGCCGCCGGTCAAGCATTGGTTCTACGTCGGTGAACACGACGTCGCCTACGACGAAGCGACATCCACGCTGACGATCGTCACCGGCGCGGAGATCACCTACAAGCCCGACGAATACTGGGCTTAACGGAGAGCGGATAGCGGCCGGCGTATCGAACACGTGGCTGCTTGCTTATCGCACCCGGGTCTGAGCCTTACCCGGTTGCGTTCCGGTTCCGACCCCGGAATTTACCTGCAAGGCCGCGGCGCTTGAGCGCTGCGGCCTTTTTGTTATGCCCGGCGAGGCCGACGTTCAGCAAACATTCAGCGCAGCATCAGGTTCCTCACAGAAACGGCAGGTACACTTTGGAAGTCGACAAGTCGGAAGGATGAACGTCACAAAACGGAACAGACAGGGAGGCTTTTTACCATGATGAACAAAAAAATCGCGGCAGGCGCGTTGGCTTTGACGCTTGCGGCGGGAGGTACGGCCGCCGTCACGCATACGTATGCGGCGTCGGCATCCGACTCCGCTTCGAAAACGGCCGATGCTTCGGTCGCTGCACCCAAAGCGGCCGGCACGGCGGCGGACCCGCTTCAAGCGGACAAGGGCGGCAAAGGCCCGCGCGGCGGCCCCGGCCTCGCAGGCGGCCCGGCAGCCGAGCGGGCCGAGCTCGCCGCGCTGCTGAACCTGACGGAAGAGCAGCTGCGCACGCAGCAGGAGAGCGGCAAGACGCTGTCGGCGATCGCCGCCGAACAGAAAGTCGACGAGCAGAAGCTGATCGCCTTGCTGGTCTCGAAGCACCAAGCCAAGCTGGCCGAAGAATTGGCCGCCGGCACGATCACGCAGGCGCAGCATGACGAGCGCCTCGCCGAAGCCAAAAAGCGCGCCGGCGAAAAGATCGATCGCGTATTCGATCCGTCCAAGCCCGGCGCGGGCCGCGGACCGCACGGCGGACCCGGCCTCGCAGGCGGCCCGGCAGCCGAGCGGGCCGGGCTCGCCGCGCTGCTGAACCTGACGGAAGAGCAGCTGCGCACGCAGCAGGAGAGCGGCAAGACGCTGTCGGCGATCGCAGCCGAACAGCAGGTCGACGAGCAGAAGCTGATCGCGCTGCTGGTGTCGAAGCATCAGGCCAAGCTGGCCGAAGAACTGGCCGCAGGCAAGATCACGCAGGCGCAGCATGACGAGCGCCTCGCCGAGGCCAAAAAGCGCGCGGGCGAAAAGCTCGACCGCGTGTTCGACGCGAAAGCGCCGCACGGCCCCGGCGAAGGCCGCGGACCTCGCGGCGGCCCCGCCGCAGGCGCACCGGCGGCTCCGGGCGCCGACGGGAACGGCCCGCAGCCCGGCGC